>NZ_CP043026.1:0-342545 GCF_008086545.1 Spiroplasma chinense | reverse complement strand
CAACTTACGATAGAAATGATAACATTTCTTTCCTAGGGTGTGGAATTGCTCTTTGAGTTAAGGGAGAAGTTAAAGATCCAAACGGACTATTTTACGCTTCACCAGAAATCCTTACAAATGAAGGGATTAATGTAAAAATGGAACACGAATGAGTTTCAATCGACAGTGATAAAAAAACTGTTAAAGTTAAAGACTTAAAAACAGGAGAAACTTTTGATGATAATTACGATAAATTAATTATTGCAACAGGAACTTGACCTTTAACACCACCAATTCCTGGAATTGATTTAGAAGGAGTTCAAATTTGTAAAAACTACCACCATGCACAAGCAATTAAGGCAGCAAATAATGATAAAAACATCAAAAAAGTTGCAGTTGTTGGAGCTGGATACATTGGGGTTGAATTAGTTGACGCATTTAAAGAAGCTGGAAAAGAAGTTTGTTTAATTGACGTTGCAGATAGAATTATGCCTCTATACTACGACCAAGAATTTAGTTCATTAGTTGAAAATGAAATGACTAAAAATGGAGTTAAATTAGCTTTAGGTCAAGGAGTTACTAAATTCGAAGGTGTTGATGGAAAAGTTACAAAAGTAATTACAGACAAAGAAGAAATTGATGTAGATTACGTTGTATTTTCAGTTGGGGTTAAACCTCAAACTCAACAACTTGAAGGAGTTATCGACCTTGATGAAAGAGGAGCTATCAAAGTTAATGAATTTATGCAAACAACAAACCCTGATATTTATGCAGTTGGTGATTGTGCACAAGTTTACAACGTTTCACTTAAAAAAGATACACAAATCGCTTTAGCAACAACAGCTGTAAGAACTGGAATAATGGCAGCTTACAACATTGTTAAAAATAACGAACTTACAAGCCCAGGATTTACAGGAGCTAACGGAATTGAAGTGTTTGGATGAAAAATGGCAGCTGTTGGAGTTTCAAAAGCTGCAGCTGATAGATTTGGAATTGAAGTTGAAGAAAAAACTTTCAAAGACAGTGATCGTCCTGAATTTATGTCAACATACAAAGATGTTTGAATTAAAATTATATGAGAAAAAGATTCAAGAAGAATTATTGGAGCACAAGTTGCATCAGAAAACAATCATACAGAAGTTATGTATATGTTTGCTCTTGCAGTTCAAAAAGGACTTACAATTGATGAATTACCATTAGTTGACATCTTCTTCTTACCTCACTTTAACAAACCATATAACTTTATTACACTAGCTAGTCTTGAAGTATTAGGACTTAACTACTTTAAAAAATAATAAGGCAAAATAAAAACCTTTACCTACATATGTAAGTAAAGGTTTTTTTTAATTATTACCTTCAAGTTTTTTGATATGTTCTTGGATATCTTCTTGACCAAAACTGGCTTTTCCAAGTTTTAATTCAATTTCATCAATATAACTTTTTGTTAATATTGCGTTTTTCATTTTAAATTCAAGAACATGGCCTCCGCTTGTAAGTTCGCTAGTAACATAATGAAAATGAACTCCTTCAACACCAACTGTATTTAAGTATTTAGGAGTATAAAAACCCACAATAGTTCCTTTGTTATTTTCGAAAGTAACTGTTTGTTGAACGTCTTTAATTTCAAACATTTTTTTGTATGGTTTTTCTTGTTTTTTAACAGATCTAGTGGTTATTGTTTCAAACTCTCCTTCAATTTTTATAGCAATAATTTTTGAAGTTTCTCCTTTTTCAATTTCTTCCATAACTTGATCAACGTTAAGTCCATTTAATTCCATTTTTTCGTCTTCTACAAAATTACAAATTGATAAAAACGGAGAAGTGTATGATTCATTAATCACACTTAAACTACCATCCATTTGAGTTTGATAAAAGTTTTTATCCAGAACTATCATTTCTCCATCTAGTCCTTCAAAAGTTCCTAAACCAAAGTCTCCTTTAGTTTTAAAATCTTTAAAATTGATTTCTCCATCATAATTACCGTGCATTAAACTGGTAATTGTTGAGTATTGAAATAATTTTGTTGGCATATTAGTCAACTCCTTCTAAAAGCATGTTTCCTAAAATTCCATTATCTGTGTAATCAATTGGCACATTTACTATAGCTACACCTTCATAAGAAAGTGCTTCTCTTAAAACACTTTCTAACTCATCTGGTGATTTAACATCAAATCCTTTTGCACCGAATGCTTCAGCATATTTTGCAAAATCAACTGGTCCTAATTCAACAGCTGCAGATTTACCATATTTTGCAACTTGTTGGAAATCAACCATGTTATATGAATTATCATTTCAAATAATGTGAGTAATGTTTAATTTTTCTCTCACAGCTGTTTCAAGTTCTTGTCCACTAAACAAGAAACCACCATCTCCAGACATTGAAATTACTTTTTTACCAGGATTTAACAATGAACCTGCTATTGCTCAAGGTAAAGCTACCCCAAGAGTTTGCATACCATTTGAGAATAATAATTTTCTTGGTTCATAAGATTTGAAGTTTCTTGCCATTCAAATATAAATTGAACCAACATCAGTTGTGATTAAAGTATTGTTATCAATACTTGTAAAACTTTCATCATCAATTAATTGTCTTAATCTTCACATTAATTGTAATGGGTGAGTAATATTATCTCTATATTTGAATAGTTTTGTTATATTTTCAAATTTCCCTTTTAATTGTTCTAAGAATTTATTGTTTTCATCTGATAATTCGTATTTTTCTTCTTTTAACATACAAGCCATTTTTTTGATAGTTCTTTTAATGCTTCCAATTAATTCAACATGAGGTTTATAGAAGTTGTCAACTTCTGATAAAACTGAATCGATGTGATATATTTTTTTGTTTACATCTTTATTTCAAACTTCTGGGTCATATTCAATTGGGTCATAACCAACAGCAATTACAAGATCTGATTTATCTAACAATAAATCTCCAGGTTGATTTTTAAATAAACCAACTCTACCAAAGAATGTATCTTCTAAGTGTCTTGGAATAATTCCAGCTCCTTGGAAAGTTTCTACAACTGGTAATTTAACAACCGATAACAATTCACGAATTGCAGCAACAGTTGGATCATCACTTGATCTCATTCCTAATAGTAAAACTGGTAATTTAGCGTTTTTAATATCTTCTATTAATTTTTCCATTAATTCGATATTTGCATGTCCCATTTTTGTAACTATTGAAGGGCTCATTGGTTCAAATTCTGTTTCATCAGTTGAAACGTCCATTGGAATAGAAACAAATGCAGCTCCTTTTCTACCTGAATTTGCACTTCTATATGCATTTGAAAGCACTTCTGCCATACTATCTGCAGCTTCTACCTCTTCTGCGAATTTTGTTAAAGGTGCCATTGCAGCAACGTTTGCCATTGCTTGGTGACGTCTTTTGTTTGCGTCACGTCTTTTAACGTTACCTCCAATTGCTAAAACTGGGTCAGATTCACTTGTAGCTGTTACAAGACCTGTAGCTAAGTTTGAAACCCCTGGACCTGAAGTTACAAGAACAACTCCTGGTTTTCCTGAAATTCTTCCAATTCCTTGTGCTATTAAAGCAGCATTTTGTTCATGACGACAAACTATCATTTTAATTTTGTCTTTTCTATTATCTAATTCATCGATAACTTTATCAATTTTTGCTCCTGGTACAGTAAACACATATTCAACTCCGTGATTAATTAGTGTATCTGCTACCAAAGAAGCTCCTGTATTTTTTTTCATATTGACACTTCTTTCTATTACTTTATTAATTGTAGTCTTTTTTTGTAAAAAAAAATTTCACCACTACTTTTGAAAAAAAATTTCATAATGTTGTACATTTTTAGCAAATTTATGACGATAGTACTAATGGAGGTAAATTTCAAAACATGCGAAAACTTAAATTATTAGAGTTATTTTTACAAATTGATGATAACAACAAAATTTCAATAATCCTGGAAGAAATACTGCCCTATTACTGTGATAAAATTATAGAGATTTATAAAGAATCTGATAAAGTTATGAGTAAAAAAGAGAATGCGGGGCTAAATAAAGTGGTAACAGGAATAAGTAGCTATGTAAATGGCTATAAAAAGAAAAATAAAACTTGTACAGAACGTATCAAAGAAGAAGTTGCAAAATACAAAGTTATAGTAGAAGAACTTGAAAATAAGTTAGCTACTACAAAACAAGAACTTGATGAAACAAGAATTGAATTAGTAGAAACAAAAAAAGAACTTGCAGATACTAAACAATTACTGGCAAGCACTACAAAAACGTTTGAAAACATTGTAAAAGACTTAAGAATAGAGATAAACACTTTGAAAGAAAGAGTTTATCAAAATGATAACCAAACATTTTAATAACAAAAACCCAGTTTAACTAAACTGGGTTTTTGTTATTTATTATTCAATTGCAAGAATAAAAAATAGGTTTAAATATAAAGCTGTTTTTGAAACACAACATTAATCTTTCTTTTTTATAGTAAAAGTGAAGGATTTTACAAATAAAACAAACCTCTAATGAGGTTTGTTTTATAATTTTTCAACTTTCAAAGTAGAAGCACTTTCAAGTTCTTTTATTAAATTATGAGTAGCTATTTTATTCGAAAATGCTGTTGCACTTCCACAAATAATCCCGTTTTTTAATGAAGCTTCTATATCATTTGTTTCAATTCATTTAGCGACAAAACCAGCCATCATGCTGTCTCCAGCTCCAGCTGCATTGACAAGTTTTTTATTTCAACTGCCAATCTCACATTTTACCTTAGTGGTTTCGTTTATAAATACCGCGCCTTCTTCACCCATCGAAATTAATACATTTTTAACTCCTTCATGTAAAAGTTTTTCAGCAGCTTTTATAAGATCTGTCTCGCTATTAATTTTAATCCCTGTAGTCAATTCAAGTTCAGTTTTATTAGGTTTTATTAAGAATGGCCTTTCCTTAATAGCGTTATTTAGAGCTTCACCAAAAGCATCTATTACACAAAACGCCTTTAAATTATTTACTTTATTAACTATTCTTGCATAAATATCTGAATCAACTCCTTGCGGTACACTTCCTGCAGCAATAACATAGTCGTTTGGATTTACATTTTTCTCTAAATAATTAAATAATCTTTCAATATTTTCTTCAAGAATCATAGGACTCTTTGCGCTACACTCAGTTTGATTATCATCAATTAGTTTTAAATTAATTCTGATATCTCCCTCTGATGGAAACTTTTTATATTTAATCCCTATTTTATCTAAATCATTATAGAAGAAACTTTCAAATTCTCCATTTGTAAAAACTATAGATTCATTATCAACACCAATGTTATTCAATAACATAGACATATGAATACCTTTTCCTGCAGCATATATTTCTGTTTCTATAGGTCTATTAGTTTCTCCAATTTTTAAATTATCAAACTTAACAATGTAATCCAATGAAGGACTAAGAGAAATTATGTATATTTTATTTTTCATATTACCACTCAATTTCTATTTTTAAACAGTAGTGATTCTAGGGTCTAAAAGTTTTTCTTTAATTTGTAAATTATGAATATCGTTAAATAACCCATCTCTATAATTTGTTAGATCTTCATTGGTTACTTTTTCTAGAGTTGACAGTTTGTCATTGTACTTGTTAAAGTATTTTTCAGTAACTTTTGCTAACTCTTCATTGTTTACATTTAATTCTTTTTCTATTAAATTATTTTTTTCATTTAACATTTTAACTTTATCTTCTTTATATTCGAATGAATTTTGAAGTTTTAAAAGTTCTTGACCGTGTTGTCTTTTTGCCACCACGTTACTTGCTAACAATGTTTGAGCTTTGTTAAATGATTTTGCTAATTTATCTTCTTTAATTTCTTGAATTCTTTTCAATTTATATTCGTAATTAGCTTTTTGAATAATTGTTTTACTACATTTACTTGTAATTTTTTTAAGTTCTTTAAGTTCTAAAATTGATTTTGTTAAATCTTCATAAACCTCATTAATTTGTTTTTGTCTATCTGATGTAACAGATTTTAGACTTAAAATAATTTCCTTTTTCAATTTTGAATCTTTTTGACCTTCTTTTACACTATTTAAATATGATTCTATTTGTTGTTGTGTTGGCTTATCTAGATCCAATTTAAGTAAGTCTATTTTTTCAATAATGTCTTTATTTAATTTTTTAGTGTTAACTTTTTTAATTAATTTTATAAGTTGTTGAGCTTTAAAGTCAACTTCTCCTTTTAGACATAATTCTTTATTCATTAATTTAATAGTTTTTTTAGCTAAACTTAATTCTGATTTTTCTTCTACTCAGAATACATAAGTTATAGCAATACCTAATCCAAGTGAAGCCATATCAATTAGGATGGCTGGCACTAAATCATCTGAATAAGCTAGGAAACCAACTATTCCTCCAAGACCAGCTAAGTTATCTAAATCAACTCCAAAGATACCGATTAATCATCCACCAATTGCTCCAGCGATAACTCCTGTGAAGAATGGTTTTCCTTTTGGTAAATTAACTCCGTAAATACATGATTCAGTTGGTCCTGAAATAATACCAGGTAAAGCAGCTGAGAAAGCAGCAGATTTATCTATCATTTTTTTACTTTTTAGTCCAACAGCAATTGTTGCACCCATTTGTGCTCAAGCTGCTGCAAAAGCAGCTGCTAAGAAAATTGAAGGCACAGGTTCTGCTTGACTTAACTCTGTAACTGCTGCAAAGAATAATATGTTGTGCACACCTAAAACAACTAATGGTTGTCATGTTGCTCCAACAATCATTGCACCAATCCCTACTGGAAGATTCATAAATCAACTAAATGATACTAACATAGCGTTTTCTAGCACTCCCATTAATGGTCCTGCTACGAAAAATGCCATTAACCCACCAACTAATAATGTTAAAAATGGATTTAACAAGAAGTTAGCCACAGGGTGTAAATATTTTTCTAACATTTTTTGTGAATATGCCACAATAACTCCCATTACTATAAACACTAATATAGTAGAATAGAATGGTTTTAAAGTAATATTTCAATTTCCAATTGAGAAGAAATGCAATCCAGCTTCTGGAATGATAGGAGATACCATAATCAATGCCAATGCAATTGCTGTTGGTGTTTTTCCTCCCAAATATCTAACTGTTGATCACATTGCAATTGCACCCATCATTTTGAATCCAGTTCCTGCAATTACATTTAGGATGTAATCAAATAAATTGTAATCAACTCCCATAACACCATCATCACTAATGGCACTTACAGCTTTTGATCTAATTAGCAATTGTTGTAAGGCCATAATTAATCCCACACCAATTAAGAATGGAATCAATGGTCCAAAAATTGCTGAAACCGCCTTTAAAAATCTTTTATGCATTGGAGGTTTTTTACCTTCAAATACAGATTTAATTTCAAAATTAGGTTCTTCATTTTTTAATTTTGTTTTAAGTAATTGAGTAATACTTGAAACTTCAGCACCAATGATTATTTGTAATTCACCATTAGCAAATAAAGCTCCACGAGTATTTTCAATAGTTTTAACTTCACTAAGTTTTACAATACTTTCGTCAAATAATGTAATTCTCATACGTGTTGCACAATGGTAGACATCTTTAATATTTTGTGGTCCACCTATTTTGGCAAGTATGTTTTCAACAAGCATTTCTTGTTTTGTAATTTTACCCATCAAAATCTCCTTCTACGCAAATTGTTTTCACAATTTATGCAGGGATATATTTTCCCTTAAAGTCGGGGGGTATATTCTCGCTTATTAACGATGTTTCACTTTTAACATCTACTTTAATTCTGTTTTGCGAATTAAATTTACTTGAATCCATCAAAATAAAAGAGGTTCCTGAGTTTTTTATAACTCTTTCTTTTATTGTAGCTTCTTGTATATTTGTTGTATAAAACTTATTATTATCTAAACTGTTCATTCCGATAAATGCTTTATCAAAATGAAAATTATCGATAAATTTCAACGCTAATTCTCCAGCGGTAGCATGAGTTGAAGGAATAATTGTTCCTCCAACCAAACAAACCTGGATATCTTGTTCAATAAGTTCTAGCGCTATTGAAAAACCATTAGTCACAATTGTAACATTTTTTTTAGCAATAAACTTTAACATTTTTTTTGTGGTTGTTCCAGTATCTAAAAACACTAGATCTCCATCCTCTATTTGTTCAACTGCCTTTTTAGCTATCAATTCTTTTGCAGTTAAGTTTATCTTACTTTTTTCTTCATCAAATGGTTCTTGTGTTTTTTTAACACCATTTTCCAATGATTTAGCACCACCATACACCTTCATTATTAAACCTTCGTCATGTAATTCGTTTACATCACTAATTATGGTTTGTATAGTTGAATTTGTAAGTTCTGATAATACAACGTTTTTTACAAAACCTTTTTCCCTAATTATTTCAATAATTCTTTCTCTTCTTTCATCTTTAAGCAATGAATACCCCTCCTTCTTTAATTATAAGGTCAAAATTTTAAAAAGTTTAAAAAAGTTTAAAATTCTTTAAAAATGTTTAAAATTCTTTAAAAAACCTTTATAATTTTAATATAAGGAGAAGAAAAATGAAAGCAAGTTTGAAAGAAGAATTAATAAAAGCTAGAAATGGTAAGTATGCGGTTCCTGCATTTAACTTTGATAATTTAGAAATGATGAAAGGAATAATTGAAGCTGCAGAAGAACAAAAATCACCAGTTATTTTAATGGTTACTGAAAGTGCTGCAAAATACATGGGGATTGATAATGTTATTGCTTTTGCAATGGATGCAACAGAAAAATCAAACGTTCCAATTATTCTTCATTGAGATCACGGTTTTGATATTAAATTAATTAAAAGAGCAATTGATTGTGGATTTTCAAGTGTAATGTTAGATTCATCACTTAAACCATTTGATGAAAATGTAAAAGAAACACAAGAAATAGTAGCATATGCAAAAGCAAAAGGTGTGGAAGTTGAATCAGAAATCGGTCACGTTGGTGGAAAAGAAGATGATAGAGATTCAAAAAGCAACGGTTATACTGATGTAAACGAAGCCATTGAATTTGATAAATTAACTCAAATAGATGCTCTAGCAATTGCTGTTGGTACAAGTCACGGATTATTTAAAGGAGAAATCAAATTACAATTTGATTTAATTGAAGAAATTAGAAGTAAAATCGAAACACCTCTAGTACTTCACGGTTCAAGCCAAGTTCCTTTAGAAGATTTACAAAAAGCTATTGATTTAGGAATTACAAAAATCAATATTGGAACGGATTTAAAAATAGCTTGTGCGCAAGGACTTAAAGATTGATTTGAAAAAAATCCTTTAGGATTTGATGCAAGACAATACGGAAGAAATGCAATTAATTTTGTAAAAGAAGAGGCTATTAAAAAAATTATAGCTTTTAGATCAAATAACAAAGCATAAAAAAACAGCCTAGTATTCTAGACTAAACATATTCTGTCAAGTATAGAATGTGTTTTTTTATGCAAAATTTGGCTAAAGCTTGTATGAAAGAGTCAAGAGAAAACTTTACGCGCAGCAAGAAGTTTTCTTTTGTAGGTTAAGGAGAGAGTTTGAGAGAAACTAAGGGTGAAACCCTTTGGTTCTCTCAAAAAGACAACGCAAAAAATTGTGAGCTATCTCACTTTCTTGAAATTTTAAATTTAATTATATGTATTCCAAATTGAAGTTGGAGTAGCTCTGTGTTTAATTGTTATTCTATAATTATTATAATAATTAATATAATTATCTATTTGATCATAAACTTCATAATGATTATTTAATTTAATATGGTGAAGTCTTTCTGTTTTCAAAGAAGAAAAGAACGTTTCACACATAGCGTTATCTAAAGAGTTTCCTGCTCTAGAGCATGATTGTATGATGTTGTTATTTTTTGAATATTCAGCCATAAATAATGATGTGTATTGAAACCCATTATCAGAATGCATAATAATTTGAGTTTTAGGTCTAACCTTTTCAAATTTTTTTAATGTATTTTTTCAAATCATAAGGTCATTTTTTAGTGAAATGTGTCATGCAACAATCATTCCGCTATAAGCATCTTTTATGACACTTAAATAAGCAAATTTGTGATTTCCATATGGTATGTAACTCACATCAGTTACAAATAATTCATTGGGACCATATAAACCTCATTTTCTGTCAACTATATTTGGTATTCCGCTTTTTGTGTTTTTCTTTTCTTTAGGAACACTGTAAGAACGTTTCTTTCTTACAAAAGATTTTATTGAAAGAATTGACATATATCTTCAAACTTTCTTCTCCGAAGCTCTAACTCCATATTTATTGAATAAATCAATAGTAATTCTTGGAGCCCCATACATTCCCATGTTTTTTCTATAAATTTTTAAAATCTTTTTTGCGAGTGTTCAATTGAACTTAACTTTGTATATTTTTTTGCCGCGTTTTATTCATCTATAATAACTTGATTCTGTAATTTTAAAAATTCTGCACATCAAATACACAGGATAATATTTCCTGTTTTCATCGATAAAAACATAATAGGAATTTAACGTTACTTTGTCTTTTGATTCTTTGTAAATTCCTTGAACTTTTTTATGATTTCGTTCTCCATTTCAAGTTCCTTATTTCTTTTAAGTAATTGTGCAATTTGTTTATCTCTGGGATCTACACTATTAACTCTAATATTTGTGTGATTAGAACTGTTACCACTCTTAACTTCAAAACTAGCTTCTCCCTCGTTTTCAAATCTAATACAAGTTTGCCTTGCAGCGGAATATGAAACATTATATTTGATTGACAATTCTCTTCAACTTAAATCTTTTTTAAAATGATCATTTACAAGTCTTTTTCTTTGTTCTGGGGTTAAAATATTTGATTTATTACCTTTTTTGTTTGCCATAAAAAAACCTCCTATGCTTTTCATTATAATGATAATGTTTTTTTATCATTATAACTATACATAGGAGATTATATTCACTAGTATTCTAGACTGTTTTTTTATAAGATTTTATTCTTCATCTTTTGTTGCAAATTTATGATCTGCCATATGTAAAGCGATTGTTAATGGTTCAACAGTCATTTTACCTTTATTAGCATTTTGGTTTTCAATTTCTTGTACTGCTTTTGCCATAGCTTTTTCTGCCATTTCTGTTGCACTCATTTCCATTGTTGCAAATAAGTTTTTATAAGTGCTATCTTTGTCTGCGTTTTTTCCTCAATCTGCAATCATTTGTTGACTAATTGAATCATAGTCATAACCTACAACTAAAATACCTAATTTTTCAATTTCACCTTTATCATTGAATGTTGTAGTTAAAGCTTCTCTACCACCAGGAACGTCTTCGATTGCTTGTCTAGCGGCACGAGCCATTCCATCATTGTGAGCATAAACTACATCAACTTTACTTAACGCATCTCCAGATCCAAGTTGAGTTTTAGTTTTTTCATAAGCCATGTTATCAACTCAGTTACCTACCATTCCTTCTCCATTAAATCCTGCAGGAAGGTCACTAGTTCCGATTCAATCTCAGTTACCTGCGTTTTTAAACCCGTTATGTCTTTCTGGAACCCCATTCATTTCAGGAGTTCCTCACATTTCATATAATCCGTATTTTTCTTTATCAGGTTTACCAGCTTTTAAAACTTTTACAACTTCATCTCCAAGAGTTTTTGAACCTTTATCGTATTCTTGAATAACTTGGAAATTTGGTTTTTCATTGTCCGCTGCATCTGCAGAAAACGGAATATTTACTCCAATCAGAGGAACATTATTTTCATTAACATATTTAGCAGCTTCTCTTTCATTTTGATTGTTTTGACCAATAATAATTGCTTTTGCTCCACCATCAACCGCAGCTCTTGTGTTTTCTAATTCTTTATCAGCTCTTTGTTCTGAACTTGCTCATCTAACTTTATATTTTGAATTTAAAGTATCATCTTTTTTTAGATAATTTGTTGCTGTATCAATAAAATTTTGTCATTGAGTGTTTGGATTTTCTGGAAGAATTAAATAAATAACATCTTTCTTATCTCCACAAGCTACAACTGAAGTAACAGTACTACTTACTAGTGTCAATGTTGACAATATACTTAACATTTTTTTCATATCTTTTCTTTCTCCTTTAGATAATTAAATCTATTAAATTTTATAAATAAGATTTTTAAGTTTTTTTGATATTTTTTTAGAAATATTAATTTGTTTATCAGATAAAACAGCTATCAAAATAACACTTCCTTTTACAATCATTTGATAGTAAGTATTAAAACCTACCATGTTCATAGAAGTTTGTAAGACACTTATAACAAATCATCCAACCAAGGTTCTACCTACTCCACCTTTTCCACCAATTAAACTTGTTCCTCCAAGAGCAACACAAGCAATTGCGTCTAGTTCAATTTGGTTTCCACTGGTAGGTGAAATAGAACTTAATTTACTTACATATATTATTGTTCCCATAGCAACCAATGCATTTGAGAACATATATACAGACATCACAATTAGTTTTGATCTAATTCCAGATAGGTATGCAGCTTTAATGTTTCCACCCACTGCATAAATATATCTCCCATATTTATAGCCCCTCATAATAATTAGAAGACCTATGAAAATACACAATACAAATCAGAAACTAAATGGTAGTATTCAAAATTTTAATCTTGTTACAAATTGTAAAGTATCTGCTGGTAGAAGTGTTGCTTTTGATTCCAACAAAAGACTAGCTCCTCCTCTTAAAGTCAACATCAATACAAGAGTTACAATAAAGGGTTGCAATTTTACATAACTAATTAGAAATCCTGATAATACCCCAAACGCAACAGATATAACAACACAAGCTAACATTGCTATTCAAGGGTCTACACCTTTTTCCAAAAACTTAATCATGCAAGATCCTGCAAAGGCAAGAATACTTCCTACAGATAAGTCAATTCCACCTGTTAAAATAATTAGTGTCATTCCGAATGCTATCATTAGTAAATCTAAATTATTGGTTAATATATTAATTCAAGTTCTCTGTGTAAAAAAGTTGTTATTTGAAATTCCCGCAAATATAGCAATTCCCAAAATAAGTATTAATAATTTTGATTCATTAAATACATTTAGTAGGAAATTTTTAGTGTTTTGTTTATTCTGTGCTCCAAATAGATTGGCAAATTTCATTTGAGCTTTGTACTTTTGTAACTCAAAATTAGTTGTTTTTTCATCTATTTTAGTTTTAACTTCCATTAATTTGGGTTCAAATTCTTTTTTATTCTTTTCATAAAATATATTTCCTATTTTTTTTGAATCATATTCTTCTTGAACCTTGTTTCATTCTTTATACATTTTATTTTTTTGAATTTTTTGAATTTTTTTATCGTTAAGTTTGTTTGAAAGTTCTAATAATAAATTTTGTTTATTTTCAATTCTTTTTACACTTACTTGTTTTTTCTCGTTTATTTTATCTTCTAATAATTTAGTTTTATTCTTTTTATTCTCATTCTTCTTCTTAAGTTTTAAAGTTTTATTCTTAATGATCTCATCCATTTTAATTTCATACATTTTAATTTTTTCATTAAGATTTTCAATTATTTTTCCCTGTTTATTGTTAAATTCTTTTTCCAGGTATTCGTTTTTTTCTTTTAATTGTTGATCGGTAATCTGACCATCTAATTTTAGCAACTCATTAAATGCTTTTTCTTTTTCAAGTTCATCATTTAGGTTTTTTATTTTTAATTTTAAATTATTAATATTCGAATCTTTTATAGAAGATAGAGTATAAATTTTATCAAAATTATTTTCCTCAAAAGCTTGTTCTTTTGATTTTACATATTCTATATCTTGATTAAATTTGCTCTCTAACTGATCTTTTAGTATTTGGAAATAATCAGTTTCAAATTTTTCTAAATTAGCTTTCATATGTACCCCTTCTATATTGCATACTTAATAATATTTTCTTGACTTAAGTCTTTGGCTTCCAATTCCTTAGAGATTCTTCCTTCTTTCATTACCACGACTCTATCGCAGAGTCCTATGATTTCTGGAAGTTCACTTGAGATAATAACAATACCAATTCCTTGTGCTTTTAATTCTGAAATTAAATCATAAATTTCTCTTCTTGCTCCAATATCCACACCTCTAGTTGGTTCATCAAAAATTATTATTTTCGGTTTAGCGCAAATAGCTTTACTAATTAATACTTTTTGTTGATTTCCTCCTGAAAGTTGATTAATTTTATAGGAAAAATTGGGTGCTTTTATTTTTGTAACGTTCATGAAATAGTTGCACATTTCATTTTGAGTTTTCTTAGAGATAAACTTCAAATATTTGTTTTGCATATATTTGAAGGATGAAACAGAAATGTTATTTCTAATAGTTTCATCCAAAATCAAACCATCTTCTTTTCTGTCTTCCGTTACGTAAAATAATCCTTTTTTAATAGCTTCATACGGTGATTTAAAGGTTGCTTTTTTATCTTTTCAATAAATTTCTTTCGAACTACAACTCATTGCACCAATTAAAGTTTTAAACAATTCTGTTCTTTTTGCTCCAACCAATCCTGCAAAACCAAGTATTTCTCCTTTTTTTATGTTGAAGGATATATTTTTTAATATATCACTAGAAATTTGATTTACACTCAATAAAACCTCGTTGTCTTTTCCTTGTACTTTTGTAGGAAATCTTTGAGTGATCTCTCTACCAACCATTTTAGCTATAATTTCTTCCTCAGAAATTTTATCTACCTCATAGTTTCCTATGAAACCACCATCTCTTATGATGGTTATATACTCACAAATTACAGGTATTTCTTCTAATCTATGAGAAATATATAAAACCGCTTTTCCTTGTTCTTTAAGTTGTTTTACTAACCTAAACAACATTTGTGTTTCTTTATCAGAAAGCGATGATGTAGGCTCATCCATAATAATCACTTTTGCATTTCTAATTACAGTTTTTGCAATTTCTATAATTTGTTGTTGAGCCACTGAGTAATAACCCATTTTCTTTTTGGGATCGATCGAAATTTGTAACTCCTTAAAAATTCTAGTAATTATTTTAAACTGTTCTTTATAATTGATTTTTCCAAATGAATTACGTATTTCATTTCCTAAAAAAATGTTATCAATAACTGTCATTTCATTAACTGTCACTAATTCTTGGTGAATTATTGCAATACCTGTTTTTTCAGCTGATTTAATATTTTTAGGCTCATATTTCTTTTCATCAAAGTACATTTCACCCGATGTTTTTCTAATAACACCAGATACAATATTCATTAATGTAGATTTACCAGCACCATTTTCACCTACTATAGCAGTACACTTACCGCTTATCGCTTCAAGACTTACACCCCTTAGCGCCTGAACCGGACCAAAACTTTTATAAATATTTTCTAATTTTAAGATTGGTTTTTGATTCAACTTTATACTTTCATCATTCAAGTTCCCTCCCCCTCTCTTTCTGGCAAATTATTTCTATCATTAATTATGATAATTGGAAATAATTCTACCTACAACTTAAGTGTACAAAAAAAAAGAAAAAATGCAATAACTTTTTACAAAAAATGATAAAAAATGATAAAAAATAATCATTTTTTATTTTGCATATAAAAAAACCTAGATATTACTAGGTTTTTAGTTATTATTTTTTTAACTCATCTAATTTTAATTTTGCAAAATGATAAACCCCTCATAAGCCTGCATCATTTCTAAGTTTAGCTATTCTTAAATCTAGCTTTTCATAGAATGGTGGCATCAAGTAGTTTTTTAATTGTTTTTTAAGTAAATTAAGTAGATGATCCCCCATAGCACTTGGACCTCCACCAATTACAACCATATCAAAATCCATTAAATGAATAGAGACAGCCATGTGTTTTACCAATGGTAAAAAACATTCCTCAAATAGTTCAACTGTTTTTTTATCACCATTGTAAAATAATTCAGCAATATCTTTGATGGTATATTTATCCTTGTTCAATCCTAATTTATTTTCGTAGTATTCATGGTTTTTATTGATTTCTTTTTCAATACCCGTTGCACTACTCAATCCTTCTATACACCCTATTAACCCACAGTTACATTGGTATTTATTTTGAAAACCGCCCGAATGGCCAGGTTCACTTGCTAATTTTGTGTTACCCCCAAAATATAATTCACTATTAAGGATAACTCCACCCCCAATACCAGTTCCTAATGTATAGAGCAACATATTAGGTTTTTCTTTATTTAAACCTTTTACATATTCTCCATAGGTAGCTGCTTTAGAATCGTTTAAAATAAATACGTTTTCATTATGGAATAGCTCTTTTAGAAACTTTACTACCTCAAAATTACTTCACTCTAGATTACCGGTTCATATAGAAATACCATTTTCATAGTCTATAAGTCCGCAAATTGTAATTGCTACAAATTCTAAATCTTTATCTTCAATATTGTATTTGACAATTTTTTCGTCAAATACACTCTTTATATTTTCAAGAACTTGGCCAATTTGTGTTTCTACTATAAATCTTTCTTCAATTATTTCATCTTTAATAATTGCACACTTGGCAGTAGTTCCTCCTAAATCAACAGCAAAACAATATTTTGCCTGATTACTCATCGTAAAATCCACTATCTCATTTTTTATTTTCTTCATCGAAAATAGAATCACTATAGTTTTTATTTTTAATTAAGCTGTCAATTTGATTGATTAATTGATCATTTTTACCTTCATACTTAGTGTTTATAAAAGTTTCTATCATTTCATACATCAATCCAAGACCAACTATACGACCACCAAATCCTATAATATTTGCATCATAGTTTTTTCTTGCATCTTCAACAGTTAAAACATCTTTTGCCAGAAGTACTCTAGCTCCTTTTGTTTTTTGTGCTCCATTTGAAATACCTACTCCTGTACCGCAAATAACAATTCCAAAATCTACATTTTTTTCAACCACATTTACAGCCACTTTGTGTCCGTAAATTGGGTAATGTGTTCTTTCAAAATCATAAGTACCGCAGTCAAGAACTTCTATTCCATCTCGCTTAAGCATTTCAATAACTTTATCTTTAATATCTGTGACGATATGGTCACATCCAATTGCGATTTTCATTTTATTCACCCTCCAAAATATTTTCTAACATATTAATTCTTACCATATGTCTTCCAGCTTCAAAATGAGCCCCTAAATATGTTTCTATAATATCTACCATGTTTTCTTTGGCCATTATTTTATAACCTAAAGATAACACGTTTGAATTGTTGTGTTGGATTGTCATTCTTGAAGAATGGTGATCTGAAATTTGTGCAACCACAATCCCTTTGTTTTTGGCCATAACCATAAATGGTAAAGTACCAAACTCTTCAATACTAATAACTCTTCCTATTTCTTTGTTTTGAATTTTTTTTACAAGTTCAAGATATTCTTCTACACTTCCTGAGTTTTCTTCATAAATTAATTCAAAGTTTTTGTTTTTCACATTATTTTTAATGTGTTCTATATACGCTTTTTCAATTTTATTTGCGTAACTGATTACTATTTTTTCCATTGCATACCTCCATATTTCTATTTTACTACAAATGATAGAAAAATAAAAAAAATGATAAAAAATTATCATTTTACATTTGTTTTAGTTTTTAGTTCTTCAAACTCTGGACCTTCAATTTCCTTGTCAATTACAAGTTGGTCTATCGAAGACACATTGGAAATAATATTTCCATAAAAATTTTGATTAAATTTTGTATGATCCATTAAACAAACAACTTCTCCTGAACGAGATATTACTTTATTTGTAAGATATGCTTCATCTTCATTATTATTACATAGGTTAAATTCTGCATCCATGTTTGTCACTGTTATAAAAGATTGTGAAAATTTTAAAGTTTCTACAACCATATTTGCAATAGGTCCACACATAGCGCTTGATTGTGGTCTTAATTTTCCCCCAATTAAGACTACTCTATTAATATTTACGTTTAAATTTGCAACTCTTGCAACTTCAAAACCATTAGTATATAAAAGCTTTATTGGAGTATTTATAGATTTAACAAACATTTCACAAGTAGTTCCAGCTCCAACAAATAATTCTTTTTCTTTTATCATTGAAACTGCAGTTAAAGCAATTTTTGCCTTTTCTTCTCTATTTGCAGAGTGTTTTTCATCTCTAGTAGCTTCATATTCCTTAGAATCATTTAACTTAATTAATCCCATTTCAAGATCTATATAATTTAAACTTTCCAGTAATTTTACATCTCTTCTTGATGTAATTTCTGG
Source organism: Spiroplasma chinense (assembly GCF_008086545.1). Lineage (NCBI taxonomy): Bacteria > Bacillati > Mycoplasmatota > Mollicutes > Entomoplasmatales > Spiroplasmataceae > Spiroplasma > Spiroplasma chinense. The sequence goes on along the minus strand of NZ_CP043026.1, from coordinate 324,382 downwards.
GATTTTATTCTCTACTGCAAAGTTAAGAAATTTTTTAATAGATATTGGTGAATTTAGACTTAAATAGGCTAAATACATCTTAATTCTGTCTCCTCTTTTTAATTTTTCCATCAGACACCTCGTAGTTCTTTATACTTTTATAATATACTAAATTAAAAAAAATGATATTTTTTTATCTTTTTTTAGAAAATTTTGAACTTTTTGTATCAAATCTTGTAAAATATTACTATAGGAGAAAAAGAAAAATGAAAGCAAGTTTGAAAGAAGAATTAATAAAAGCTAGAAATGGTAAGTATGCGGTTCCTGCATTTAACTTTGATAATTTAGAAATGATGAAAGGAATAATTGAAGCTGCAGAAGAACAAAAATCACCCGTTATTTTAATGGTTACTGAAAGTGCTGCAAAATACATGGGAATTGATAATGTTTTTGCTTTTGCAATGGATGCAACAGAAAAATCAAACGTTCCAATTATTCTTCATTGAGATCACGGTTTTGATATTGAATTAATTAAAAGAGCAATTGATTGTGGATTTTCAAGTGTAATGTTAGATTCATCACTTAAACCATTTGATGAAAATGTAAAAGAAACACAAGAAATAGTAGCATATGCAAAAGCAAAAGGTGTTGAAGTTGAATCAGAAATCGGTCACGTTGGTGGAAAAGAAGATGATAGAGATTCAAAAAGCAACGGTTATACTGACGTAAACGAAGCCATTGAATTTGATAAATTAACTCAAATAGATGCTCTAGCAATTGCTGTTGGTACAAGTCACGGATTATTTAAAGGAGAAATCAAATTACAATTTGATTTAATTGAAGAAATTAGAAGTAAAATCGAAACACCTCTAGTACTTCACGGTTCAAGCCAAGTTCCTTTAGAAGATTTACAAAAAGCTATTGATTTAGGAATTACAAAAATCAATATTGGAACAGATTTAAAAATTGCTTGTGCACAAGGTCTTAAAGATTGATTTGAAAAAAATCCTTCAGGATTTGATGCAAGACAATACGGAAGAAATGCAATTAATTTTGTAAAAGAAGAAGCTATTAAAAAAATTATAGCTTTTAGATCAAATAACAAGGCATAAAAAAACCGTTGCGCGGTTTTTTTATCTCTAAATTAAATTTGATTCAATTAATAAATTTATATGAATAAAGTCAAGTATTTGAATAACCATCTGAGCTCTGATTGAGTTAATGTTTCATAACAAATCTTCTTCGGCCTTGATATCAAAATAATAATCAAATCTTTCCTTAAAATTACAGATCTCGCCGCCAATACAATACAATTTTGTCTTCATATCAATTTTTTCTGTAATTTCTTTAATAAAATTATTTTTACCAGAAATTGTAATTAAAACCACTATATCTTCTTGAGTAATTAGGTTTAGATAGGTGTCTATTGAAATAATATCTGACTCTGAAATAATATTTATTCCGGATCACTTTAACCTTTGAACGAAATTTTTAGAAACATTATATGAAAGATTGAAGGCAAACAAATAAACATTCTTTGCCCTAAGAAGATTTTTAATAATAGGTGCCATTTGAATTGACTTTAAATATTCAAATTGTCTTTTTTGAGACCTAACCAAAATAACATTATAATTATCAAAAAAAACTTCTTTTTTTTGAACAACATTATCATTAACATCTACTAATTCACCATCGATTATTACGCTTTTAGCAATATCATTTAACCTTAACTTCAATTCCTTAAAACCCTTTAAACCTAATTTATCAGAGAACCTAGTTACTTTAGTCGGACTAACATTACATTTTTCAGCAATTACACTGATATTCAGAACTTTTTTATTTTTAAAGTTTTCTAATAAAAACGCTGCTATTTTTTTATCATCTTCACTTTTATCATCATAATAAATGTCTTCAATATCTTTTATTAAGCCGTGTTTTAACATGTTGCCTCCTTTTTTATAGTTTTAGCTACGATATTATAAATATAACACAACTGTTCAAATTTAAAGTAAATTAAAACACCCTTTTCTAGCGAGGGTGTTTTAATTTACATTTCTTCTTTTAAAACATTGATAAGTTTTTCATCAAATTCCAGACATGTATGCAATAATGCACTAAAACCCTCTTCAAATAATACTTTTCTAATGATTTTGGATTCTTCGTCATCAACATTTCAATAATTAAGACCATTTTTTAACGTTGTTAATATAAATTTATAACTACTGTTTGTTTTTACGGCTTCTTCTAGGGGAATAAAAACTCTTTCCCCTTTTTTTAATTTAACCATGGGATTTCTACCTACCCTTGATAGTTCATCATTGAATAAAGGGTTCTTAAACCTTTCAATTACCTTTTTGGCAAATTCTTTATTTAAATTTAATAATTTTTCATTATTCTTTGATAATGCTTTAGAAACCTCTAAAACATAGCCTTTCAGAAACTCAAGAGTTTCTTCATTTTTTAAAGAATCAGCCACAGTTTTAATTCCATCAAAACGATCTATATTATATCTATATCAAGAAAGCGCACTATGCGAACCGTTTAATAAGCACAATTTAATCTTCATTTCATAATCTAAATCATCGGAATATTTAATAGAGCTTATTTTTTGAAACCCCATTGGTCATTGATTTGCATCAACAACCCAATTACTGTATTCCTCTGTTAAAAGGTACCCATTCTGAATAAAATTTTGGTTAGGAATTATCCTGTCTATTGCACAATCAACAAAATTAATTTTTGCAGCTATTTTTTCATGAAATTCCTTTTTAAAACCCGAAGATACCCTGTTACCATTTTCGCAACACATTATTAAAATTGACTTTTTAGATTTTTCTACAATTCTTTCAATTGTATTTGTCAGTTTAGATAAATTATTAACACCAACCGATGTAGTTATTATGTCAATATCTAAATAATCTTCTATATTTTTAGAAACCTCTTCAATATTAACTATTTTAAATCCACTAAATTCTTGCTTTACAAGTTTTTGCTCTTTCATATATTTAATTGTTATTTTATTTTCTTTTTTTAAAAATTGTATTGTTTTATCATCGCTATCGACAAATGTAAAGTTAATGGGGCTGCTATTTTTTTCAAACATAGGGAAAATAAGACCCTTCCCTATGTTACCAGCACCAAAGTGTAGTACTTTTATAGTTGTTCCTCAAACAAATTTAAAATATCTTTTTTTGTCGGATTTTGGAGAGTATCTTCAAAAATTTCTTCATCCATAGCTTTGATTGCAATATTTTGTAATATATTCAACTGATCATCATTGTTAAGACATAGAGCAATTATTAGTTTAACTTCGCTGTCATCTCATTTTAAAGGTTTCTTAAGATGTCAAACAAAGATTTGACTTAAAGTTATTTTTTGACTAGCTTCATAAGTTCCGTGCGGAATTGCTATTAGGCAGCCAATATTGAATGAGGCCTCTTTTTCTCTATCGGGAATGGATTTAACATATTCTTCATTACACCCATTTTCCAACATTACTTTGTAAACTTCCTCAAGGGCAGAATTTTTATCTTCAAAATCTATATTTAAAAATACATTTTTTTCCAATATCATTACATTACCTGCCCGCCTGTAATATTAATAGACTGTCCTGTGCAATAAGATGCTTTTTCTGATAAATAAAATTCTGCTACATTAAATACATCTTCAAAATCACAACCTCTATTCATTGGAACTTTAGCTTTATAATAGTCTTTAACTTCATTTTCATTAATATTTAATTTTTTTGCATAAGCAGGTATTAATGATTCAAACATGTCTGAATCTAATAAATTTCCAAGCATAAGAGCATTAACTCTAATTCCATCTGTTGCTAAATCTAAAGCGAGTGATTGTGTTAACCCAACACCTCCGAATTTAGCAGCAGAATATCCACTATTGAATTTAGATCCCACTCTTCCTGATTTAGAATTGATTTGAATTATGCTTCCTTTTACTTTATTTTCTATCATTAATTTAGCCGCTTCTCTTGCCACTAAAAAATATCCTAATAAATTTATGCGATAACATTTATCAAACTCAACTTCAGAAAACGAATCGATTTTTGAAGATTTGGCATAACCTGCATTATAAATAACATAATCTAATGATTTGAATTTGTTCTTAATAAATTTAAAACCTTCTATAACTTCTTTTTCACTAGTTAAATCACATGTAAAAGTTTCTATTTCAGATGACTCATTTTTAAGTTTGCTTAACTCTTGTTCATCAATATCAAAAACAATCACTTGAAATCCTTTTTCATTAAATTTATTTGCTAGAAACTTGCCTAGACTTTTTGCTCCTCCTGCAATCAATATTGTTTTATTCATATTTAAATTCTCATTTCTAATTAATTTTTATGCCACTTTTTTAAAACTTAAAAGTTTTTCAAAAAGAGGATCATAGACTTTTTGTCCAATGAATTTGTCAACCGGATATACAAATGAATTAGGTGATTTTTGTTTTGCAAAATCTTCAAAATTTCTCATTGTAACAATAACATCATAAGAACTATCCAAATTTTGGACCGCTATGTTTGTTACATTAATATCTAATTTATTTTGTTTAACAAACTTTTGTATTATTCCTGACGCCATTGCACTTGAACCCATTCCCGCTTCACAAGCCACTACAATTGATTTAACATTATTTCAATCAAATGTTTTGGCTGAGCTAGAATCTGTTGTTGAAGTTGAACCAAATGAAATTCCTTCATCTGTAATTTTAAATGTTTCTCCTTCATTAACTTCATTTCTTTTTTTGTCTGTTAATAGCAATAATGTTGCAATACCAAATGATGCACCAGTTCCAACTAAAACAGACAATAAATTAATTAGTATAGCGTGCACTCCTGGAGACAGTGCTATTAAAGAAATAATAGAACCCGGAGATGGTGTAAATATTGTTCCACCACCTAAATAGGCTGTTATAAATTGGGCAGATACAACTCCTGTTATTGTAGCTAATACCATTTTTGGTTTTGCTAAGATAAATACAAAGTAAACCTCATGAATACCACCGATGGTATGTATTACCGAAGAACCTGCAGCATTATATCTATTTTCACCTTTTGTAAATATTATATATGCAAGCAGCAACCCTAATCCAGGCCCTGGATTTGGATCGAACAGGAAGAATATACTTCTTGGATTTGCTTTACCAAGAGCTTTTTGCAATTCAACATCATTAACTCCAATAGGTCCTAAAACCCCATGATTTAAAGCGTTATTTAAAAAACTCACTTTAATAGGTTCTGTAATTATACCCATCAAAGGGGCTACCCATTTGTTATCCCCAAATAATTGAATTAATTGAATCATTACTCAAGTTATACCTCATAAAATTCATCCTCATCCAAAGAATACAATTAAGGCAAACACTATTCCAAACAGTCCAAGACCAAAATTTTTTACAAGCATTTCATAACTTTTATTTATTTTTTGTAAATATAATGATTCTATTCCTTTTAGGAATAGTGCAGATAGAGGACCTACAACCATTGCTCCAATAAATTGATTTGGAGAACTTTGTTCTATGTAAGTTGCATAAATTCAATCTGTACCCACAATGGTTCCTACCATCGCAAATGTAGCAAACATACCTCCTCTCATTCCATAAACCAAACGGCCACCATTAAAGGCAATAAGTATAGGTAATAATCATTTAATACCAGGATCTACTAGACGCCCCAACATTGGTGCATTAAATCATCCTAAATTTTTATTGTTATCGTAGTCATATAAGAACATAGATGTTCAAAGACCTCAAGCCAACAACACCCCTATTGAGGGCATTATCATACCAGCCATAAAAGAACCCATTTTTTGAATCTTAAGCTTAAAATTTTTAGCCTTTTTAGATTTTTTCACTTCGCCAATTATCGCTTCATCACTTTTTATAATTTTTTCCATTTCAATCTCCTTTCATAGAAATTATATTATAAAAAATGTAAATATTTACACTTTTTTGTAAATATTTACATAGTTTTGTAAATATTTACAAAAAAACACCTTTAGAGCAATATTTGGCCCTATATAGGTGTTTTTACATAACTTATTTTATTCTTTAAACATTAATAATAAGTTTATTGTTTGTTTTTAGCTTTTTAAAATCTTGTCTTATAAAGAAATCATTATTTTTTTCTGTTATTCCATAAGATATGTCAACTGAATGAATAGCATTGAAATAATTAAATTCTAAGTTTAATATTTCTGGAACATCTATATCATTAGATACTCTTCTTAAAAATTCATTTGTTTCTTTTAAGAAACTTTCTTGTAAAACTTTAAGTTCCATTAGTGGTTTTTCGTTATTTAATATATAAGCTGATTTTTTTTCATCCATTAATTTTAATTTTTCATCATTATTTATTAAGTCAAATTTCTCTTTTAAATACTCTAATCTTTTTGTATTATTTTTTTTACTTCAGTATTTCATTTTCATAATTAATTCTTCTTTTTTAAGTAACTCTTTATTTTTTATATTCTCAATTGCAACTGTGAATTTTTCTACTTTTGAAAGATTTTGATCCACTTGTTGAATTAAAGCATCTCTCTCCTTATTTACAAATTTATTAATTTTTACCATATCATTGTTATAAGTTGATTCTGAAATTTTTGAACCCATTTTTAATTTGTAAATATTTGCTAAAACCTTACTTGTTTGTTTTATTTGTTTTGTTTCAGGGGTTCTATCTCTATATGTGATAAAAACTAGAACAAAACTAAATATAGCAGCTAACAATAACACCATTATTCCAAATAATATGTTTCTAGTTCCTCCTCTTATGAAACCTACAACAAATATAAGTCCCATACTAGGTGTGGCACCAGAATATGAAACTACATTTAATAATCCAGATATAAATCCTGCAATACCGGCTCCAACACACCCATAAACAAATGGTCAAAATTTAGGTAAAGTAACTCCATAAATAGCTGGTTCGGTTACACCAAAGAATGCTGCTGGCAATGAACCAATTCCTATTGATTTAGTTTGTGCACTTTTAGTTCTAACAACAACCGCTAACGCAGCACCTGCTTGTCCTAAAACACCAATTGTTGTACCTACAAGAATAGTTGTTGTAGTGTCGTTTTGTGCTTGATCTAACATAATTGGTAGTATTAAAGGATAATGCATACCAGTTAATACTATAGGTTGTCATAACAAAGTAAATATTCCCACCCCAATACCAAATGGTACTTTGTTGATAAATGATAACACATAATTAATACCAGATTCCACAATACCCATAACTGGACCAACAACCATAAATGATAAAATCATTGTAATTAAGAATGTTATAGCCGGTCTTAAAACAATATCAATAGATGATGGAATTCATTTTCTAATTGATCTATCTACATAAAAGTATATTAATCCTGCAAATATTTGAGGAATAATAGATGAAGGATAACCTTTTACTGCAACATCTACATTTCCTAATGTAAATAGTTTAAAACTAAGTCATGAACCTTCACTATAAAAGAAAGGACAAACCAAAGCTAAACCTATAAAAATACCCATAATTTCATTTCCACCTAGGTATTTAACAGTGTTGTAACAAAAGTATATACCCATAAATGACAATCCCGCTTCTGCGATAATATAAACCAAGCAAGTTAACAAGTCATATGAGACTATACTTGGGTGAGAAGCATCGAAAACAACTTCAGCTATTAATCCTGTTTGCACTAAAATAGCTTGTATTGCTTTCAATATTCCAGCTGCCATAATTACTGGTAACGCCGGGATTATTACACCAGTTACTGAAGCTAATAATCTATCTTTAAATGTTCTTTTAACATTTGTTGTATTTTTAATTACTTTCTTTTCTCCTACAAATTTATCAAAAGCATCTGCAAGTTTGTAGACGTCTCCACCAATAATGATTTGCAATTCATCACCATTTCATTTTAATCCTTTAACTTCTTTAATTTTTTTAATTTCTTCTTGCTTAACTAAATTTTTATCCTTTACAACAACTCTAAACCTTGTAACACAGTTATAAAATTTAGAGTAATTAGTATTTGATCCGACAAATTCATAGATACTTTTTGCAACATTATCCCATTTAGAACTATAACTCATAAGTTCATCTATATTAAATTCTTCGTTTATAGATACCTTTGATAATAAATCTCCAACGAGCACTTTTCTTTCATCAATTTCATCAAAAACTAATCTATCATTTTTTGAATATATTTCCAATAAAACATCTTCATTAGAATTTTTTGAGAATAGTTCACTTTTTTCCTTTATTTTTCCTTCAATATCACTTCAGTTAATATCAAGATTTTCACCTTTTATCTTAAGAAATATTGAATATTTATTTAAAACCAAGAACTCAATCTTAAGATTTGCTCGGTCAATATTTTTAATTTCACACTCTCCTAAAAAATTATAAATTTTATTTGATTTACATAAAATATTTATAGTATTTTTATGAGATGTCTTTATAATTTCTCCATCGCATGGAGACAAAATATCAATTTTTTTACTCATTCTTTTTTTCCTCCAAATTAAATTATATTTTCTCACTTACTCAACACAAAGTCTTCAGCTTCCTTGCATCAAAGACCATTATTTTTATCTAATATTTTTTTCAATTCATTATCATTGTCATCAACCAAAGTGTTCAAACTAGTTAATTTCATTTTTTTTGTAGTATAAACAAGTTTCTTACCCCCACCAATTGCCGGCTGATTCATTGTTGTTTCAGCTAAACTATCTAGCCCCAATATATGGGTAACAACTTTACTTAAATCAACTTTTTTCTCTTCAATTAATTTTACACCATCACGAACATCTTCTGTATTACCTCCGCTAGTCCCAACTACGTGTGTAAAGTTATAATGAACATCGTAGAAGTTTAACTCAGCTGTAAATTCTTTATCTTGTGGTCCAGCAAAGAAGTTTATGCAACCATCTGGAGCACATAATTTTGAAGCAGTCTCTACAACATTTTTAGATGGCACCATAACAAAAATGTCATCATAACCATTTGAAGAAAGTTTCTTAATTTTCTCTATTGAATTCACTTCATTGTTAACATTAATAAATTCAATTTCAGTTTCTGAAGTTGGCAAATAAAGTTGTTTAGCTCTATCTAGTTTACTTTGTTCTAAATCAGTTACTACAATTTTACTTGGTTTTATAGGCCCGTGTAGAGCATAGTCTATTGCTATTAAGCCCATTGGTCCAGTACCACCCAATATTAATAGGTTTCCTTTTTCTTTAATACCCATTTTATGATTGTAAGTTCCATGAATTAAATGATAATTCGCTTTAAAAGCACCAATTATACAAGAAAGAGGCTCAACAAGAGATCCTTCAAAGTATGTGTCTCCATTGTAAGGGATTAAACAATCTTGTTCCATTACATCTTTGTCAATAATTATATGTGTAGCCCCTCCTCCTGTATAAGGATAAGAATAACCAGGGCATCAAGGTTCGTTTTCTAATTGTAAATTTGCTTGCACTACATATTTTTGTCCTGCTTTAAATTTGTTCTTTCACTTTTCTCCAACTTCGATAATTTCCCCACAAAATTCGTGTCCTACTACGATGGGGTTTTCTTTTAAATTTTCAGGAGTTTTTTTATGATTTTCTCCCTGAGCTGCCAATTTATATGAAGACATACATATACTATCTGTAATTACAGATGCCAATATTTCATTTTCTTTAATTTTAGGCAGCTCAATCTCATCGATTCTTAAATCATTTTTTCCATATAATCTTACTAATTTTGATTTCATAATTTATCCTCTAGTCTTTCCACCAGCTATATTAATAGTTGTTCCAGTTATATAACTTGCATTATCTGAAGCTAAATAGCTCACAAGATCTGCAACTTCTTTTAGTTTTCCACTTCTTGCTAACGGGATAGTAGAAACATTTGAATATCCACTTCTAAGTTCTTCAATACTTTTTCCACGTGTATAAGCGAGTGCTGTTTCATAAGATAATGTTCTTAATCCAGTTTCTTCTAAAATACCAGGTGCTACTCCAACAACTCTGATATTGTATTTACCTAACTCTTTAGCTCAAGTTCTTGTAAAACTATAGATTGCTGCTTTAGTGGCGGCATAACAACCTTGACCTTCTGAACCTTCAAGACCACATTCTGATGAAATATTTATAATAACACCTTTTTTGTTTTTTATAAATTCTCTAGCACATTGTTGGCTAATTAAGAATGTTCCTTTTACATTAATATCCATCATTTTATTGTAATTGGCTAAATCTAGCTCAAATTCACTATTTTGTTTTTTACCATCTACTAAAAGTCTTGGAATATTTATACCGGCGTTATTTATAACTCCATCAATTTTTTTGAATTTATTTAGAGTTTCTTTTACCAATGAATTTACTTCTTCTAAATCTGTAATATCTGTTCTTACAAACAAATAATTATTCTTTTCAATTTGTAATTCATTAATGTCTGCATTAACTACATTTGCATTAAGTTCAAGCAATTGTTCGACAATCGCTTTTCCTATTCCAGAAGAACCTCCTGTAACAATAAATGTTTGCTCTTTTAAATTACTCATTTTTTTCCTCCTTTGAAGTTATCCTTCATTTATATTTTATTGAGAAAGGTTTAAGAAAAAAAATTGCAAAGTTTCATGATTTTTAAAAATAAAAGTATAATTATTAAGAATCGAGAAGAAAATAACATAATTACAAAAAAATATCACTACAATTATCATTTTTATGATAATTGTAGTGATAAAATGATAATTCTATGAAAGTAAGGAAATTTAAAATGAGTGATAAAAGATTAAATATAATAATTGACATTTTAAGAGAGAAAAATATAACTTCAACAAATACAATATTAAAAATGAGTAAACAATTAGGAGTTAGCAAAATAACCTTAAGAAGAGATTTACATGAACTGGAAGAAAAAAATATTATCAGACTTAGTTATGGGAAAATAAATGTTATTTCCGAAGAATATATAGATAATGAGATCACTGGGTTGGATCATCGAAATAAGGAGAGAATGGATCAAAAAAACTCAATGGCTAACGAAGCAAACGAAGTCTTAGAAGGTAATGACATAATTTTTGTTAGTATGGGAACAACGTGTGAACACTTTGTTTCAAGTATAAAAAAGAAGGTTAAATTTTTAATAACAAACTCATTATCGGTAGGGTTAAAGGCTACAAAAAATATAAACATTGAAAGAGTTTTTGTTGTTGGAGGGACTGTAGATAAAAATAAAAAGTCAAGTTTCTTAAATGTAAACTTTGACTTCCTAAATGATATATATATTGATAAAGTATTTACAAGTTGTGTTGGAATTTCAAGTGATGGTGATGTGTTTTTTGATACCTTAGAGGAAAGTAAATTTATAAAAAGGATTTGTTCAGGAGCATCAAAGCATTTCTTATTTATTGATGATTATAAAATGGATAAAAAAAGTTTAGTAAAGACATTCAACAAAGATGAGTTTAATAAAATATTTTATTTCGATAATAGATAGCATAAAAAAATATTCTTTAATAAGAATATTTTTTTATGCTATTCTAATCCTGTAATTTCTCCATCAACAAGATCTATAGTTTTGTAATTTGCTTCTTTTCCAAGTCCTGGCATACTTAATACATCATTTGTATACACCAATATAAACTTAGCTCCACTATTTACTTCAATATCTTGAATTTCTAATTGATAATTTGGATCATTTTTATCATTACCATCAATTGAAATATGTGTTTTTACCATACAAAGTGGAAGTTTTGCAAACTCACTCTTTTGAATTCGCACCATTTTTTCTCTTGCTATTTCGCTCATATTATAACTATCTAAAAAATAAATGTTTTTAGCAATTTTTTGTATTTTTTCTTCAATAGTTTCGTTTCCAACAATAAGTTTTTTAAATTCAAACTCATTATTTGAAACTTCACTAACTTTATTAGCTAATTTTTCAGCACCTTTTGCTCCAAGAATATATGCTTGGTTTAATTCTCATTCATAACCATTAGCTGACAATCAATCTTGTAATTTTTCTAAATCACTTTGTTTATCACCTTCAATATAGTTTATAGCAACAACTAGATTTAGACCGTATAGTTTTATATGTTTTAAATGTTTTTCTAGATGAACAAAGTTATTTTCAAAATCATTGTGTAAATTTAGTGCTCTTAAAGTTACAACCGTTACAACACAATCTGGAATTAGGTTATTTTCAACATTAATTACATCCATGAACTTTTCAAACCCTAAATCACTTCCAAAACCAGATTCTACAATTGTGTAATCCGCTAAACTCAAACCTAATTTTGTTGAAATTATTGAATTTGTTCCTGTTGCAATATTTGCAAAAGGTCCACAATGAACTAAAGTTGGTGAATCGTATTTTGTAAGTACAAAGTTTGGTTTAATGGCGTCTTTTAACAAAGCCATTAAAGAACCAGTTACTCCTAATTGTTTTAAAAATATTTCTTTTCCTTCTAGATCAAAAGCAATTAAACTGTTATCCAATCTTTCTCTTAAATCAAATTCATCTTTAGAAAGTGACAAAATTGTCATCATATTACTTGCAGCAGTTATTGTAAACTGCTCTTTTCTTGTTATTTTTTTAGATACTTTAATTTCTACATCTCTTAAAGCTCTGTCATTTAAATCCATACAACGTTTTCACACAACTTTGTTAATATCAATATTTAGTTTATTTGCTCAATACAATTCATTATCAATTGCAGCAGATACCAAGTTATTTGCACTTGTGATTGCATGAAAATCACCTGTAAAGTGTAAGTTAATTTTATCAACAGGTAAAACTTCACTTTCACCCCCACCAGTTGCAGTACCTTTTCTTCCAAAAACAGGTCCTAAACTTGGTTCTCTTAAAGCTAAAATAGCTTTTTTACCAATATAATTTAGTCCATCTACCAAACCAATTGCTGTTGTAGTTTTTCCCTCACCTGCTGGAGTTGGATTAATTGAGGTCATTAAAATTAATTTACCTTTTTTTTCTTCTTTTAAGTAAGGTTTGTAATCTATTTTTACAATACTTTTACCAAAGAAATCATAGTCTTTTTTATCTATATTCAATTTTTCAAGTTGTTCTATTATTTTTTCCATATTTTTCACCTTTATGAGATACTATATAATAATATCTCAAAAATAGATATATTAAATACTAGTGAAAGGAAAAAAGTTAAAAAATGGAGAATAAATTAATTAGTGGAACACAGTTATCTAAAATATTACTAGAAAACTTAAAAGAAAAAATAAATAATATAACAAATAATAGATTACCAAAAATTGTTATTGTTCAAGTTGGAGATAATCTTGCAAGTAACAAATATATAAAACACAAGCTTAAATCTTGTGAAAAAATAGGTATGTTAAGTGAACACTTAAAATTAGACCAAAATATAACGCAAGAAGAACTTTTAGAAGAAATACACAAATTAAACAACGATAATAAGGTAGATGGAGTTATAGTACAACTCCCTTTGCCAAATCACATTGATACACAAGTGATTAACGAAACAATTGATGTGAATAAGGATGCTGATGGTTTTAGTCCTTCAACACTTGGAAAAGTTATGTTAAACACCTCTAAGATCTTTCCAGCAACCCCCTTTGGTATTTTAAAACTTTTAGAGTGAAAAAATGTTGAATTAATGGGTGCAAATGTTGTCATTATCGGACGAAGCAATATAGTAGGAAAACCTTTGGCTAACATGCTAATAAATAAGTCTGCAACAGTCACTATTTGCAACACAAAAACTAAAGATTTAGCAAATGTAGCTAAAAAAGCAGATATATTAATTTGTGCAGCTGGTGTTGCAAAATTAATTACTAAGGATTTTGTAAACAAAGATATGACAGTAATTGATGTTGGAGCAAACTTTGTGGATGGCAAATATTGTGGTGATGTTGATTTTGATCAAGTAATTGACCAAGTAAAACTAATAACTCCAGTTCCTGGTGGTGTTGGACCAATGACCATTGCTTGTTTACTTGAAAACGTATATAACTTGTATTTGGAAAAAAACAAATAAAAATGACTTGTATAGCTTCTATACAAGTCATTTTTTTATTTTTTATTTAATGTATAAACTAAAGGCAGAATATATACTGCATTTAAGATTTAATTTTTGTTTGCATCAGCAATATCAAAAATCATGTCAAATCTTAAATCATCTCTAGTTTTCAATGTGTATGAACCGTTACTTTCAGTGTTCATATCAATTTGAAATTGTACATCAAAGAAATGCAATTTCATACTTGAATATCTTTCAAAAGTAATATCATTAATTCCTGTTGTTTGAGAAACTCATTCTTTATTGATAGGTTCTCAAAATTGGAAGACAAAATGAGCTTGAGTAATTTTAACCTCTGCATTTTCAAGATTTTCAGATACTATCCCTAATTGTTCTAATAAAATTGAGGGTTTAAAATTAATAACATCTTGTAAAGATAAGGTTGGCAGAGCACCATTTATCATTCCGTTAATTTGATCTGCAATTTGTGTTGTAACAGATGTATCCAAACCACTTAAAATTCCTCTAACAACTTCATCAGAATCCACAAATGGTATACTTGGTTTTTCAGTTATATCAGCTTCACTCATTATTTCATCATAATAGATATCTATAGGTTCAATAAATTGCATATTGTCTTCACTTGAAATGAAAGGTTTATTTAAATCTAAATATTCTTCCCCTTCCAAGTTGAATAATTTATTAATTATTTTAAGAACTATTTCACCTGGGTTTATTCTCACTTTATTTAATAGTTGATATAAATTATCATCTAATAAATCAATTTTTACAGTCAAACCCAATGGAACTGCTGTAATTTGAACTTTTAATTTGAAATAAATAGCTGAATCTTTTTCTTCTCTTTTATTTTTGTTGTAACCTAAAATTAAGTTAAAGAACATTGAATCTAATCCACTTTTTGCAGCTCCAGCACTTAAGTTATCATCATTATTATTTCTATTAATAGTTTCTAAATCTTGATCCATGTCAGTTATTAATTCTTTTAACAATAAATAAAGTAGATTTCCACTTCCACCAAGTTCTGGATTGTAAGTGTCTGGGTTTAAAAATTTATTCAAAAGTTTAACAACATTTGGAGCAACATTACTTATTAGGTCAATTAATTTTAAACTGTTTTTTTGTCCTTTAGAGGTCATTGAACCTTCAACGTGAATATCTACAGGAACACTTCCGACAATAGCCATTCCACTATCTACATCTTGATGAATATCTTCATTAAGATTGGATAAGTCAAGGTCTATAATGTCAAAGATATTTACTTCTAATAATTTATCAACGCTAACCTCTATTGGTTCTTTTCCTTCAAAGAAAGAAGGTATTGTAATGGTTGAAGGTATTCCAAAGTTATCCAATAATTTTTTAATACCATTAAAAACGGTTTGAAGATTTTTTCTAAAATCTTTGTCAAAGCTTTCATAAACACTTTGGTTTTTGTCTGGGTCTGCTTTTGCAAGACCCTTCACATCCATATTCATAATATTTTTAATTCCAACTCCCACATCACCTAAAAGTGAAGAGTCTAATAAGGTGTTTAACAACCCTATAAGGTTTGTTATAGTTCCTAAAGTTAACTCCATTGAAACACCAGAAAAGTCTACTGCACCTAATGGAATATCAATTTTTTTAATATCATAAATTGAATTTTTTGCACTATTTGAATTTAATATATTTGCAATACTACTTATTACATCAAATTCAGGAATTGATCATTTTATCTCGCCTCTATAAATTTCTTTATTTAAATATTTTAAATAAAATTTAACATTTCCACTATCTACAATAGCTTCTTCTGTAATACTTTCATTTGTTAATCCTTTTAATTTTGGTATAGAAAATGTTGAATCTCTTGCAATTTCTAATTGAAATCTAGAAGCATCCAAATCTAATTGATCAGAGATATAATTATAAACTTGGTCTTGTATTGAACCTTTAACATCACTAGATAAGTCAGACCATTCTTTACCATGAGCAGCTTCTCCTAAGTTTGCACCAATTGAAGCGTGGTTATTTACTAATTTTTCTGCTTTTGTAACAATCTTTAAGGTACTATCATCAACAAATTGACCATTATTACCTTCGGGTTCTTCTGTATAAACTGAATCATAATCAAAATCACCAGCACAACTTACAACAGATAATGTTGAAAATGTTATTAGTGAAAATGAAGATAGTACGGATAGTAATTTTTTCATTCTTTCTCCTTCTAACTACTAATTTGTAGTGAATCTGTTGGTTTGATTTTTGTAAATCTTTTATATGTTATAGATATTGTTAAGACATAAATTGATAACAATATTGCAAGAACTGCAAAAGGAACATAAATTCCAAAGTTAAATGGAATTACAAATGAATAATTTAATGATATGTAACTTGTCACTTTTGACAAAATCAAGTAACCCATTGTAAATCCTAATGCAAACATTAATAATATTGGAATAAAGTAAATTCCAGAAACTTGTAACATTACATAAGCATTTGAATATCCCAAAATTTTCATTGTTGCTATAAATTGAGAGTTTTCTTCAATAATCAACGAAGTGGTAATAACTATGATAATTATTGAAATAATTAGTGCAACAAACATGATTACATAAATTAACAAAATTGTTAGATCTTCTATATTTTTAAGCATTTTATGTTTATCAGACATAAAATTGTTATCAAGAATACCTGATTGTTCATAACCTTGAGTATAAATTACACTAGAAACCCCACTATCACTTATACTTACGCGACTTGAACCAACCATTCCGTTTGAACTGTAATCTCCATAAGGTTGAGTTTTTGGAGAAATATTTACTTGATCATCATATTCTTCATTTAATAAATATTTATAGTTAAATATTGGATATAAATTATCAAATATTTTTTTCAAATACCTAGCTGAATATTTCAAACTAACTTTATTCGTTGCATTGTCTGAAATATTTAAGAAAGTTTCTACAAAATCGTCATATGCATTATCTTGTTTTGCACTGTATATACCGTTTTCTCATTCAGTCATTTTTATTTCCAGAGATGACAGGAATGTAGCTCATTGATTTTTTGTAATATCTTCCATTATTGTCTTATTAAAGAAATTTGCAAGTCCTGGATTTGAACGTCATTCATTAATAAAGAAATTATTAAAGAAGTATTTCTTAACATCTTTATAACCCAAAACTTCATTAGCATTATCATTTGAAATTCAAGCTTTTGATTCTCCATAGTTATCATTTACTCCAACTACCATAAATTTTTTTGGAGTTGGAGCTTCTTCAACTTTAATCTTTGAATTATTTACTGCATTTAAGATTTCAGTATCTGAAGATAAATCATTTACTGTAGTTGCAGCTATTTGATTATTATTTATAGTTGCTGTTTTAATTGAAGAAGTTGAACTTCAACCTTTATTGTTTGTTTCATAAGAATAATAATTTTTCTTAGCCTCTGAAATTATGTCATTTGTTGTTTGATTTCCATATTCATAAGGAGTTTTAACCCCCATTTTCACACTATCAAGGCCTAAAATTTTATTTGAATCATCCATTAAAACTTTTTTGATAACATCAATATCAATTACGTCTTTAAAGCCGACATTAAGTTTTTGGGCAACTGTTTGATTCACAACGATTGGGGTATATTCTTTATATTCTTCAGATAATGTCCCAAAAAGATTTGGGACTAAATTATTGCCTTTAATATCCTTAAGTTCTACAGCTTTGGTATCTTTTTCAATACCATAGATTTTAATTTTTTGAGAATTTTGTTTTGTCTTATAAATACCATTCAATAATGTTCCCAACTCTTCTTGTTCAGAATCATAAGGTACCACATTTGTTGTGATATTATAGTTTTCTCCGTCCTCTATTTTTTTAATAATACTTTTTTGAACCACATTATTTGAATTTTGGTAATTAGCTTCTAATAACATAGTTCCAATTTTACCTTCAAAGTTAATTCAGTATCATGTGATTAAGTAAGTATTTACTTTCAATAAATCTTCAACTGTTAATTTATTATTATTTAAATTAACGGTTTCAATATTTTCTTTTTTAAATTTTAAAGAGTTTTCTTTTACATTTAGGTCTTTTGAAAATTCGCTAATAATATTTTTTCATTTTTGATCATCTGATGAACCTTCTGATGAACCGCTTGAACCATAGAAAATCGGATAACTTCCTTTAGTTGCTAACTTAATTGGTGATCTAACATTGTAAGTGTCATACACATCATTTGTTGGCGCATCAATTAATTGGCGATCAAAATCAATATCTGTAACAGCTTGGTTGTTTAATTTTGAACCACTTAAATATCGCTTATCGATATTTAACGGTATACCACTGTGATATTTTTTATAGAAGTTTTGTAAACTTAAAGAAATCTTTCTTATTGTGTTTAAATAATTATCACTTGTAGCTGACAAGTTTAACGCAATAGCTGATGACTCAATATCATCTATTAAATATTTATAATCAGTTCATTGTCTTGTCAATGAAGTAATTGCAGAAAAAGGAATGCTCGAATTACTATAATCAATATCTGTATTAATTTCATCTAAAGCATTTAAATAATCTAATGATAAGTTTTTTCAATTAGAGTAATTTACTTTAGCATATTCATAATATGAAGTGTAATCTCCTTCTTCACTAATTGGTATATTATATGATCAATAATTTTGACTTATATCTCCTGATATAAGGTCTTTAATAATTTTTGTTGAATCATATTTATACCCACCATTCCCATCGCTTATAACTGGGTATGCTGTCTCATAATTTTTTTGTGAGTTTGAAGAATCATCTATTTCTGAAACTACATTTGTAGACTTGTATTTTCAATCATTTTCTTTATTTGGATTGTAAGTTTTTAAAAATGTAGCTGGATTGTTTGAAACAGGTTCGTTATATTCTACAGTTCCTGCATAATTTAGCCCTTCAAAAGTAGCACTACCATTTCTTTTTAAAATATCTGGTGTTATTAAACTTATTGTTATCAAAAATGTTGAAATAAGTAATGTAAAACTTGTTCCTATAATCTTTGGAAGAGACCCTATTGTAAGTGCTGCGTGTAACTTAATACTTGGTCGCGCTCTTCTAAATAAAACTTTAATCCACATTCCAATTTTTGTACTTCTCCTTGAAGCATTACCACTTAATAAAGAGAGTGCATTTTGTTCAATGACTGAATAACCAATCATAAGAGTTGTTGCTACAAGAATTCCTATGATTCCAATGACTATAGCGACAGCTTGTAACCAAAATGAATGAATAGAAGTGTTTTGTAAACTAAAGTAGTTTAAAAATACACCTACCAAAGTATTTTGAACAGCCATCATTATTGAATAACCTAATAGAACTCCAACTCCACCAATAACAAAAGGTGTGGCTATAAAATAAACCAGTAGTTCTCTATTTGAGTAACCCATCGCTTTAAATGTTCCTAATTTACTTTTCGCATCATCAAATTGTTTTTTTACAATCAAAGTAACTGAGAATATACAAATAATAGCAATTAAAACAATGATGAAAGCAGACAATAATCAATAAGATAAGATAACTTTGCTATATGCAGATGTTCTTATTGATCATTTATATCCTGGGTCATTTAATTTGTAAAATAATTTAACTTTACTTGAACTAACATGTCCATATCTTATTCATTCGTTATTAAAAGATTCTAAATATGATTCAATTTTATCAACCTTATTTAAAAATTTCCCTGAGAAATATATTTCTCTGTCACTTTCTGATTGGACACTTAGTTTTGAAGCCACTAAATCATAACTATAAAGTATTATTTGACTTCCTTCTTTAGGATTAATTTTTTGTTCAGTTAATCCAAATACTGTTGGGTCAACATATGCTGTCATATCAGTTTTACTTGAAGGTATTATACTTTTTGTACCCACAGTAGGATAAATAAAATCAGCAGATGTACCTAATCCGATTATTTGAAATCAGTTTTGATCTTTAAAAATTGTATTATCTATTCCAAGTTCAGAATCATTTATACTAATTTCTCCACCAAACTCTATTTCAGATACATCTTTTTTTACTAAAAGTTCACTTCCATAATTGTCAGGAGTAAGTCTAACTATGTCTCCTATTTTTAAGTTATTTTTGTGTGCAAAGTTACTTTGAATCACAACTTCTCTTTTAGCTTTTTCTTTATCTTCAGAAAAGATATTATCTGTTTGGTTATTTTCTAAAACTATTTTATCAACTGGTAATTGACCTGTTTTAGCGGTTTCTTTTGTTTGGTCGACCAATGAAGATTTTGCAATAACTTTTACATTTAAATCTACATTATTTTCATGTAACCCGTAAAAGTTCCTTGTCTCTGTTCTACTTCAATCAAAGAAATCATTTCCTGTTATTTGACCGCTATTATCTTTGTTTATCCCTTTTCTTGAAAGAACATTTATTAGATACTGTTCAAATAAATCTTGATTACTAAACTCATCAATATTTTCTCCACCAATTCATTGATCTTCTTGGAAAGAAACCCTTGGCGAATTACTTACATCAACTATAAAATCATGTTGAACTGAAGTGTTTAAAATATTTTTATAATTACTGTTAATTCTTCCATTTGTTATAACAACACTCATCGAAATCATAAAAGTTGTTGCAATCAAAATTGCCAGACCAAATAATTGGAAGATGTTTTTTATTGCATTTTTAAATCCTGATTTAAGGATCAAATGCTTGTATTTGTATTTTTCTACTTTATTCTTTTTAACTACATTATTTTCCCTAGTTTTTTGTTGATTTTTTGTATTTTTCATAATTAATTAATATCTATAGAATTTAAGTAAGTAGAGTATTCAGAAACAACATCATCACAAGTTGAGTAATCAGACATTGAAGAATTCATAACTAATTTAATTTTTATATAGTCTATTCCTCCGCTTGTCGCTCTAGAAATTTGGTATTTAAACACTGTTGAATAACTTCATGATTGAGGTCCAGCATTGCACCCTAATCAGTTTCTAGATCTAAATGTTAATGTAAAACCTGGGTGTGCCAATTCTGCTTCTTTAGATCAACTTGTTGTTATAGAAGAAATAGATGTGGTTATTTTTTTATTTGTTGTTTTTGAAGTTAATTCACTGCTAGCTACAGCTTTATTAGCTTGAATTCTTTTGGGTTTAATTGTAATGTCAAAAACAAAGTTTTTATAAGCAGCTTTTAAATTATTATAATTATCTGGTATAGCATATTTCATTTCAATGCTTGATTGATTTGCTTTTTGGTTATCACCACCAGAAATTATCCCTTGATTTGCCACAAAGGTATCTCCTGTTATTGTTCCATTTACCCCTGAATTTAAATTAAATCCTGTAGTTTTTGAAAATAATGTTTTATAAGAAATTTTTACAACTCCATAATAATTATATGAAGTTTCTTTAGCGGTAACAGTAACTCCAGTATAGTTTGGTGTAGAGAAGATTAACTCAGATTCGTCAAAATCTGCACCATTTCTATCTTTTATTTTTTGAATTACTTCTTTTGTAGAAATTCAATATAAATTACCTAAGTCTGTTACTTTTAAGAATTTTTCAATACTTTGTCTTTTAATTCTAAAAGTCATAGTTAAAGTTCCATTGTATCCATCAATTGAGAAAACAAATGTATTATTTGATATATATTGGTCAGAAACAGTAAAACTTGAAATTTTAAAAGTAGCCACATGTAAAGATGATGTACTTAAATCACTTAAAATTGGATTAGTTTTTTTAACTAATTCAATAATTTTTGGATCTCTCTTAGAACTATCGGTAGAATAGTCTTCGATGTCTCCAACAACAGTTTCTAATAATAATCCTGAGAGATTTTTTATTACAAAAGTTACTGTAACTTGACCTTCCAAATTATCATTTCTTAGAATTGCATAATTTAAACCTATTGATTCAAATTTTGAATCTTTAATATTTCTATAATTTGCAAAGATTGGATTCAGACTAGTTATTTTGTCTAAAATAACTGTTGGAGAAATACTTTCTATCTCACCTAAATCAAGTTTGGTAACTATTGTTTCAATAGATTTTACATTATATGTAATATTTAAGAAATTAGCTTCATCAAATTTAACTAATTCATTGTTAAAATATAAATTAACTTTAACCCCTGAAGGAGTTTGAACTGTGTTTTCAACAAATTTAAACACGTAGTTTTTTTCAGCTGCAAATTCTAATTGAGTATTGTGATTTTTAACTTGTGCTGAAATATTTGCTTCACTAATATCGTCCATTTGACCAAGATCATTTTCAGAAAACAACCCTTCGATTGAAGTACATTTGTAATTTAAAATTATATAGTTTTCATCTGATCTAGAGTTATTGGCCAAAGATACATGAATTTCACTCAAAGAAGTTATTGAAATACTTAACTCTCCTTCGAAACTCACACCTGAAAGTAAAGGATTTTTTTCCTTAATTTTTTCAATAATAGTTGTTTCTCTAATGTCTTTGATTTTTCCTAATTCTTTTTCTTTAATTAAATTATTCAGGTCGGTAACTTTGTAATTTACCTCCATTGTCCCTGAGTAGTTTTCTACTGTAAATTTTACTTTTTTTAAAGTAATTCCTTTTATATAAATTGTTTTATCTTTTAGTATATTATTTTCTTTTAATAATTTTTCTCTTATTGATTGCTCACTTAAATCGTTAATATCTCCTAAATTAGTTTTAATTTTTAGAACACCCACTGCTTCAAAACCTTGATTTGAATCTTTTATATCTTCATCAAGTGTTTCATCTAAATTTGATGTTGAATCAGTTCCTTCATTTTGTTTTTTAAAAGTATTTGAAAAACTGTTAGATAACGAAATAACCGGTATAACTGCAGCTGTAGAAAGTCCTCCTAATCCCACAATCAATAAAAGGGTTTTTGATTTTATCATTTTAATTCTTCCTTTCTATTTTTTATATTAAAAAAAAGAAAGTGGTGGCATTTTAGCCTTTTTATCCTCGATTAATTCCTTAGTTTTTCTTACTAAAATACAAACTACTATTTGCTTGTTAGTTTTTGATATAAATTGTTTTATTTTATTATCAAACAAAATCATAAGAACATTAAATTTTATTTTAAACCCAAAATTTTCTTTGTTTAAACTTTCAATCTCCAATTGAAACTTTTCAATCAAAATTTCTTGGTCAAAAACCAAAACATCACCTGATATATTTTTGAATAAAAAAATAGAAATTATTGAAGCTATAGTGCAACAAGTTAAAATAGATATTTCAAATATGTATAACTTTTCATAAAGTTCTTTTGAAATAGTAAAATCTAAAGTAATTGAAAAGTTAGTAGATAATGATTTAAAAACAACGAGTATAGCTGCAAAAATATAAAATAATCTTATAGTACTTGTACTGCTTTTCTCTATTTTTAAAATATTTAGATCTTTTTTTGAAAAATATAAAGTTATAACACGAATTGTTAATATAAAAAAAACAATTAAAGATATTAAAATAAATGAATTTTTTAGAATAAATATAATTAAAGGCACTACATTTTCAAATTCGCTACTTTCACTTAGCTTTGAACTTTTTGCAGTCATAAGGATAGTTACTAGCAAAAATAGCATAAGTAAAATGGTTCTTACCTCTAGTTTTACTTTTTTGCTTCTCATCACTTGATTCATAAGTTCTCCTCTTTCCCTTTAATTCAAACTATTATGAGTTTACAAAAAAAATAGAAAAAAGCAATCAAACAACTTTTAAGTTTTAGAAAACATTTACTAATTTATAACGTAGTCTAAATAAAAAAATGACTTGTATAGAAACTATACAAGTCATTTTTTTATTTTGTATTTATGTTTTTAGATAAAACTGTCTGGAAACTAAATATTATTAGAGTTACAACTGACGCACTAGTTCAAAATAGCAGTAAGTTAAATGGTGTTAAAGTGATAGCTAAAGTAACTATCAAATACACAAGACTCACTACCAATGAAAATATTGCATGACCTGCAACATGGTCAATTATCATAGCCAAACTATATTCTTCGTCTTTTACTATTGATTTTATTAGTCTTGTTTTTGTTTTATCTATTAAAGATCCTCCAAAACCAATAAAGAAACTTGCTCCGATCATAACTGCAAAATATGCAATTTGAGTAATTTCTTTTTCATTTAATAATAAAAAGAATATCGCAAGTGAAACTATTGATAATAATATTAAGGTATTTCCAAAAATATTGGCACTTCTCATTTTTTCGTCTTTTATTTTTACGATTCTTGCAAAGGCTTGTGCCAAGTATTTTGCAAGAAATGCACAAGATATGTAAATTCAAAAACTATTTAAATTCATATCCATTTTGTTAGTTTTTATATTTATAAACATCATTAAAACAAGCCCAAATTCAAAGAATTTAGATACTCCAAAAAAGTAATTTTGTAAAAATACATTTGCTCAAAACTTTTTATTAGTTTTTAAAGAAGCAAAGGCCTTTGTGTTTATATCTAAAGTAACTGGTTTATCTCAAATATTTTGATTAACTACTAACAAGATAATAATTACTAATCCTACAACTCCAAAAATAGCAGCTATTGCTCAATTTAAATTGTAGTGATTTAAAATATAGAGAGGCGCAATTAATAGAAGTGAACTAAAACCCATATATGCACGAATATTTGTCTTCATATTGTTTCTATTCATAAAACTTCTTATCATCTCCATGTTTACAGGAATAACTCCTGCAAAAAATATAGAAAACATAATATGTCCTAATAAAAACATTATTGTAAAGTGAATGTTATCACTTTTAATTGCAAACATTGTAAACATCAATACTGTTCCAATAAATAAACCTATTCAGTTATTTATCAATACTTGTTTACTTCCAATTTTTTTCTTAACTTTCAATCACATTGGTGCTGCAAACACCATTATGAATGGGGTTAAAAATATAAGAGCTGCATAATATTCATTTTTTAATTGTACAGCAATAGCGTATGGTGCAAACGTAAAGTAGGCTGCCATAAACATTATACTAAACATTAACGAAGCCATTTGGATTCGATAATGTTTTATATTATCTGAAAATTTCATTTCCTTCTCCTCATCATTTATAATTTTTTTTATTTTTTTATTAAAATAATTCTCGTTTAAATTTTTAATACCTTTCATAATCATATAAATTTTGCCATTTAACAAAATTGGCAAAATTAAATAACCAATAAAAAGCATGTGCATTTCAACTGAATACACAATATAAAAACCTACAGCGGTTTCAGCATCATAAATTATTGTTCAAAACGTAAACATTAACATATATTTGACAACACTAAATAACAATATGAATATATAAAACAAAACATTCACTTTATAAAAAACTTTTCTTAACAGGATCACAAAAGCTCACATCAAAATATAAGATAAACAATTTGCAATCAAATAGATTGGGTCTGCATTTATAAATAGGGTTAAAAAACTAGTTCCTAAAGCTATTCCAAACGAAATGTTTACTTTAAAAAATATTGTAGCAATTGCTAAAATATACAAGCCTATATCAAAACTTGCAAAACCTTTTAAAAATAAATTAATTGTTATTATTAGTGCGCAAAAAAGGGATGAAACTGATATGTCTGCTATAGATTGATACTTATAGCACTTTCCTTTCATCGTAACCTCCTTAATTAAATACTTTTATTTAATTAAGGCTAAGGGAGAAAAAGTTGTTTCTACTTTTAAATAAATATGTCATAGAAATTTCCCCCCTTCATCTTTATTATTTTAACAAAAAAAATCATATAAAACGATTAACATTTCATATGATTAAAAGTTATCAGTTTATAAAATTAAGAACTTGATTCTCCAATTTTATTGGCATCTGCCACATCAAATATGATATCGTAAGTTAAATCATCACGAGTAAGTAATGTGTATTTACCGTTAGCTTCAGTATCTAAATCCACTTGGAATTGAACATCGAAGAAACGAACTTTCATACTTTTGTAAACTGCAAAAGTTCTATCACTAATTCCTTTTGTAATTTTATCTCATTCTTTTGCATCATCATTTCAGAACTCGAATACAAAGTGAGCTTTTGTAATTTTAACTTCAGCTGTTTGTAAGTTTTCTGGCACAATACCTAATTGTTGAAGCATTAGGTTTGGATTTAAATTAATTATATCTTGCAATGAAAGTGTTGGTATCATCGCATTAATTTGATCATTAATTTGAGTGATTATTTGATTTCTAAAACTATCACGATAAGCTTCTAAATAAGATTTAACTGCATCTTCTGGTACTACGCCTGTTGTAGTGTATTCTGCACCATCCACAAGATTTGCAAATGCTGTGTCAGAAATTAAGTTACCATCAACAAATTGCATGTTATCTTCTCCTGAAATAAATGGTTTATTTAAATCAAGATAACTTTCACCTTCTAAATCAAAGAGTTTGTTTATTATTTTCATAACAATTTCTCCAGGTCTAAGTGTAATTAAATTCAACAATTCTTCTAAATTATAGTGAAGTAATTTAATAGTAGCAGTCCCGAGTGATATATCTTTAAAAGCAGTTAGATCAATATAGAAATATAGATTAGCTTTTTCTCTTGTTCTATTTACTTTATTATATCCTAACAAGAAATTGAATAACAGGGAATCAAGCCCACTTCTAGCTGCTCCAGCACTTGCATTATCATCGTTATTTTTATTATTAATAGTTTCCAATTCTGGAGACATTTCTGTAATTAGATCTTGTAGTAGTAAAAACAGAATATTTCCACTACCACCTAAATCTGGGTTATAAGTATCTGGATTTAAAAATTTTGAGACCAAATGTACAACATTTGGTGCAACATTACTTAAAATATCAATTAATCTTAAAGTATTTTCTTTACCTCTAGATAGCATTTCTGCTTTAATTGTTATGTGAGCCCCATTAGAATCCATTTCAGTATTCATATCTGAAACATTGAAGTCAACTAAATCTAAAATATTGAAGTCTAATAGTTCAGATATTTTTAATTCTATAGGTTCTTTACCTTCACCCATTGAAGGTAAAGTAATAATTGGCGACATACCAAAACTTGTCAATAAAGACTCTAAACCTGTAAAAATCATTTTTAAATTGTTTCTAAAATCAGAGTCAAACTTATCATAAACTGGACTTCCAGGTTGAGCTGCTGCCAATCCTTTAAGATCCATTTTCATAAGATTATTAACACCAACCCCAACGTCTCCCAATAACGAAGAATTTAGCATTGTATTTACTAAACCTATAAAGTTTGTTATTGTTCCCATTGTAAGTGTTATAGAAACTCCTGAAAAATCAAAAGTACCTAAAGGAATATCAATTTGTTTGATATCGTAAATTGAATTTAAACCACTATTTGAGTTCAAAATATTTGCAATGTCTTTTATAATATCAAATTCAGGAATTGATCATGCAATATTTCCTTCATATATTGTTTTACTTCTATACTTAAGACTAATACCTGCATTTCCTGTTGTTACTTTAGCTTCCTGGGTGATACTTTGCCCTTCCATACCAATTAACTTTGGTATTGTGAAAGTTGCACTTGTATCCATTTCTAATTCAAATTTACTTGTATCCATTTCGATTTGTTCAGAAATGAAATTTTTAACTTGGTTTTGAATATCTGCTTTTTCTGAACTATCCAAATCCCCTCAATCTGTTCCATGTGCTGCTCTACCCAAATTTACATTTGCAGCCATTTGTTTTGATGTTAATTTTTCTAATTTGTTTACTACTTTTACTGTTGAATCATCAACATATTCTCCTTTATTTCCTTTATCTTTTTCGACAAATAAAGAATCATAGTTATAATCTCCTGCACAACTCACAACCGAAAGGGTTGAAAATGTGATTAGAGAAAGCGATGATAACATAGAAATTAATTTTTTCATTACTCCTCCTTCTAACTACTAATTTGTAGTGAGTCTGTTGGTTTGATTCTTGAGAATCGTTTATAAGTTATTGTTATTGTTGATACATAAATTAATAACAATATACCAAGAACTGCAAATGGAACATAAATTCCAAAGTTAAATGGTATAACAAATGCATAATTTTTTGAAATATATGTTGTCACTTTCGATAACATCAAGTTTCCTAAAACAAACCCTACACCAAACATAATCAATATTGGCATTAGGTAAATTCCTGAAACTTGCATCATTACATAGGCATTTGAATATCCAAGAATTTTCATTGTTGCTATAAACTGTGAATTTTCTTCAATAATTAACGAAGTTGTAATAACAATAATAATTATCGAAATAATAAGTGCTACAAACATGATGACATAAATTAATAAGGTAGTTAAATCTTCAATGTTTTTTAACAACTTGTGTCTATCAGACATTAAATAGTTATTTGCAATACCTGATTGTTCATGACCTTGTGTGTATTCAATAGTTGAAAGTCCAGTTGAATCTGTACTTATACTACTTGACCCAACCATTCCGTTTGCGCTGTAATCTCCATAAGCTTGAGTTTTTGGAGATACACTTTGTTGATCATCATATTCATCATCTAATAAAAATTTATAGTTAAATGTTGGATACAAGTTATTAAACATTTTAAATAAATAATTTGCAGAATTTCTAACACTTCGTTTCGCAGCGGTTGCTTCATCAGAAATATTTAAATATGATTGAACAAAGTCATCATAAGGATTATTTACTCCAGGTGGGGAATCTGAATAATCTCCATCTTCTCAATTGGCAATTTTTAATTCCCATAAATTAATAAAGTTCTCTCATTGAGCTTTTGTAACATCTTCCATAATTGTTACATCATAGAAATTTTTAAGTCCCGGGCTTGATTTTCATTCATTAATAAAGAATTTGTTAAAGAAATATTTCTTAACTTCTTTATAACCCAATACATCATTTGCATTTTCATTTGAAATTCAAGCTTTTGATTCACCATAGTTATCACTTACTCCAACTACTATAAATTTTTTAGACTCTGATAAATTTTCAACTTTAACTTTTGAGCTATTTACTGCATTTAAAATTTCTGTATTAGTTCCAAGATCTCCTACAGAACTTGAAGCTACTTTATAGCCGTTAATTTTAGCTGTATCAAATGTTGAAGTTGAGTTTCAACCTTTATTATTTGAGTTGTAAGCATAATAATTCTTTTTAGCTTCTGAAATAATATCGTTAGTTGTAGACTCTCCATCATATTTGTAAGCTGATTTAACTCCCATTTGAACATCATCTAATTTCAAAGTTTTATTATCGTTATCTAATAAAGCTTTTTTAATTACATCAATGTCAATAACGTCTTTAAATCCAACGTTTAATTTTTTTGCAACAGTTTGATTAACAACAATTGGTGTGTAATCTTTATAGTCATCTGCCAAAGTCGCAAACAAGTTAGGTGTTAAGTTATTTCCAGCTGTATCTTTTAAATCAACTGCTCTGGTATCTTCATCGATACCATAAATTTTAATTTTTTGACTGTTTTGAGAAGTTTTATAAATCCCATTAATAAGAGTTCCTAACTCTTCTTTTTCTAAATCATATGGCACTACTCCGGTTGTAATATTGTAATTTTCACCATTTTCAATTTTTTGGATAATACTTTTTTGAACAACGTTATTTGAATTTTGGTAATTGGCTTCTAATAACATAGTTCCAATTTTTCCTTCAAAGTTTATTCAGTATCATGTAATTAAATAAGTATTAAATTTAATTAAATCATCAGTTTTTAAACTTTTATCATTTACATCAACTGATTCCATTTTTTCTTTTTTAAATTGTAAAGAATTTTCTTTTACATTTAAATCTTTTGCAAAACTTGATACAGTAGCTCTTCAAGTTTCGTCACTTGAAGTTGATTCGTTTGATCCACTCAAACCATAGAATAATGGATTAGCTTTTGTTGCTAATTTAAGTGGTGTTCTAACTTTATATGTGTCATAAATTTGGTTTGTTGATGAATCAATTAATTGTTTATCAAAATCAATTGCACTAACAGCTTCACTATTTAATTTTGAACCACTTAAATAAGAACTGTTAATTTTAACTGGTATACCACTATGGTATTTTTTGTAAAAGTTTTGTAAACTTAAAGCAATTTTACGTAAAGAATTTTCGTAAAGATTTCCTCCATTAGCAGATGAACTTAGAGAAATAGCTGTTGATTCAATATCATCAATCAAGTATTTATAATCCGTTCATTGTTTTGTTAATGAAGTAATTGCTGTAAATGGTATTTGACCATCACTATAATCAATATCTGTATTTATAGAATCTAAAGCTTCAAGATATTGAAGAGATAGATTTTTTCAGTTTGAATAGTTTACTTTTGCATATTCATAATATGCTGTTGGGTCTTTATCTACATTAGTAGGTATATTGTATGATCAATAATTCTGACTTATGTCGCCATTCATCAAATCTTTGATTATTTTTTTTGTATCATACTTATAAGTTCCATCTCCATTTGAAACAATCGGATAGGCTGTTTCATATTGAGTTGGGTTGTTTGTTGCATCATTAATTTCTGTAACTAAATTAGTTGATTTGTATTTTCAATCATTATCCTTATTTGGATTATAAGTTTTAAAGAAGGTTGCAGGGTTATTTAGAACTGGTTCGTTATATTCTACAGTTCCTGAATAATTTAATCCTGCAAAAGTTGCACTACTATTTTTTCTCAAAATATCTGGTGTTATTAAACTTATAGAAATTAAGAAAGTTGAAATTAATAATGTAAAACTTGTACCTATAATTTTTGGCATAGAACCTATTGTAAGTGCTGCATGTAATTTAATACTTGGTCGTGCTTTTCTAAATAAGACTTTAACTCACATACCAAGTCTACTGCTTTTTCTAGAAGCGTTTCCGCTTAATAGATATAATGCATTTTGTTCTATAACTGAATATCCAATTGTAAGTGTTGTTGCTACAAGCACTCCTATAATTGCAAGAATTATAAGTATAGCTTGTCATCAAAATGAATGGACAGTTGTACTTTGTAAACTAAAGTAATTTAAGAATACTGCAACTAAAGCATTTTGAGCTGCCATCATAATAATGTAACCCATTAAAGCACCAACTCCAGCAATTAGGAAAGGCGTTGCTACAAAGTATACTAACAATTCTCTATTTGAATACCCCATTGCTTTAAATGTTCCCAATTTACTTTTTGCATCATCAAATTGTTTTTTAACAATCAATGTTACTGAAAATATACATATTATTGTTATTAAAACAATAATGAAAGCCGACATTAATCAATAAGATAAAATAACTTTGCTATAAGCAGATGTTCTAATTGATCATTTGTATCCTGGGTCATTTAATTTATAAAATAATTTAACTTTACTTGAACTAACATGACCATATCTAATTCATTCATTATTAAATGCTTCTAAATATCCTTCTACATCTTCGGGATCATTTATAAATTTACCTGAAAAGTAAATTTCTCTATCGTTTTCAGATTGAACACTTAATTTAGATGAAGCTAGATCATAACTGTAAAGAATAATTTGACTACCTTCTTTTGGGTTAACTCTTTGTTCAGTCAATCCAAAAACTGCAGGGTCAACATAAGCTGTCATGTCAGTTTTACTTGATGGAATTATACTTTGTGTTCCAATAGTTGGATATATAAAGTCTGCAGATGTACCGTATCCAATAACTTGAAATCAGTTCTGGTCTTTATAAATGGTACTATCAATTCCAACAGTTTCATCAGTTATGCTAACTTCACCACCAAATTCAATGTCAGTTACATCTTTTTTTACTAAGAGTTCACTTCCATAATTATCTGGTGTTAGCCTAACTATATCTCCTATTTTAATATTGTTTTTGCTGGCAAAATTACTTTGCATAACAACTTGTCTTCTAGAAATATCTTTATCTTCTGAAAAAATGTTTTCAGTTTGATTGTTTTCTAGAACCAATTTATCTACAGGAGGTTGTCCTGTTTTTGAAACATCTTTAGATTCATCAACTAAAGATGTTTTTGTTATAACTTTGACATTTAAATCTGTCTGATTATTTTGTAAACCGTAGAAATTTCTTGTCTCTGTTCTACTTCAATCAAAATAATCGTTACCTGTAACTTGTCCGGAATTATCTTTGTTAATACCTTTTCTTGACAAAACATTCATTAGGTATTGTTCAAATAAGTCTTGGTTACTGAATTCGTCAATATTTTCTCCACCAATTCATTGATCTTCTTGAAAAGAAACCCTTGGTGAATTGCTTACATCAACTATAAAGTCATGTTGTACAGATGTTGTTAATATATTTTTATAATTATTGTTTACTCTACCATTTGTAATTACAACACTCATTGAAATCATAAATGTTGTAGCTACTAAAATTGCTAAACCAAATAACTGGAATATATTTCTTACTGCGTTTTTAAATCCTGATTTCAAGATCAGTCTTTTATATTTAAATTTCTCTGGCTTATCTTTTGATACTTTTTCTTTTTTTATTTTCTCAACTTTAATTTTTTTATCTTTATTTAATTCATTGTTATTATCTAAACTTTTCATACTAACTAATATCTACTGAATTTAAATATACTTGGTAATCTGCTAGAACATTATCACATGTTGAATAAGTTTCCATTGATGAACTTAATAAGAATTTAATCTTAATGTAATCTACTCCACCAGTTGTTTCTCTTGCTATTTGATAATTAATGTTTGTTGAGTACCCTCAAGATTTGTCTCCACCAGTACAGTATGCTCCAGTTCAGTTTCTTGTTCTGAAAGTTAGACTGTATGATTGTTGCCCAAAACTTGTTTGACCAGAGTAACTAGTTGAAATACTTGATAGGTTAACAGAAATCTCTCTTGAAGTTTGGTTGCTATTTAAAGTTGAAGCTGATACTGTTTTTCCAGCTTGTAAACTAGTTGCTTTTACAACTGCATTAAATTTAAATTTACTATATGCAGCTGAAGCTTTTGTATATCCATCAGGAATTGCATATTTCATTTCTACTGAAGATGATGATGAAGTTGTAACGTGACTTCCTCATAGCCCATTACCGTAAACACCTTGGTCTGCAGTAAATGTATCACTTGAAATTGTACCATTAGTTGCAGCATTTAAATTGAATCCTGTTGTTTTTTTGAATGTGGTTGTGTATTTAATGTTTACAACTCCATAGTAATTATATGATCCTGTTTTTGCAGTAACTTGTAAACCAGTATAATTTGGAGTTGAGAAAACCATTTCATCTTGATTAAAGTCAGCTCCATTTCTATCTTTAATTTTTTGAATAATTTCACTTGAATTAATTCAATAAATACTTCCTAAGTCTGTTACTTTTAAGAATTTTTCAATGTTAATTCTTTTAATTTTAAATGTATATGAAAGAGTTCCGTTGTATCCGCTTATACTTAAAACAAAACTATTTCCTGAAATATATTCATCTGTTAATCCAAAACTTGAATTTAATTTAACTGAAGAAATATTCATTGATGATGAACTTAAATCATTTAAAATTGGATTTGCAGTTTTTATCAACTTAATTAATGCGTTATCTCTTTCAGTAGAACTACTACTGTTGTAGTTTTCTACATCAGAAATATCAGTTGATAGTAATAATCCTGATAAATTTTTAATAACATAATTTACTGTAACTTGGCTTTTTAAGTTTGTGTTTGAAATAACTGCACTATTTAAACCAATTGATTTAACAGTTGTATTTTTTAGTGCATTGTAATTACCAAAAATTGGGTTTAAACTAATTACTTTGTTTAAAATATCCTCTGATGAAATACTGTTAATTTCACCTAAATTTAGGTTTGTAATAATAGTTTCAATTGAACTTACATTATATGTAATGTTTAAGAAACTAGCATCATCAAATTTTTGTAATTGACCATTGTAGTATAAGTTAACTTTTACACCATTTGGACTTTGAGCTGCTGCATCAACAAATTTGAATTCATATTCTTTTTCTGATGCAAATGCTAAATGATTATTTGCAGCCTTAACTTTATTTGAAATATTTGCTTCTCTAAGATCTACAACTTCTCCTAAATCATTTTCTGAAAATAAACCTTCAATTGAAGTACATTTATAATCTAATGTTAATGATTGTGAATAGTCTTTTGCAGATCTAGTGTTTCCTTCTCCAACATTTAATGTAACCAATATTTTATCAAGAGAAACTATATCGAAGCTAAGTTCGTCTTCAAAACTCACTCCTGATAATAATGGATTTATTTCTTTAATTTTTTCAATAATTGATGTCGATCTAACATCTTTAATTTTTCCTAATTCTTTTTCTTTAATTAAACTGTTAAGGTCTGTAATTTTGTAACTAACCTCAGCTGTTCCTGAATAATTTTCTACTGTAAATTTTACTTTTTTTAATGTAATTCCTTTAATATAAATTTCTTTTCCTACTAATTTTTTATTTGCTGCGTAAAGTCTTTCTTTCATTGACTGTTCACTTAAGTTGTCTACTGAATCTAATTCAGATTTAATTCCTAATACAGATATTGCTTCAAACCCTTGGTTTGAATCTTTTAAACTTTCATCTAATGAAGCATCTGGAACTCTTGTTGCATCACTTCCATCATTTGCTTTTTTAAAAGTATCTGAAAAGTTATTTGATAGAACAACAACAGGTATCACAGCGGCGGCAGAAAGACTACCTACTCCCGCAAGCATAATAAGTGTTTTTGATTTTATCATTTTTTTTCTAATTCCTTTCTTTTTTTTATATTAAAAAAGAAAAGTTGGTGGCATTTTTGCCTTTTTATCTACTGCTAATTCATCACTTTCTTTGACAGAATGTATCATGATTCTTTGTTTATTAGTTTTTGAAATAAATAGTTTAACTTTGTTCTCAAAAACTTCTTCATTTTCTCTTAATTCAAATTCAATTCCAACATAATTTTTATGTAATGCATCAATTTCGGCTAGAAATTGATCTATTATTATTTCTTGATTAAAAACAATTTTGTCTCCAGATATTCTTTTTAACAAAATAATAGATATTATAGACAAAACCAAACAAATAGCTAACATAGTAATTTCAAAAACGTATAATTGTTCATATACATTGCTTGAAATTACTAAAGCAAACATTTTTGTAAAGTTTTCTGAAAGACCTTTTGAAAATATAAAAAGTATAGTAAAAATCAAGAATAAGTTTATTACAATGCTCTTATTTCTTTGAATTGATCTAAAATTTAATTTATTTTTTGTAAAAAATAGAACTACGACACGTATTGTTAAGGCGGCAAATGCTAACATTATAGCTAGAGCAATTGAGTTTTTAAAAACATAGAAAAACATGGGAATAATTTTTGAAAAATGCCCTTCGCTACTTAATTCAGATTTTTTAGTTGCAATGAAAATCGACAATGTTAAAAAAATAACAGCTAAAAATGTTCTAATTTTTAATCTTCTGTATTTAACAGCTTTCATACAACTAACCTCTTTCCTTCTTTTCTTCTTTTCTTCATTCTTACTTGATATTAAGAGTTTACAAATAAATAAGAAAAAAGCAATCAAACAATTTTTAAGTTTTAGAAAAATTTTTATCCAAAATAGACAAAAAAAATCAAAAAACTTTGTGTTTTTTGATTTTTTATAACTATTTAACGATTTTGTATGATTCGTCAGCTGGCTTTCTTGTTTTTGAGAAGAAGTGGTGGAAATCTTGGTTAGTATCAACTTTACCAACAAATGCTCCAACAGCAACTTTTCATTTTTTGTTATCCATAATATCGTGTTTTGCTAAAACTTCACCAACAGCTTTAGGATCAAATCCTTCTGATGGACATAAATCGATTCCTAATTCTTGTGCTGTTCCTAAAACAGTACCTAATGAAATGTAAGCTCCTCTTGATGCTCATTCATCGTGTGAAATTCCGTGTGCTGCTAATGCTGCGTGTAATCCACCAGTCATTTGTTCACGAATATCTTTAAATTCTTCAGGAATGTTTCTTTCATTTTGTGAAGGAATAATTTCTTTTTCGATTGTTTCTTCTAATGGTGTCATTCAAACCAATAATCCAGATGCAGTATTTACTCCTGGTTGGTTTCATCATGGTTCTAATAATTCATTTCTAATATCTTTATTTGAAATGTAAGCTAATTTAAATGGTTCCATTCCAAATGATGATGGTGCAAATCTTGCAGATTCTAAGATTTCTGTAATTTGTGCATCACTTACTTCGAAGTCACTAACAAATCTTTTAGCTGATCTTCTTTCTTTTAATAATTCTAAACTTTTTGACATACTTGTGTCCTCCTTATAAATGTATTTAAGAAGAGATCTAATAGAGTATTGGTTATTTTTCCAATAAAATAATTAAACTATTGTTATACATATAGTTTAATGTAAGCAAATATTAAATTTTAAATATTTACATGAGCATTTCAACTCAAATCTTCTTTTAAATTGTGTTATGTAATTAATTAGTTTAATTACAATTTAAGTATATTCAATTATATAAAATATGCAAGAGTTTTTTTGAATATGAAAAAAAATTACAAAAAAATACATCAAATCTTGCTATAAGATCTGATGTATTTAGTTTAATTATTGAAGAAATGTGTAAATAGCTTGCATAATGTCTATGTAATTTACAAATGGTCTATTAATTATGTTGTTCAAATTGTGATTTGCAACAACAAAAGCTTTATAAGCATTTTTATCTCAAAAATCGTGATTATAACCGTTTTTATTTCTACCATGATCTGTTGTTACAATGACCAAAGTATTTGGGTCATTTTCAAATTTTTTTAATAATGTGCCTATGATATTGTAGTAATACTTGTAAGTATTTATTATATAATCTGAACTTAATTTCAACCATAAGTGCCCTGCATTATCTGCTACATCATCTAAATAGAAATAAAAGTTATAGTCTTTGGTTTCTACAGACTCATTAAGAAGGCCTGTTGAAAAATCCATCAATTCTTTTCCATCATTAAATTTTTTATTTAGTTTGCTGTGCGCATAACCCTCATACGGGTATCTTTCTAAATTATATTCTTTATCAATGTGGGTATTTCTTGACAAAACAGCTGTTCTCATAGGTTCTCATGAATAAACTGCAAAAGTTTTAAGTGGGTTTTTTGAATTTGCTATAAGATTAAAAATATTAAAATCAGTTCTAGTTTTATAGCCCCCTAAAATATTTCTAAAGCCTAATTTAGTTTCATATGTAAAAATATTGTATTGTCTAGAATATAGCTCCCCTGTTTCCAATTTATTTTTTAAATAGTCATCTAAAGTGTACTTAACTAGAAGGTCATATAAAATACCATCAAAAGATAACAAGTAGACACTTTTTTTATTATTTAGTTCTATCTTACTATTTTCTTCCTTTATTTCTCTCTGTCATTGTTTTTGTTCGCTTGTTCGATAATCACCAAACCTTAAAACTTGAAGACTATCTGTTAAAAGATGGTAATTTGTAAGGTATGTACCCAATACTGCTGTTATTGAACCCAAAATAACTATTACAGTCATAATGACTCTTAAGTTCAAAATTTTGTTTAAATATATTTGAAACTTATTATTCATTTTCTTCACTCATTTTCTAAAAAATAATACAATTTTTATTATAACTTGAATTGGCACTATATTCAGAGTTAAAAGAAAAAATTCCTTAAAAGGAATTAATTAATTTTAAATTTAAATTCACCAAATTCATTATCAAAAACTACACCATCACCATTCATTGAAAGTCTGTTGTTATACAATTGTATTTCAATTTCTGAATGGGGTTTTTCAAAGTAATCACAATCTTTATAAAACTCAGTTAATTTGATAACTCTTTGATTTTTACTACCAATTAACCTACGTTTATAATCTAATTGCTTTATCAAAAAAGGTCCATCAATTAGAATATCAATATTTGATAGTATATTTTGATATTCTAGATTTAGCTTTTCATAAATATATCCCGTAAAGCAAATGACAGTCAAGTCATTTGCTTTACAAAAATTTGTTAATTCTAATAATGCATCTGGTTGTAAAAAAGGTTCTCCACCCAGTAATGTAACACCTTCAATACAAAATTCTTCTTTAGCTTCAAGTATTTTTTCAAATAATAAAGATGTAGGAATAAAATATTTAGGTTCTAGAGGTATTAACTCTTGGTTTGAACATCCATTACAGTTTATATTACAACCTTGAAATCAAATTACAAATCTTGTTCCAGGGCCTTCAATTTCACTGTTCATTAAAAATTTGGCAACATTTATATTAGACATTTAAAGAAAAGACTAATTTTTTATCACTTGGTTGAACAGATATTTTTGTTCCTGGTTTTAAGTTTTGTAAATTTTCAAATACAAATTCTGATAGAGGGTCAACTAAATTAGTTTCAAGTGAGTTTAAAACATCACGTCCCCCTCTTCTTTCATCTGCATCTTGAAGTAGAATAGAAATAATAGAATCATTTGCAAGATCTATATGTAATTCTGCTTTATATTTTTCATAAATTGCAATTTGAATTGGTCTAACTTTTTGTTTAATAATTCCAGCTTTAAGAGAATTGTCTTTAATAAAGTTGAAAGGCACAATGTTATTTCCAAATCTTCCCAATAGTTCAGGTCTATTTAATTCATAAGTAAAGTGTTGCTGAACTTTGCTGATAAATTCTTTATAAATAGCATCTTTATCTTGATTAGGAGAAACTTCAGCCGCTCCAATATTTGATGTAAAGATTATAAAACTTTCACTAAAACTAATTGTTTGTCCCGTGTTGTCTGTAAGTCTTCCATCTTCAAGAATTTGTAAAAACTTATCAAATATTTTTGGACTAGCTTTTTCGATTTCATCGAACAAGATTACTGAAAATGGTTTTTCCTTAACTGCATTTGTAAGTTGTCCCCCACCTTCAAAACCAACATAACCAGGAGGCGCTCCTATTAGTTTTTGGTCAGAATTATCTTGTCCATATTCAGACATATCAAATCTTATTAAATTTGCTTCATCATTAAATAAGAAAGAAGTTATTGCTTTTGCAAGTTCTGTTTTACCAGTACCTGTTGGTCCTACAAAAAATAATGTACCTTTGGGTTTACTTCTTTTTGCAGAGTAAGTAATTCCAGTAAGACCTGTATAAGCTTTATAAATTACTTTTGAAACTTTTTCAATTGCATCATCTTGTCCTATAACTCTTTTTTTCAACTCTTCTTTAATGTTTATCATTTTGTCGTAACTTAAATCTTCTCATGGAGAAGTTTTTTCTCCATATTTATAAATGTTTAACATTTTATTAAATGGTGTTGGTTGATTAAAATTACATGAGAACTTAACAAAGTGAGACAGTTCTTTAATTGTTCACGAATCTGTTGCATCAACTATATTTTCAAATTCAGTTCCAATATCTGTAACTTGAATTCTCGATTTAACTGTTGCTAAAAATTCGTGTCTTTCATCTCTACTTGGTTTTGGTAGAGTCACAATTAACATATCTGGATTATCCAAATAAAGACTTGGAGGTAATTGATTAATTTTTTTAGTAACAAAAATTACACAGTTTGATAATTCATCAATATTTGAAATCATAAATTTAGATTCCTTTAAAGTTTTTGAAAACTCTGTTAAAACAGATCTGTCATCAATATCTAAACCTTGATCACTAAATACAAAGTTTGTATAATCAGCTACAAAACCAATTTTACGATTATCATCTCTATTTAAATTTTTATTTAAAACAGCAAAAAACTCTATTGGTTTTTTTATTTGTGTTGATTCTTCTCCTGTTGAAGTTGAACCACTTTGATTCCCAAATAATTCATCGAAATCATCTGCAACACTTTCACCATTAGCTTTTTTATCATCACTTGTCAAAATTAAATTACTAATTTTTTGTCCTCTTATACCTGAATTTCTGTCGTATAAGAATCTGTCTGTATATTTTTTGTTATCAAAAATTTTCATTAAGTATTCATGTAAATTAACATACTTACCTTCAAGTTCATAAATATCATCAACATTACCTTCAATAACGATTGCTTTTTTAATTCCTATTAAATTTTGTAATTGACTTAATTCTCTTTTTACACTCATATTTGCACCTACTTATCTGATTTTGTTTTTTTATTAACTAATGACTGTTGATTTTTTGCAATATATTTTGGTTCTCTGTATTGTTTGTTGAAGGCATCTTGTGATTGAATACCTTGCTCTCTCAATTTTTGTAAGAAAGCATCAGCATCAGCATCATGTTCTTTTCCCTCGAACCCTTCATAATTATAAATAAAACTTCCATCTAATCTTACAGCAAAGTCAGCTGATTCACCAGTAACTTTTTCTCCGTGAATTAGAATTAAATTTTTTTCTTCAATTTTTCTAATATTGTTTTCATTTACAATATAACCTACATCACGAATTGCTTTAACAATCTTTATAACATTATCTTTTCTTATTGCTTCATTTTCTGCATTTCTTGAAGAATTTACAAAGAATTTTTTAGCATCTTCAAAAATATTTTGTTCATTTGAATTTTGTAAAAAATCTTTTGCATCTTCTTTAATGGCATTAACAACATCTTGGTCTTGATCATAAAGTTGTATTGATGAGTTTATCATTTGTTTTGCAATAAACTTGAATGATTCTTTTTCGCTTGTTAAGTGATTTTTTAACTCTTCAATAATTTCTTCTTTAGATTTATTTCTTAACACTGCTTCATATTTATCAAAATAGTTTTTTACCAAAACCTTATCATCTAAAGTGTCTTGTAAAGACACAAACTCGTTAACCATTTCTTCAAAACTTGAAAACATAGACTCACTAAGTTTTTTTGCAATTGCTTCTTGTTCTTTTTTTACAACATCTTTTTTTAACATAAAAACTTCAGTTTTAAAATCTGCAATCATTTCTCTTTTACGTTCTGCAAATCTTTGAATTTCATGATAACGTTCGGTTGCTACATGAACTTGTCCTTCAACTTCTTTTGCATATTGATCTGCATATTTTAAATCTTCAATTTCATCTTTAACTCTTTTTTCTAATTGTTTTAATTGTTCTTCATAATATCCAGAATTATCGATTTCTCTACAATGTAAAATCATTTCTTGAATATATGCGAGCAAAACATTTATATCTGTTTTTATAAAATCAAATTGTTTTTTGCAATTAAGCAAAATTTCTTCTGCTGACATACTCATAATTATAATCCTCCCAATTTATCTTGATAACGTTGCAAGTTCTCTGCGTTGAAATCATCTTTTTTACCAAACACTAAATTTAAAGCCAAGTATAAAAGACTGTCATCTTTTTTAATTATCTCATTAACAAGATCTCTTTTATTTTCAACATGTTTTGCTCATTCAAGTTTTAATTCTATTGGCAATTTTCTTGCCTTAACATCAATTATAGAATCAAGTTTTTCTTCAATTTTGTTAATCGCATTTCCTGCTACCAATTGAATTTTGTATTCAACTAAGTTTGAGTCTGAGTTTTGCATTTCATTTATTTTATACTCATAATAATTAGAATAGAAATCTACTAAAGTTTCTGATAAGTATCATAAATAATTTTTATAATCTTGTATTTCATTATTAGATTTAATTAAATCAATAACTGAAATTAACATGTCTTGATAATTTTTTTCTACAACTTCAAAATTTTTATTGTAAAGTTCTTTTGTTATATTTCCAATTTTGTTTATTGTAGCTGCATGTTCTTTTCAAACAGTCGAACGATATTTATCTAAAGAAAGTAACTCTGATCTCAAATTATCTTTTGCATATTCCAATACTTTAACCAAACAATTTCTTACATTGACTTTTCATCCATCAATTTTTCTTTCATCTAATAATGAATTGATTCTAAATATAAAGTTAATATCATTATCTAATTTTATATTGTTCAACATTTCAAATAATGTTGAAGTACTTTTAAATTTGTATTTTTCTAACAACAACATCATAGCTTCTGAATCTCTTGTTTGAGAAGCGTTAATTAAAACATCCTTCAAACATTTTTCTAGAAAGACACTTCCTTCTAAGTTGTCGCTTTCCACTAAAAAGTCGTTTAGTTTTTCAAATGAGCTTTGGTCATCTATTTCTCTTGCTAAATAATCATAAAGCACTTGGTAAAGTTTTTGTTCTAAACCAATACGTTTTAAAAGATTTAACATTATTGTTGAAGTTTGTAATCTTCCTTCAAATAATTCGTTTTCGTAATTTTCAAATAATCTAACCAAATTATCTTCAAACAATTCTTCAATTCTAACTTTACCTTTATTTTTATAAGCGTATACAACTGGAATAAATTGATTGATTGTAGGTATGTGTTTATCTACGATTGAAAAACCAGTTGCATTATTTTCTGAATCTAAATAAATCAATGAGTTATCTCTTAAAATTTCGTGTCCCGAACTTTCAAGATAAGCTACAATTTTATCGTCAACCACTTCAATAGTTTTATCATTAGATTTTGAATTATAAAAAATAATAATTTTAACATTTGATATTAAATCTTTATTTTTTAACATTTTGTTTGTTGACGTAATATCTTGTCCATTTATTAAAAGTAAATTTCAACTTGATCTAACATTAATGTTTGAAATTAAATCTGGTTCTTTTTGGAATTTATCTAATGAGTTGAAATTTCTTTTTGGTACAAAACGTTCTTTTATTTTTTCAGAATATTTGTTTGCAACATCTATTGCAATATCTTTAGAAACGTTTGGGTTTTTTCTAAAATAATTTTCTAAGAAAATATTATCTGTTCTTAATTTAAAAGTATCATTTTCAAAAAATTCTAAAAACGCTTCATTAGCACAAGGTTTAGTATTAGTTAATTGTTTTGCTAAATTTAAATCTTCCAAACCAATTTCTTTATTTAATTCTACTCGAGTTAACATTGCATTATCTCCAAAATATTCGGGTTTAGCATTTACAAAATTACTTGCATTATTTGTTATATCTTTTTCAGAATAAAATTTATCTCCTGGTTTTACAAAGTTTAATTTATGTGAAAGTTTAACACCATTTAATCTTTTATTTCATTCTTGTTCTCTTGAAAGTTCATAACCTTCCATTACAGGATCGTAAATTCAGTTCACATCTAAATTTTTATCCATTTGAGAAATAACAAATTCTTTTTTTATAAATTGTTCTTTTAGTAATTCATTAATTTCAATTTTATCAATTGCTAAATCAATTCCTAAAGTACTTCAACCTGCTTGAGTTTTTTTAAGTTCAATAATTTTAAAATTAATTAAATCTTTTAAAGCTCTTTCAAATAATTCAACATTTAAAATTTTAAAGTCTTCGTTTAAAATTTTTCTAATTGATTTATTTCTATTGGGGTATTCTAAAATGATTGATAA
This sequence comes from Spiroplasma chinense, assembly GCF_008086545.1. Classification (NCBI taxonomy): domain Bacteria; kingdom Bacillati; phylum Mycoplasmatota; class Mollicutes; order Entomoplasmatales; family Spiroplasmataceae; genus Spiroplasma; species Spiroplasma chinense. Next base: position 281,111 of record NZ_CP043026.1, on the reverse strand, counting down.
AATTAAAAATTCCATAAACGTAGGTTTTCTAGTTTCAGAATATTTAATTTTTACTGGTAAACAAAACTTTTCATAAAGAATTTCAATTTTATCAAATATCATTTTTATTTCCTCCTATAAAATTTCTTTTGCTGTTTTAAATCCATGATCAAAATCAATTTTTGCAATTATATCTGCATAAACTTCATATGTGTTTGAAACATTTGGATCTTCTACAGTTGGTATTTGAACTGTAATATCATTAACAGCTCTTTGTGCTCCAATTATTACAAGTAACTCTCTTGCTCTACTGAAAGCAACATTTATTCTTTCGTATTTCTTTAAGAACTCTCTACCACTTCTTGACGAAAGTTTTTCAGGATTTCTAACCAAGTTTACAATAACATAGTCAGCTTCTTTACCTTGGAAATCATCAACAGTGTTTACAATAAGTTCAAAGTTTTTATAATTATTTCTTCTAACTTCTTTTTTTAATTTATTTACATGTAATCCATAAAAACTAATTACTGCAAGGGTTGGTTTGTTAGCAAAAGTTTTACCTTCTAAACTTTTATCTATATTTTTTAATGTTTCTAAAGTTAATTTTATTTCTAAATCATTAAATAAACTTGTTGAATATTCTTCGCTCTGTTCAAAACTTAATTGATCGTTTTCATCATTAGAAGAATCTATTCAATAAACTGAACTGTGAGGTCCAATAAAGTCACTTCCATTTTTTGTTTTAACAATTAGGTCATGTCTTTTTTGCTCACTTACTTGCGGTTCAACTTTTAATTCATTATCATAAAATTTATTAACTATATCCATTATTTGTCCGTGACTTCTGTATTGTGTTTTCAACATTGTTGTTACTGATTTATTTTTAGCACCAACTAATGTTTTAAATGCAGATTGATCTAATAGTTCAAATAATTGTTGGTAATTATAATTTTTACCAGTTAATTCATTAACTGTATCAACGTCACTTGGTTGTAATTTTAAAATTGGAGGTAGTTGTCTGTAATCACCAACCAAAATTAATGTCTTTCCATAAACTAAAGGCATTAAAATTTCTAATAGTGTAGCTTTAGAAGCTTCATCAATTATCACAACATCTACATCCATAGTTCTTAGGTTAATTTCATCTAAACCAAGTTTTTTTGCATAGTCATCTTTGTTATATCTAAATAAGTTTGATGAAGTTAAAGTCATAGCATACACATTAACTAAATTATTAATAATTGATGAAGCATATCTTTTTGATTCTTGCATCATTTGATTTGTAAAATTCTTAGTTGCAATTTCTTCATTTCAATTATTTGTAATACCATAACTGTCTTTCAAATATTCACTTACATTTTCGTAAAGGTATTTTAATTCATCATTTTTTGATTTGCTCTCTTCAAGTTTAGTGCTGTATTTTTTTAACTCTGCCTTAACTTGTTCTTCTAAATCTACGTCAGTAACACCAAGTGATAAATTAAATTTAGAGTTTGCATATTTAATTAATTCTCTTAACTCTCCACTTGCACTTCCAACAACTTCAGTTAGTTTTTGTTTTGTAACTTGTAATTCATTTTTTTCAATTTCTAATCTATTTAATTCAACTTCGTTATCTACAACATTACTTTTTTCAAGATTTAAAGTTAATTCAACTTTTAAATCATCAAGTCTTTTTGAAAATGTTGAAAAAATATTTAATAGTTCATTTGCAGATTCATTTTTTAGTAATATTTTTTCTAACATTACTATTCTTTCATCTTCTTGTTGAGCTAAATCAAATTCTGCATTTCTTCTAAACTCTACAGCTCTAACTTTTGCGGTTTGAATATCTGCATAAACTTCATCACTAAATAAAATTTCTTGCGCAACTTTTTGAAGCACAGAAAAAATGTTTCCTTCATCTTCTAATTCAATTGAGTTTTTAAAAACAAATTGATCTAATTCAAATTTAATTTCTTGTTCATAAACTTTTTTAATTTTTTCAGAAACACTTATTGCAATTTTGAAATCTAAATCTTTTAAAACTGAAATTAAATTTTCTATATTTATAAGTTCTTCTTTTAATTCATTTTTTAGACCAATAGAACTTAATTCACTTAATCTTAATTCTTTAATTCGATCATTAATTGAATCAATTTGTTTTTGTATTTCTCTAACTTGATTATTATTTTGGTGGTAACCTTTATTACTTAAAATCAATTTTTCAAGTTTACTTTCAATTTCTTTAAACTCATCTAAAGTATTTTGACTTACCATCATGTCATCATACATTGATTTTGCAATTGATTTATAGTAATTATAAACCACTCTTTCAGGAGAAAAATTATTTGCACTTTTACTCTTTGCATTTATTTGATTTGTTAATCTAATTCTATTAACGTTTGGTTCATAAGGAAGTCTATCAACTACATTTTTTATAGCTTCATGGTTTTGACTTGAGATTAAAACTTTTCTATTTAACTTACTTAACTGATAAATAATTTCACAAATAACTTGTGTTTTACCTGTTCCTGGTGGACCTTGCAGTAAAAAAATATCTTTTGAATTTAAAGCTTTTCTAACAGCTTCTTTTTGCTCAAAATTTAAACTATAGTTAAATTGATCATCACTAATTTCAACTTCGTTTGCACTTTCTGAAAGTTCAATAAGTTTTGTATTAAAAAGATAATTTATCAAATAAGGGTTTTTGGTATTTCCTTCACTTATTCTTTTTAAAACTTGTCTACTTCTATCAATTAAAACATCTTCTCCAATACCAACATAAGCTAAATATCCACTTGATAAATAATCAATATTATTTTTAATTTTAAATAGATCTAAGTCTATATCTAAAGACATTTCATATTGAAGTTTTAAAACTTTTCATTCACTAAATTCCTTAGAAAAGTTCTTTTCTATTTCTAACATTTCTTTTTGTGTACCAAAAATTATATGTCCAGCTTTTTGTCAATAATCAATCAAACTTTCTTGTCCATTTTTTATACCTACCAAATTTGAAAGTGGAACAATGCTACTGCTGTCTTGTACTTTCTCGAATTCAAAATCAAAAATTTCTGCTGGGTTTTTTTGCAGATTATAAACTGGCGGAAATATTTTGTTTAATCTAAAAGGTATTATTGATAAATCATTAGTTTTTCTAATTCTTTCAACTTTTTTTACATTATCAGTTAAAACATCCAAAGTTATAATATTTACCTTTTCATAGACTTCACCATTTCCTTTTAAAATTGGCTCTGCCGATAATTCTAAATAAACATCATTTCTTGAACTATATTCACTTTGAATTTTATTAGACAAAGCTGAATTAAAGTTTTTCTTTTCAACTTTTATAACCTGTTCTATAAAACAACCAAGAAATGGTAGACTATTTTTTCTTTGTATATTTAATAAATCTGATGAAAAGTCTAAATAATTCAATCACTTGGTTTTTTCTTCTTCAAAAGAAGAAACCAGTTTACCAAGTTGTGATATGTTTGAAGAGTTTAAGATACTTCTTCTTAATATTTCGTCAGGAGTCATTTGATTTTGGTATTTAATAACCTGAATTTGAGTTTCTTTTATGGTAGTTTCAAATTCTTGAGGACTGGGTTTTAACCTTGTTTCAAAAATTGAATTAATAGTTAGGTATGGGGTTTGTGGATTTATATTTACAAATAGCCCTAAATAAGTATCTTTTGGAAACTTTGATTGACTTATTGAATTCATCTCTAACCTAACAATAGCATCGTAAATTTGTTTAGTATCTTTTTTTCCTACTTTTCTTGTTTTATCATCAATTAAACAGATAAAACATTGTTTAACCATTGAAGATCTTAAGAAATTTTGAAATTCTTGGTATGTATTAATACCTTCAATGTCCAGTCTTTCAACTATTTGGTCTAATTGAGCTATATTGTCTTTGAACATTACATTTTGAAGATAAGAAAAATCCAAAAAGAGTTCTTTTGTGCCATTGTTTTCAATAATATTACCCATATTTAGTTCCCCCATCAATTACCTTTAATTATAGCATTTTATATTGCTTAGTTAAATATGATAAACATTGACTTTTTGGATTTAGAACTAAAAAAACGCTTTTTTAAGCGTTTGTTTGATGCTCTTTTACTTCTTGTAAATGAGCTTTTTTACATAATACATAAGTTTTTCAGTTTGTTACTAAAATATTTACCAATGGTATTCAAGCTGTAATTAGCATGAACTTTTTCAATCCTTTATTATCTTCAAAATAGTTATCTTTATCTAAATAATCTATTAAGAAGAATCTTGCTAATAAAGCAAAAACATAACAAATAGCTATTTGATGTACAAAGAATATTTTTAAAGGCATTGAAAAATTATTATTGTTTATTGGCTTTGCTAGATCTACTGCACCAATTATCAAAGCAGTTGAAATAACTAAATCTAATAAAGGCACTATTAATCTTAGGTTTCTTATTTGTCTTTTAAATTTAAATTCCATAATTAACATCCCTTTTCTAATACTTTAATTATACTCTTCAAAGTATAACAAAACCATAAAGAACTTGGAAAATATAAATATTAAAAAGTATTTTCTTTTTTAAAATATATTTATTCATTTTCTTGTTTATTTGCACTAATTTCAACAGCCTCTTTGTCTGTTTCTTCTTCATTATCCCTGTTTTTTATTAAGTGATTTCAATAGAAAAATACAAAAGGTCCTAGAAAACAGGTTTTTCACATTTTCTTAATAATCAGGTCGCTATTGTTTAGGTATAATTTCTTTTTTATATCAAATATTGTTCTAATCGGTATTACCACCATAGTTGATGTGATGTATAAACCTACAAAAATTCAAACCAAGTATGGTCTCATATTTGAGTTTTTAGACATCAAAAATATATACACTAATAAAAATAAAAACATTAGAATATAGGTGATAATTACATATGTAAAGTTAAATTTTCTTTTATCGTTCATTTTATTATTCCCTCTAATATTACTTTATCATATCTAAACTCTTTTAAAGTGTTGGTTATAAACAAGTTTAAAAAAACCTATAGCTAAGCTATAGGTTTTGAATATTATTTTATTGAATTTACTTTTTCAACATATTTTTTGGCAATAGTTACAAGTTCTTCATAAGAAACTGTTTTTGCAGCTCCACCTAAATCTGCTGTAACTCCTGCAGCAATACAACCTGCATTTATATAATCTAAAATATTGTTATAATCAATACCTCCAGTTGCCAAGAATTTGTATTCTGGCATAGGATTATGAATTAATTTAATGTAATCTAATGGCATTGAAGTTGCTGGATAAAACTTGATTAAATCAGCACCCGCTTTTCAAAGTGTATGCATTTCAGTTGGAGTTAAAGCTCCAGCAATGCACAATACATCTTGTTCTTTTGCTCATTCAACAACTTCTGGTATAGCTATTGGTGAAACCAAATATTCTGCACCATACTCTAAAGAATTTTTAGCATCTTCCATTGTAATCACAGTTCCTGCCCCCACACTTAGTTCTGGGAAATCAATACTACATTTTTTAATTAATTCTAGTGCATTTGGTATTGTTAGAGTAATCTCGACAAACTTTATTCCCGCTTCATTTGAAGCTTTAACAATATTGTATGCATGATCAAAATCATCAGTTCTAATTATTGTAGAAATTTTATGCTTCTCTAACTTTTCAATATGTTTTTGTATCTCACTCATAATTTTAAATTCCTTTCTGTTATATAATGTATATATTAAGAGGTGTTTTATGAGAAATTTATATAGTTCTTTAATGTTAAGAGCCATTAAAACTGAATATAGTTTCTTTCCCTCACTAGGTTTAGTTAGTAAAAAGAATTCAGGTTCTCATAAAGATATGAACTTTAAAACTTTTCAAAAAAGTTATAAAGCTTTCATTCCATATTTTAAGGAAATTGATAATAATTTAGAATCAATAAATACTTTTAATCAATTAAAACAAATTGGTTTTAAATACGAACAAATTATGTTTAAAAAGACTAAGGATATAAATACTCATAAAGGATTAATATTTTGTTGCGGCATTTTTTATTTTTGTTTTAAAAAATCAAAAATGCTTTCTTTAGATTTTGAAACTTATCTATTACAATTTTGTAAAGAACTTTCAAGAATTCCAAGACCTGTATCCAAATCAAATTCTATGGTAGAGAAATATAATTTAAAACATGCAATTGATTATGCAATTGAAGGTTACAAAATTGTTTTTGAAACCTATATGTTTTACAAGAAATTAAATATTAAAGATGAAAACATAAAACTTTTTACAACACTAATACATCTCACAATTAATTTAGACGACACAACTTTGATAAATAAAATTGGTTTTGAAAATTGACTAGAAATCAAACAAAGCTATATCAAAGTTGAAAATCAGTTAATTAACAACGAATTAACATTTGAAGAAATACTCGAAATAAATCAACAAGCAATAAATAACAATATTTCTCCAGGTGGTTGTGCAGATATTTTAGTTCTAGTTATTTTTCTAGATCTAATTAATTATTCTTAAATATTTTGTTTGGATTTTCTAAAGCTCTTTTATAATATTTCTCTTGAGAGATTATTTCAAAGGTTTCTTTAGAAACCATTTTTTTTATTGTCTCCAAATCATTTTTAAAAATACACTCTCTAACAATTGAAGCACTTACTGCTACATTGTTTTTTTCTAACCTTTTTATTATTTTTAGTTTTATATTTCTTTGATTTAATTCTTCTTTGATTATATTATTATAAATCTCTGTAGTTTTTGAATAAGGTTCTTCACCAACGTATCTTGTTACTTTAGAAAAATTTTTTCCTATTAAATCACAAAATATATTTGCGTCTAATTGAGATTGCTCTTTTATACTTTCTTCTGTTGATTTTAGAAAGTAACTTGGAAATAAATTATTTGAAATTAAATATTGTGTTCCTTTAAGCAACTCAACATTACTAAACTTAGTAATGTTTTTTAATATAATTTCAGTTCTTTCGTCAGTTGAAAAAAACGAAATGTCTTCCAATACCGGAATTAAATATACAATATCATTTTCCTTACTTGCAGTTTCAACTAAATGTTCATGACCTAATGTAAATGGATTTGCATTTAAAATAATAAATGCAGTTTTATTTTTATAATCTAAATTTTGTATCATTTCTTTATAACTTAAATAATCTTTATCATTAGAACTTAAAAATGAAATTCTTTCGTTTTGATATATTAACTTAAAGTTTAAAGATGCAAATATTTTTTTATTTTCAACTTTAGTTACAACCATAGCACTATCATAACCTTGCTGAAATATTTCTTTCATTACCATTGTAATTAAAGTGTTTGAAATATTTTCACCTCAATGTTTTTCATCAATAGCTATATTTTTTATTAAATTATTTTTCTTACTACACACTGCAACAATACTGTTGTTTTCAGTTACAACAATAGTTAAATCTACATCTGTGTATTTTAATTTAAATTTTTCTAAAAAGTTTTCAATTTTATTTTTTCATATTTTGCTGTCTAAATTTATTTTTTCAAAAACGTAGTTACTCATCAAGATTTAAAATTAAATCTTTCAATGTTGCAAAATAATCAGATAAAACTTTTTGATAGTCTTCGAAATTTTCATCCATAATGGCATCACATATTCTTAAATGATAGTCTCTCATATTAAAACCACCTTCTAGAATTTTTTTATTAATTTGGTAATTTATATTACCAAAAACCATTTCTAATCCTTTAAATATTTTTTTAGTATATTCTTTATTAGATATAGAAAATAGTCTTACATAAAATTGTGTGTTTCATTTTTTTACAAGATCGTAATTGTTTACATCCATTTTTTTTAAATTTCTTTTAATGTTTTCAACTATATAATAACCATTCTTATTTAAGTTTTCAAAAACATCCAAAAAGAGAATTTCTTTTATTTTAATTCTTAAATTAGTAAGTTCCATGACTTCGTCTGTTGTAAGTTTTTTTACAACAGCTCCCATAGATTTTTTTGTAACTACAACGCCACTACTCTCTAATTCTTTTAATACATCTCTAATTTTTGTTCTACTAACTTTATAAATATTTACAAGTTCAAGTTCTTTTAATCTATCTCCTGGTAAATAATTTCCTTTTAAGATTTCATTTATAATGTCATCAAAAATATATTCATGCGGCAAAACAAAACTGGTTTCCTCAGACATTTTTTTATTTGCAAAGGCTACCAATTCTTCATAGGGATGAGTTTGTTTAAAAGCACAAACCTTTGCAGGTTGATCACACATAAAACATTTACGTGGAAAACCTGCAAGGTTTTGTCTAGATATTTTATTATTTATGTCTAAATAAACATCAATATCAATTAAAGAGCTAACGTCTCCAATTCTTTGTTCAAATTTTAACGATAATTTTTTCACTTCGTATGCATCAGCATCATTAAATCATACATAGTACATGTAACCTGCTGAGTCAACTACAGCTTCATAATTAAGAGAATCATATGTTTTATTTATAAAAGAAACATATTCAAAAAAATATTTTTTTATGAACGCTTCTTTGTCTGCACCCAACTTTTGATCACCTGGGATATTTAAACCGAAAGTTACAATAAAATCATAATTTGACAGTTTATTTTGTAAGAGTAGTGTTCTCTTTTCTCTTGCCGCTAAAATTAATTCTAACATATTATCCCTTTCTTTTATAAATGATATCTAATACCGACCCGTCCCTTGCTTCAACTATCGCAACAGGTCTATTATAATCTCATTCTATAGGTTTTGCTTTTCCAACAATACCTTCAGCAAAGTCTCTCATTTCTTGTAGACTTTTTAATTTTACTCCAGCTTTAGAAAATTCATCAAGTAAATCTTTTCTTAAAGGATTTACCGCAATACCAAAGTCGGTCACAATAACATCAACTGTATTTCCAGGAGTAATAATTGTGTTTACTTTATCAACAACACAACTCATTCTTCCTCGAATCAACGGTAAACATACTATTGAAATTTTTGCAGCTTCAGCTGTATCTGAATGTCCTCCTGAAGCTCCTCGAATTACCCCATCACTACCTGTCATAACATTTACATTAAAGTTTATGTCAACTTCTAATGCACTTAAAATTACAAAATCTAAATTGTTTACGAATGGTGATTTGTTATGAGGGTTTGCATACATAGATGCAGAAATTTCTATATGATCATTATTTTCATAAATTGATTCTACTGCTGCAAGATCAAAACATTGTGTATCCAAAATTCTCTTAACAAGTCCTTCTTTATACATTGAAACTTGATGTGAAGTTATACCTCCAAGTGCATAACTTGCAACAACACCTTTTTCAATCATATGTTTTTTTAAATACTTTACAGCCGAAAGTGAAGCCCCTCCACTTCCCATTTGAATTGAGAAATCATTTTTAAATAAACTTGAGTTAACAATAACTTTGGTAATGTTTTCTGCAATTATTTCTTCTTTGGGATTAGTGGTTAACCTAATAGCACCACTCATAATTCCTTTTGAATCACCAATTTCATCAACTTCAACTACATAATCCACATGATTTTGTGGAATTGAAATTACACTATTTGGATATTCTACTAAGTTATCAGTTAATATGATTGTTGTTTTTGCATATTGTGCATCAACCATTGCATAACCCAAACTTCCACAACGAGATTTTCCCATCATACCATTTGCATTACCCATACAATCACTTGCACTTGCTGCCATAAAAGCTACATCAATTTTTAAATCACCAGATTCAATAGCTCTTGCTCTTCCTCCGTGACTTCTAATTATTAAAGGCGTTTCACAATTACCAGCAGAAATAAATTCACCCAATTCATCTCTACAACCAGATGATTGCAAAGCTTTTACATAACCATCTTTAATATATTGTCCTAAAAAATTGTGTGCATCTGTAAAACTACTACTTGCAACTGTCAAATCTTTTATTCCAAGTTTTTTAATAACTTCCATTACAACTTTAACTGTTTTATCTCCATTTCTGAAATGGTGATGGAAAGAAATTGTCATACCATTTTGAAGTCCACTATTCTTTATAGCAGTTTCAAGATCTACAACTTTATCTCTTACAATTCCTTTGTTAGGAAGTTCTTTTAAATTAGAACTAAATGTTGAAGTTCTAACTTCTTTTGGTTGATAAGGAACTAAATTAGTTCCAGTATTTTTAAAGTTTTTTTCTAGATACTCTTTTGTTAAAATCGGTTTTTCCATTATAAAGCACCCTCCATATCAAATTCTTTTGCTAATTCAATAATTTCAAGTTGCTTTTCAACAACTGGTTTATCTACCATGTTACCTTTGAATAAGAAAACACCTTTTCCAAGTTTTACACTTTCTTCAAAAGCTTCTTTCATTTCAAGAGCATATTCTAATTGTTCTTGTGTTGGTTTATAAACTTCATTAATTAATCGAATTTGGTTTGGGTGAATTACAGATTTACCATCAAATCCAAGTGATTTTATAAATTTGAATTCATTAATAAATCCTTGATCATCTGATGTATTTCCATAAACTACGTCAAATACATCCAATTTTAAAGCTCTTCCAACATGAACTAAATGTTGGCGAGCATATAATAATTCTTCACGATTTGGCAATCTACTCCCTTTTAAGTCAAGTAAGTAGTCCATTCCTCCAAGAGCAATACCAACAATTCTGTCGCTTGCTTTGGCAACTTCAAATGCATTCAATATACCCAAAGCACTTTCAAAGGCTATAAATATTTTTAGTTTATAATCTAAATTATTTTCTTTTTCATATTTTTCCATTAAAGCAACTAGTTGATTTACATCATCAACAGTTTCTGCTTTTGGAAGCCTAATCATATTTGCTTTTGCTTTTATACAAGCTTCAATATCTTTTTCAAAAAATTCAGTATCTAAGCCATTAATTCTTACACAAGTTTCAATTCCACTTGCATTGTAATCTATATCGTTTAATATTTCTATTAATAACATTCTTGCTGCATCTTTTTCTGAGTATGCAACAGCATCTTCTAAATCAAACATAATTGTGTCTGGTTTATAGAAGACTGAATCTCTATAAAGTGAAGGTCGATCTGCAGGAACAAATAACATATGTTTTCTAGGTTTTACTCTATCAAATTTAACCATTATTTATTCAAAAATCTCTCTAATCCAGTTTTAGTTCTGGCTCTAATTACTGCAGGGATTGCCCCTTGATCGTTCACTTCGATTTTTGCATTATTTACATTATATTCATTACAAATATTTGAAATAATTTCTTTTATTTCGTCTCCATACTGTTGAATGAATTTTGAATCAATAACTATTTCATTATGTCCTGCTGAACTTTCAGAAATAGACATCATTAAGTCTCCACTCTCAACACTACCTACCACTATTTTTTCCATATATTCTCCTTTATTATATTGCCACAACTGCAAGAGCTGTTTCTGCGGTGCTTGGTGGATATTGTGCAAACGCAATGGCCGCAAACACCAGAACTACACTACCTGCAATTCTACAAGTAATTTGTCCAAATGGCATTAACTCCATTCTTTCACTTGTTCCCAGAACCGCAATAGCTCCAGATCCACCTTGTGCTGTCATACATAATCCAGCTGAAACCGCTCCTTCAACGGCATTAAATTTCAATGGTTTTGCTATTAACATTGGTCCAACTGTTGCACCAACTACAAATAATGCTGATATAAATAATGCCTCTCCATTAAGTGCTGCTATAAATGTTTTTAAGTCTATGTAAATAATACCAACACCTACCATTAATAATCAAGTAGTTTGTTTTGAAATAAATTTGTTAATTTTTTCAGCTCCCAGTTTCATTTCAACAGGAACTACATTAGCTAAGTTTAATGCTAAACAAATAACAATCATTCATGCAAAGTTAGGCACTAAAATTTTAATTCTCTCTTCTGTAAAAATAGCTTTTTCAAATAAATCACTTAACATATAGATCATCATTATCATTAACAATGCTGATGCAATATTTCTATCATTTACTTTTGCAGTTCTATCCACTGTGTGAATATCTCTTAACATTAATTTACCATTTCCAGATAAACTTGGTTTTGCTTTTCCAACACCGTTTACAATAGCTGCTGCAACTACAGATAAGATTGAAGCTAAAGTTGAAATTGCAAGTCCTCTTGAAATTCAAGCTCCTTCATCATATCCAAATTTACCAGCTATTTTACCAATAGGTTGGATTCCTCCACCATTTCCATCAGCTAAAATTGGTAATGCATAATATAAAACTAATTCTTTGGTATTCATACCTGTTATCATTGCACCTAAATAACCTAAAATAAGTCCAATTACTGTTCCCATAATAATAAGTGCAAAGAAACCACCAATAGATTTAATAATCATTTTTCTTGGAATTAATAATACAGCTCCCACTAATAACACAGAAATATAGAAACTTAGGAAGTCTTGATTTTTAAATCAGACAAGTACTGCATTATAAACAAAATGCCCTGCATTCCAATCAGTTTGTGGTATTCCTTTGGGATTTGAAATTACTCCAAAATAAACTAGGAAGGTTCCAACAAACATTGAACCCATCACAGCGCCTCCAAAGTATTTTTTTCAAATTGGAATTTTACCAAATACTACCCCTGATGCTATCGCAATAGTTAGCAAAACTCCTGGTCCGTAAACCATGTTTGCATCCACTGTTTTTGTAGCAATACAAGCTGCTAATATACCAACAAATCCAGCATACATTCAAAATGGAATTGTCCAAATTTTTATATTTATTCAGTCTTTGAAAGTTCATTGACTGCATTTTGCAAATTTAATCTTTCAATCTAATTTTCAAAGATCATATTTGGTTTTGATTTCTTCTTTTTTATCAACCATTTTTAAACCAAATGGTTTAAATAACTTATCTCCACTTTCAAACAGTTCTGCTTGAGCTGCAAACATAGCTATTTTCTTTTCTTTACCTCTCAATTCAGAAAAATTACTTTCTTTTTGAGTTTTTCAATTCCTTTTAAAATTGATTTTTGATATTTTATAATCAATTGCTGTCAGTTTAATTCTTACGTTGTTTTCGTGAGCACCTTTGGTTCCATCCAAAAGGTCTTCTTTTCCCAAACTAAGATTTTTTTTGATAATCTCATAATCTTCATTAATATCTTCTAATCTTTTTATTCTATACTCTTCTAATTTTGTTATCACTTCATTATTTTGTCCAGAAGACTTTAAATTACTTATCTTTTTTTCGAATTTAGCTTCTGTTTTTTCTATTCGTTGTTTATATCTTAATTCTTCTAGTTTTGTTTTTTTATCCAAAACTTCTAGTTGTTTGGCTTCATAATTATCAAGTTTAGACTTACTCTTGTCCACTTTTTCTTGAGCCTTGCTCTTTTTGAGTTTGAAACGTTCTGTTTCTTCAACTGTCAACACTAGCTTCATATCTTTTTTCCTTTCGTAGCATCTCTGCTAACTTAATTATCTACCATTTTAGGAAAATTGTATACAATAATTGTATACAATTTTAAAATTAACAACAAAAAAAATAACCTTTTCAGGCTATTTGACTACGATATTTACAATTTTGTCAGGAACAGCAATTTCTTTAACAATTTCTTTTCCTTGAATATTTTCAGCAATGTTTTGAATTTCTTTTGCTTTTGAAATTAATTCTTCTTTTGCTAAACCTTTATCAGCTTCAAAAGTGGCTTTAAGTTTACCATTAATTTGAACCGCAATTGTTACTGTATTTAATACAAGTTTGCTTTCATCATAACTTGGTCATTCTTGAAGACAAACTGAATTTTTATTTCCCATTTTTTCTCATAACTCTTCAGCTAAGTGAGGGGCAAAAACAGATAACATTTTTGTAAAGTTAAAAATGTATTCTTTGTAAACTGGTGTTGTTTCTTTGTAAACTGCGTTTACAAATACCATTAATTGAGAAATTGCAGTATTAAATTTACATTCTTCAATCATTTTTGTAACTTTTTTTACAACATCATTATAAACAAAGTCTAGGTTACCATTGTTTTGATCTGTCAATTCAATAGTTTCAACCATTCTATAAACTCTATCTAATCATTTTCTAGCACCATCTAATCCTTTAAAACTTCAAGGTAATGATGCTTCAAGTGGTCCCATAAATACTTCATATAATCTTAAAGTATCTGCTCCATGAGATTCTACAATTTCATCTGGATTAATTACGTTACCTTTTGATTTAGACATTTTTTCACCAGTATCTGCCAAAATCATTCCTTGATTAATTAGTTTTTGGAATGGTTCTGGTGTTGGTACAACACCAAGATCAAATAACACTTGGTGTCAAAAACGTGCATACATTAGGTGAAGAACTGCATGTTCTTGTCCCCCAATATACAAGTCTACAGGTAATCATTTTTTAAATAACTCTTTAGCTTCTTGTGATTCAATATCAATTAGTTCGTTTGGACTTACAGTTAAAATGTATGCCAAGTAATATCAACAAGAACCCGCTCATTGAGGCATTGTATTTGTTTCTCTTTTTGCTTTTTTACCGTTATACTCAACGTTTACTCAATCGGTTAAATTGGCAAGTGGAGATTCTCCAGTTCCTGATGGTTTAATGTAATCTGTTTTTGGTAATTCCAAAGGAAGATCTTTTTCATCAATTAGAGCAATTTCTCCATCTTCTAAAAATAATACAGGGAAAGGTTCTCCGTAAAATCTTTGTCTTGAGAATAATCAATCTCTAAGTTTATAGTTAATTCTTTCTTCTCCAGCATTTAATTCTTTTAGTTTTTTACCCATAGCTTCAATTGCTTGGATTCTATCTAAACCATCTAAAAATTCTGAATTAATGTGAATCCCTTCACCAACAAACGCTTTTGATTCATCTTTTGTTTCAATTACAAATTTGATTGGTAAATCATATTTACTTGCAAATTTTCAATCTCTTTCATCATGTGCTGGAACTGCCATTACAGCACCAGTTGCATAATCATTTAAAACATAATCTGCAACTCAAACTGGTACTTTATCACCATTAACTGGGTTTATTACATAACTTCCAGTAAAGACACCAGTTTTTTCTTTTGAATCATCTTGTCTTTCAATATCAGTTTTTGTTTTTGTAACTTCAATATATTTTTTTACATTATCTAAATTATCTTGGGTTGTTAATTTTAAAACATTTTCATTTTCAGGTGCTAAAACAATGTATGAAACACCAAAAATAGTATCTGCTCTAGTTGTAAATACTTTAATTACATCATCTTTATTTTCAACTTTAAAATCTATTAACATACCTTTAGATTTACCAATTCAGTTTTTTTGTAATTCTTTTACTGAATTTGGTCAATCTAAACCTTCAAGTCCATCAAGTAATCTGTCTGCATATTTTGTAATTTTTAAAACTCATTGTTTCATTGGTTTTTTAATAACTTCAAAACCACCAACTTCACTTACCATTTTACCGTTTTCTAAAATTACTTCTTCATTTGCAAGAACTGTTCCCAATCCTTCACATCAATTAACATTAGCTTCTCTAATTTCTGCTAATCCTTTTTTGTAAAGTTGTTGAAAAATTCATTGTGTTACTTTGTAATAATTTGGATGACTTGTGTTAACTTCCTTTTCATAATCATAACTAAAACCTAATGTTTTTAATTGTGCTCTAAAAATATCAATATTTTTAGCTGTAAATTCTCTTGGATCATTTCCTGTTTTAAGTGCATATTGTTCTGCTGGAAGACCAAATGCATCTCACCCAATTGGGTGAAGTACATCATATTGTTGCATTCTTCTCATTCTTGCAAAAACATCAGTTGCAGTATATCCTTTTGGGTGTCCTACATGAAGTCCAGCTCCACTTGGATAAGGAAACATATCTAGTACAAAAGATTTTTTATCGTGATTATTTGTTGTTTTAAAAGTATGATTTTCATCTCAATACTTTTGTCATTTTTTTTCTATTTTTTTATGTGAAAATTCCATAATTGCTCACCTCTACACTTAAATAATTTTACATTAAAAGTAATTAAAATTTAAAAAACTCTACACCATTGTGTAGAGTTTTTGTGTTTTATAATCATTCTTTAAATCTTTTGATGTATAGTGTTTTTACAACTTGTGCTAGCATTACATAAGCTAATACAAATCCTAAAGCTATTGGCAAGAATGTTATAGGTGGTTGAAGCATTTTAACATTTTCTGCAATAAATGGTGTGAATGGCACAATAACTGCCATTGCACAAACAAACACTGTTGCTGCATTTACTTGTCATGATGCATTAGATTGAATAAATGGTATTTTTTCAGTTCTATACATTTGTAGAACCGCTGTTTGAGTCATTAATCCAACAACAAATCATGAAGCGTTAAACATTTGAACCCCATTAATGTTATTACTTGCATCATAGCTCATACCTGGTTCTATTCCTAATTTATGTTGGTAACCATAAATTAATACTAAGAATGTTGATATATCAAAAATTGAACTTACAGGCCCGTTTATGACTGTAAACCAAATAATATTTTTGGTTCTAAATGGTCTAGGTGTGTCTGTGAATTTTTTATCAACTTTATCAAATATATATGCAAACATAACAATATCGTAAATTAAGTTTTGTAATAGTAAGTGGATTGGTTGCATTGGTTCAACTGATGTTAAGAACAATGCTACAAGTACACTTAATACATTTCCAAAGTTTGAAGCAATTGTAACTTTAATATATTTCAATATATTTGCTAAACTCACTCTTCCTTCGTGCACTGCAGTTTCAAGAACCATTAATGATTCATCAACCAAAATAATATCTGCTGCATCTTGTGCTATGTTTGATGCATCAGAGAATGAAATAGCTACATCAGATTCTCTTAAAACTGGCGCATCATTAATTCCATCTCCCATAAATCCAACTACATGTCCTTGTTCTTTTAAACAAGAAATGATCATTGATTTATGCATTGGGCTAAGTTTTACAAATACATTTGCATTAACTACAGCCTTTCTTAATTGAGATTCACTCATCTCTTCAATTTCTTTTCCACTATAAATTTTTGTAATTTTAAAGTCTACTTTTTTACAAATAGCTCTTGTTATAACTTCACTGTCTCCAGTTAATACTTTAGTGTCGATACCTTTTTCTTTTAAGTTTTTAATAATTTCTTTTGATGTTTCTTTTGGCTCATCAAAGAATGTTGCAAAACCGTAAAATACTAAGTCTTCTTCAATATCTTCATCTTCTAGGTGGTTGTGAGCAATTCCAATTACTCTGTAACCATCAAGGTTCATCTCTTCAGCTTTTTTGATAATTTTATCTTTATGTTCTTGTGTTATTGGTTCTATTTTTCCTCTGATAGAAATTCTGTCGCAAACTTTTAGAATTTCTTCAATTGCACCTTTTGTGAAAATTTCTTTTTCGTCATCTTTAGTTAAGATGACAGATAAGATTTTTCTTGTAAAGTCAAATGGTACTTCTCATTCTTTTGTATAACTTTCAACATCAGGTTTTTCGATGTCTTTTGAAAGTAATACAGCTTGATCAATAGGATTCTGGAATCCTGATTGGAAGTAACTGTTTAAGTAAAGTGCTTTATTTACAAAATCACATTTTTGTGAGCTGTAATCTAAAACTCTATCTAGTTTGATTTCACCACTTGTTATTGTTCCTGTTTTGTCAGTACATAAAATATCTATCGCTCCCATATTTTGAACAGCGTTTAAATTTTTGACTAAAACATCTTCTTTTTTAATTTTTAAATATCCCCTTGAAAGGTTTGATGTAACAATAATTGGCATCATTTCTGGTGTCAATCCTACAGCGATTGATACAGAAAATAATGCTGCATTAACTCATTGTCCACCATGTCCCAGTCCAAATACTAATAAAGTAATTGGTGTTACAGCAAGCATAAATGAAATTAATAAGAATGTAACTTTTTTAATACCTTTGTCAAATGAACTTTTAGGTCTTTTTTCAGTTACTTTATCATTGATAGTTGAGAAATAAGTGTTGTATCCAGTTGCAATTACTACTCCAAGAGCAGAACCTGAAACTACACTAGTTCCCATATAACAAATATTTTCATATTCTAAATATGATGAATTTTCGTTAACTTCTTTTTTTTGCACAGGAAAAGATTCACCTGTTAATGATGCTTGATCAACATATAAACTATTTGCTCATATGATTTTTACATCTGATGGAATTAAGTCTCCGTTTGAAAGGTAAATTAAATCTCCAGGTACTAAGTCTTCAGAGTCAATAGCTTCTGCTTCTTTAATTAATTTAATTGAATTAGCATTATCAATATTTGTAATATTGTACTCATCATCTCTAATAACTTTGGTTGTTTTTTTGTTATCAAATGATATTTTTTTAATTACTAAGTGTGACTTTACTTCTTGGAAAAACATAATTGATCCACTTAATAGAATCATAAATAGAACAATTAATGCACCAGCAAGATCAGACATTTCTCTGTCTTCTCCTGAAAAATAAGTGTAGAAGTTGAAAGCTGCGATGATAGTTAAGATTATATTGAAAGGACTTAGAAAAGTTTTTGCAAAAGTTGTAAAGAAATTAAATCCTTTAGCTTTTAACTTGTTTGAACCGTACTTTTCAACAGCTTGTTCTACTTGTTCTTCATTTAGACCAAAACTTGGTACTTGAAGATCTTTTAGAACATCTTGTTGAGAATACTTAGAATAGTTTGTAAGTTTATTTTGAATTAATTTTGTTTTTGAATTTTTATTATTATTTTCTAATTTAAGTCTTTTCATAGTTTTTTCTCCTTTTTATAGGAAGAATGACTATATTAACGTACTAAATAAGAAAGAGCGCAATTATAGGCATTCTTCTTAATATCGTTCACTAAATTGTTTCAACTGCTGACGGAAGGAATTGCCATAATTACCACCTCTTTCTAAACCTTTTTTATTATAAGGGAAAAAAACTCTAAAACCCAATAAAATTTAAAAAAATCCATTTTTTGGATTTCTTTGGGTTTTCTAAGCTAAATCAATAGTTTTTTTTCTTCCTTTATATTTTTTTTAAATTCTTTTGATATTAGACATAAGTAATCAAGTTAATCCAATAGGTACAGTTATTAAATGAACTATAATCATAAAAAATAATATTTCCGCAAAAATACTTAATCTAATTTGTCTCAATAAACAAACATTAAACTCATCAATGAAGCACCTGCAATTGTGTTAAAAATAATCATCTAGATATTATTTTTTTGATAGTTATGTAAAGAAATTCTTCTCTAGACACTTATTTACCCCCCCAAAAAAAAACTAAAAATTGTAAATTGTTTTTTTAATTTTTTTCACTTAAACTTTGTATATTTTTATTAGAATCTATCTCGTCTATTTTTGACAAATCATCAAGCTTTAATTCATCTATTTCTTTACCCAATTTTTTTCCAAATGAAAAACAAAATATTCTAATACAAACATAAATTAGGGGTAAATTCAGTATGTTAAACATACCAAACCATCAATATTGTTTTATACAAGTTTCCAGTAGATTTCCAAATGGGAAATTTCAATCCGAATTAGGATGCATTTTTTTTATTTTTTTAGAACCAACAAAAAAGGAAATAAATATTAAACATGCTCCCTCATAATTTGATCCCTTGCCCTTACTTATATTCCAACTATTAACAACTAAGAATATAATTGTGGTGAAAAAAGATATGAAAAAAATAACAGCAAATATAAAGCATAAGAATACGTTAGAATTCTTATAATCAGAAGAGTTGATGCTATAAAAAGCAGCTATTATCAATGACGCCAAAAATAAAATATACGTGCAAAAAATTAAAATCATCATTCTTATACAAATTTTGATATTATTCTTTTTCCAAAATTCTTCTCTATTCATCTCTTAAATTCCTATCTATATATGTCACTAAAAGCAATAAATTTGTCTACATTTTTATTAGTTGATTTAGGATAATTCCTTAAAATATTTTTTACTCTGTAATCCAAATCGGCAAACTCCATTTCATTCCCATAGTAAACTCTTGCATAAACACTTGCTGTTCTAAGATTTTTTGAAACATACATAGCTTTAATTGCAGAATTTGTCTTCTTAGTAAAATTTGGCGTTATTTCTAAACGAGTTTTTTCTAGTCAATTTCCAGCATGATGAACTTCATAAAAATTATCTAATGGAGTTTTGATATCACCAAAATACGTTATCAGTCATGTTGATTTTGAAGCTAGGGTTGCTGTGAAAAAAGTCATTTTTCTAGCATTATTATTCATATAATGTGCTCTACTTTTATTTATTTCGTAAGTAATTCATGGTAACCATTTTCTGTATTTGGCATATGAATAAGAATTTACATAATTTAGATCTCACATTGGATTTCTAATCTTATCAAATATTAAAACAGCTCTATCTTTGACACCCAATTTGCCAAACAAAGAACTCAATTTACCAACTATGCCGTTGCTAAATCCGCCCATAAAGAAATCCTTATATTTGTCAAAGATATCTTCACCATATTCACCTGAAATGAATAATCTATTTTTTTCAATTATATTAGATATATTATTTTTTTGATAAAGTTTAATAAAGACAGAGTTAAAAACTTGTGATATTGGAAATGAAAACAAAAAACCCATTGACAAGGCTACTAGAATTTTTACATTTAAAAATAACATGTTTGTAAACCCCATAAGAGTTAATTTTTTTCATATTACTGATAATAGCGTTTTAAAAACAATAGTTCCTGCGACGGCAGAGGCTACATAACTTAAAATTACAGTTGTTATTATCATAGTTGTTATTGATGTAAATGCAGTAATCATAAATTTATCAAAATTACTTTCAACGGATTTTCAACCATTAATGGTTTGGGTGAAGTGATTTGGTCTACGTTCATTTTCTATCTCTGCTCTATACTGGTTATATGCATATGTATTTAAATAATTAAATTCTGCAATATTTGCAAGACTTATTTTTTTTAAATAAAGCTTAGATAAGGTCTCTTCAAAACTGTTGTTTGCATTTATATGACTGTCGTTTAAATATGCATTAATGAAAGTCATTTCGATTGAAAATTCCTTATAATCATGAATTTTTGTATTGTGTATATTTAATTCATCATCCAAAAATGTGTAAATTAATTTTTCTATTTTTTCTACATTGTATCTACGAATTCTAACTTCATATGAAAATGAGCCATCTTTAATTTTTAAATCATAAACTTCTATAAACTTTTCTGCTTCCTTTTCTAAATACGATTCTGTTTGTACCTTTAAGTACCCATCATTCCTAACAAATCCTTTGTCCAATAGAACTAAATCACTTACATCTTCACTTCTTAAAACTAAGGCTTTATCATTCAAATAACTTTCTCTTTCTAAATAAACACTTTTTTCTGAAATGTTTAATGTAACCTTACTAGAAAAAGTTATAAGAAGAATAGATGAGGTCAGGATAAACGAAAATAGTGAAGTTAAAAATGTTTTTCTAAATTTCATAAAATCTTCTCTTTTCTTTTAAAATATTTTTGGTAATACAAAAAATAACAACATTTGAAAAGGCTCTTAATTTTGTATTTAGTTGTTTTTTTATGTATGTTTTATAAAATTATTATTATTTGCGCAAAATATACAAGATTCATTGTTAATTAATATGGGTTCATTATAACATCTTAGTTTTATTAAACAAGTGTCAAAAAAACACCTTGCCAAAGGCAAGGTGTTTATCTTTCAACTTTATCATTTAAATCTACATTTTCAATTACAGATTCTGCACTAATTTCTTGACTAAATGATCCTATATTTTTATCTGTTTCAACAGAAACGTTTTTAGCAACAATAATACTTCTTACTCATTTTCTTCTAAAGTAGAAAATGGTTGCTGGAATTACTTTAACTACTTCAAACATACAAATTATTAAGTGTATTGAAATAATACCTAAAGTTATAAATCCTGAATTACTTACTTCAGTATTTCCTAAAATTAATAAACAAAGGGTTGGAATTTGTAATACTCAGTTAAATCCTGAATCCATTAAAAATGCATTAATAACATTTCCCCCAGCTCTTAAAATTGAATATACACAAGAGTTTAATAAGATTATTGGATAAGTCATAGTATAGATAAATATCATTCATTGTCCAATTCTTAATCCCTCTTTTGTAATATTTGGAAAGATTAATTTAGGTAAGACAAATGATAATCCAGAAAATATCATTAAGAACCCTGTAGCTATCATAAAACTTAATCTCATTAAGTGTTTTGCGTTATATTGAGCTTTATCAAAGTTTTGAGCTCCTAGCTCATTACCTACCAATACAGATATTCCTGCATTTAATCCATGATACATTGGCGAGAAGAATGCCATTAACATGGTTTCATACATTGCATTTGCAGATAAAGAATCTACAGAATACATTGCTCTCAATTTAACTTGTACAACTTGTCCTAGAGCAAACAGTGTTTCATTTAAAAGAATTGGCATACTTTTGATTAAAGCTACTCTTAAAACTGTTCTTTCAATTTTAAAGTGCTTAATACTTGGTATAAATTCAAATTTCTTAATACCAAGAAGTACAAATATAAATACTGTTTGTAAAACTCTTGAAGCAACAGTTCCTGCTGCAGAACCTTCAATACCAAATCCAATAAATCCAGGAATAAAAGTTGGAGCTGTTAAAAATACATTACAAGTAAAGTTTGCTACCAATGAAATTGCTGACATAAAGAATGAGTAGAAAGGTCTTCTAGTTTCTCTTAAAGCAGTAACCGCAACTTGGTTAATAGTAAGCAATGGATAACTTAAAGAAACTATTCTATAGTAAGTTGCTCCTTGTTGAGTTGCCATTTTAGCAACCTCATTTTGAATATACTTATGTAATTGAATTGCATATTGTCCATCTTTTGGTGCTGAAAAATCAGGTTTTACAATGTCATAATTTGGATGAGTTGTAAAAGCAATTAATTTTTCAGTAACTCCAGGAAGTCCAAATAATGCAAATACACCTGTAATTGAAATTACAAGATACATTTTTAAGGCCGTAATTTGTTTAAGTCTTTGATAATCTCCAGCACCAAAATATTGAGCGCTGAATATTCCAGCTCCATAACAAAATCCTGAAACCATTGAAAACATTAGAATAAATAATTGGTTACTTGCAGATACTGCATTAACCCCAATTTGCCCTGGCAAATATAAAATTCCATTACCATAGTAACTTTCAAGATTTACACTTTTAAGTAAATCATAATCCAACATGGTTCAACCACTTTCGTTTAAAACCATATTTTTAAATGCATCATAACCATAAACATGTTCTTCTCTTAAATGGTTTACAAATACATTATCAATTAAATCTGTTGATGCCATAATAATCTCTTGCAAAACAGATCATAAGATTAAGGTAAGTGCAATTTTATATCATTTACCAGAAGCAAAAAAATGTCTTTTTGACTTCTTACCTTTTTTATAAGTTTTTACAGATAATTCTTGATCTTTTACTGGTTCCATAAATTGCACCTCCTTAATAAACTATATAGAAAAAATACACCCCTTTTGAATAAAAGAAGTGTATTTTCGGATTTTTGTTTTCATTTAATGGTCGGAATAAGTGGACTTGAACCACCGACCTCACCCTTATCAGGGGTGCGCTCTAACCAGCTGAGCTATACTCCGAAAACCAATATTGATTATAAAATAGAATATTCAATAATGCAACGATTTTTTTAATTTTTTTTAATTTTTTTGTGAACATTTTTGCTTTTCAAATTTGTTACTATGTAATAATACAATAATTAATCACCTTTGAACAAAAAAAAAAAAAAAATGTTGCTTGTTAGATTTAACTGCAAATCACCTAAACTTAAAATACCTCAAGGCAAAATAGTACAACTTTTGTTTTAAAATATGCACTCTAGCTTCTCCTGTTGAATTAAAGAAGTTTAGATTATCATAACTATATTTAATTCGTGTAAGTTCTATATTAACATAAATCCATAAAGTTCTTTCTTTTGCTGTTTTTCGGTCCAAAATCTTTTAGCTTTTGTAAACAATTAATATAATTTTCTTAATTTATTTTATACACAACAGCGACCTAATCAAACAAAAAGAAGATTTATCATCTTCTTAAACATATTCTGTCAAGTATAGAATGTGTTTTTTTATGCAAAATTTGGCTAAAGCTTGTATGAAAGAGTCAAGAGAAAACTTTACGCGCAGCAAGAAGTTTTCTTTTGTAGGTTAAGGAGAGAGTTTGAGAGAAACTAAGGGTGAAACCCTTTGGTTCTCTCAAAAAGACAACGCAAAAAATTGTGAGCTATCTCACTTTCTTGAAATTTTAAATTTAATTATATGTATTCCAAATTGAAGTTGGAGTAGCTCTGTGTTTAATTGTTATTCTATAATTATTATAATAATTAATATAATTATCTATTTGATCATAAACTTCATAATGATTATTTAATTTAATATGGTGAAGTCTTTCTGTTTTCAAAGAAGAAAAGAACGTTTCACACATAGCGTTATCTAAAGAGTTTCCTGCTCTAGAGCATGATTGTATGATGTTGTTATTTTTTGAATATTCAGCCATAAATAATGATGTGTATTGAAACCCATTATCAGAATGCATAATAATTTGAGTTTTAGGTCTAACCTTTTCAAATTTTTTTAATGTATTTTTTCAAATCATAAGGTCATTTTTTAGTGAAATGTGTCATGCAACAATCATTCCGCTATAAGCATCTTTTATGACACTTAAATAAGCAAATTTGTGATTTCCATATGGTATGTAACTCACATCAGTTACAAATAATTCATTGGGACCATATAAACCTCATTTTCTGTCAACTATATTTGGTATTCCGCTTTTTGTGTTTTTCTTTTCTTTAGGAACACTGTAAGAACGTTTCTTTCTTACAAAAGATTTTATTGAAAGAATTGACATATATCTTCAAACTTTCTTCTCCGAAGCTCTAACTCCATATTTATTGAATAAATCAATAGTAATTCTTGGAGCCCCATACATTCCCATGTTTTTTCTATAAATTTTTAAAATCTTTTTTGCGAGTGTTCAATTGAACTTAACTTTGTATATTTTTTTGCCGCGTTTTATTCATCTATAATAACTTGATTCTGTAATTTTAAAAATTCTGCACATCAAATACACAGGATAATATTTCCTGTTTTCATCGATAAAAACATAATAGGAATTTAACGTTACTTTGTCTTTTGATTCTTTGTAAATTCCTTGAACTTTTTTATGATTTCGTTCTCCATTTCAAGTTCCTTATTTCTTTTAAGTAATTGTGCAATTTGTTTATCTCTGGGATCTACACTATTAACTCTAATATTTGTGTGATTAGAACTGTTACCACTCTTAACTTCAAAACTAGCTTCTCCCTCGTTTTCAAATCTAATACAAGTTTGCCTTGCAGCGGAATATGAAACATTATATTTGATTGACAATTCTCTTCAACTTAAATCTTTTTTAAAATGATCATTTACAAGTCTTTTTCTTTGTTCTGGGGTTAAAATATTTGATTTATTACCTTTTTTGTTTGCCATAAAAAAACCTCCTATGCTTTTCATTATAATGATAATGTTTTTTTATCATTATAACTATACATAGGAGATTATATTCAATTTATCATCTTCTTTTCTTTTTTTTATTCTTTATCAAAATCACTTCTGTTAAAGTAAATACCTGGATCACCATTTTCTTTTCGTTTTGCTATAAAGAATCTTTCAAAGTTTTTCCCTTCTTCTGGGTTAAGGTTTCAAAGGAATGAATCTTGATATACTCTAACCTCTAAATAACCAAATTGTTTAAATGTTAAAATATTATCCATATCATAAGCATTTCATATTGTGAATGCCGAAACTTTTTCATCCCCTTCTTCTTTATATGGATTAAAATTTAAAGGTTCAAAGTTTTCCTTAAGTATTTCGTTAGTAGACCCACTACCATAAGTTCCTTTATTATAAACTGCGTTAAAAATATAGTTCCCTTTTTTATCTTTTAGATCCCATTGATAATCCTCACGTTCTCCAAAACTTTCTCTAGCATATCAAATATAATTGTTCCTTCTAGCCTCGCTGTCATAAACAAAACTATTAACTATAATTTTATAAGCTTTTTCTAAAGAAGGGTTATCATTTAAAGATTCTAAGTCACGGTTATTTATTTTTATATTTTTAAGAATATAACTTTCAAAGTTAGCTTTTAAAAAATCTTTTGCGCTATCAAATTTTTCAATTTCATAATCTTGTCATCAATAAGTTTCTTCAGGTTCTGGTCCACTATAATGTTTTGGATCTACACATGACACCGCCAAACTGGTAGGAACTATTAATACCGTAGCACTTAGTAATTTTAATAATATTTTTTTCATTTTTAATCTCCATTGTTTATTAGCATATAAATTTTGCTAATAATTTCTTTCATTTCTTCTTCTGTTGACCGGTAGAATGTTATTAATTCTTTTCCAGTATTGTAAACATAAACTCTTCTGCTTCTGTAAATGATTTTTACACCTGTTATAAGATTTATATTATTTTTATATGCATTTAATGCATTTTCATAATTATTGAAATAAAGTATTCTATTTTCAAATGAGAAACTATATACATTATATTTTCCATTTGAAATTAAATCATCAAAGTCAGTATATTCGTTTTCTAAATTATTCAACTCTTTTTTATTTATAAAGTTTTCCTTAATGTTTATTGTCGAAGTTAAATAACTTAAAGCATTTTCTTCGTTATAATCTTCAGATATTATTTCTCCATTTGGATTATATAGGTAAAACTTTTTATAAAGTATTGGTGATTGTTTATCAAATTGTATTTTTTTAGCACCTTCAATGGTTGTAGATATATTTACACCTATATTATCAATAAAGGTGTAAGGTGTTGAACCTGAATCTGATATAAACCATCAAGCATTTAGTATATTATCTCCTTCACTTGGATAGTCCAAATACGTAAAGTTATTTTTTATTGTTTTTTAATTAGTTTCAATACTCTTTCATTCCTCTTCTATTTTTTTCCTTTCTTATTCATTTTTATATTAACAAATTCTAAAATTATTTTCCATTTATTTATTTAAATTTAGAAATAAATTAATTTGTATTTGCTTTCTCGATCTTTTATCAAGATTTTTAGCATACAGATTTTCAATTATCTTTTTTATAATAAGGGAATTAATATTAGATTTAAAACTTTCAAAAAAACCAAAAGAAGTTAAAACTTATGTATTTGGATCAAATGCAGAAGAAGCTAAAAAACAAACTTTCATCACGATCATTCAAATGCTATTTTTTTATTCTTGTGTTTTGATACATAGTTTCTTATTATTGAGAAATAAAAAAATAAAACGGTTAACCGTTTTATTTTGAATAATAGTTTAAAAAGTCTTCAACCACTTTTATAGTGCTGTCTTCTAAAAGTTCTCTAGATTCATCTTCAATTGAGGGTTTTAGTAACTCTACAGCTTTACTTGCAGTATCTTCAAATACTCCCAACAAGTCTATTTCATATGTTGGAACATCATTATTTAATATTCTCAATATTAAATCTTGAATAACTACAACTATTAAAACATACTTGTTATATTCTTCTCTGCTATATTTTTCAGCCTCAACGACTCTTGCTAAAACTTTGTAATCTTTTTGAGTACTTAGTAATTTTGTCTTCATTTCATCTAAAGAAAGGTTTGAGTTATCAACATCAACTGTTATATAACTAGTATCTTCCTCTCCAAAACATGAAACAACACTTGTGCTAGTAGAAGCAATTAAACCAAATGCTCCTAAAAAACTTAATAATTTTTTCATTTTTTATTCCCCCTTAACAAAATTATAACATTTAGGAGTATTGTTTTCTATATTGCTATTTACTTGTTCTTTTGTAAATAAAAATGTTCTATACCTTCTTCAATATCTTCTAAGCCAGTTTCTTTAAAACCAAAACTTTTATAAAAATCTGCAATATACTTTTGAGAATGTATATTTATAGTATTTGCACCCAATACTTCTCAACAATAACTTTCACAGAACCCTACCAATTGGCTTGCATAGCCCATTTTTCTAAATTCCTTTAAAACAGCAATCCTTCCAATTCAATGGCCCTTGTCGTCCTTAAAAACCCTTGCACAACAAACAGGGTTGTTGTTTTTGTCATTTCCTACGAAATGAAAAGATATTTGATCATTATCATCAACATCAAGGTCAGGGTCTGCATTTTGTTCTTCTATAAAAACTTTTTCTCTAATTAATTTGGCTATTTCAAACACTTCATTTTCAACACCATACTCTATTAAAAA
Source organism: Spiroplasma chinense (assembly GCF_008086545.1). NCBI lineage: Bacteria > Bacillati > Mycoplasmatota > Mollicutes > Entomoplasmatales > Spiroplasmataceae > Spiroplasma > Spiroplasma chinense. The sequence continues at coordinate 252,869 of NZ_CP043026.1, read as the reverse complement.
GTTTAGTTTTTCCATACTTCATTTCTCCTTTAAAAAAAGGGTTTTAATAAACCCTTTAATTATTATATATTTTTACACTAAGCTACTACTTCTTTTTCTCTCATTTTTCCCGCATCATATAAGCGTTTAAAATGTCCTGGTTTATCTTTTAATTCTTCAAACGAACCAGTTTGTACAACTCCTTGACCAGGAGCTAAAACATTGATTTGATCACAGTTTTTAATAGTACTTAATCTGTGGGCAATAACAACACTTGTTCTGCCTTCCATTAGTTTTTCTAATTCTGCTTGAACTTCTTTTTCAACAATATTGTCTAAAGCACTTGTAGCTTCATCTAATATAAGTAATTGTGGGTTTTTCAAGAACATTCTTGCAATTACAAGACGTTGTTTTTGACCACCACTTAACATAAATCCACGTTCACCAAGAATTGTGTCATAACCTAATGGTCAAGACATAATTAGTTCATGTAAGTTTACTTTTTTGGCAGCTTCAATTACTTCTTCATCTGTTTTTCAAGGTGTTGTATAACGAATGTTATCTTTAACATTACCAAAAATAATTTGAGGTTCTTGTTCAACATAACCTACTAAATCTAAGTATGATTTAAGTTTAATATCTTTTAAGTTATCTTCTTCGTTAATTAAAACTTCACCCTCTGTAGGGTCGTAAAATCTTAACAATAGTTTTGAAATTGTAGATTTTCCACTTCCAGTTTCACCAACAAAGGCATAACTTTTTCCTTTTTCAAATGTAAAGTTGAATTTAGGCAATACATTTTTTGAAGGATCTTCAGGATAATTAAAGACTACATCTTTAAAGATGATACCTTTATCTAATTTTTTTATTTCTTTTGCACTATCATTGAAGTAGTTTCCATCAACTCTTGATGGTGCATCAATAATTTGAAATACTCTTTTAGTACACTCGTCACTCATCATATATCCAAATAAAATTCTCAATACTTGGTATATTGGTGAAGTTAAAGTTCCTAATCCTGATAAGAATGATGTAGCAATAACATAAAGTTGTGCATCATTATTATGATATAGACCATAAGCTGAAGATAAGATAATTAATTGTAAACTCATAACAGCTAAGAATCCACAAGTTAAAACAGCACTAAGTCTTGTAAAAAAACTTTTTACAACTTGCATGAATTCAACATGTAAATCTCTAAATCTTTGTTTTTCATAAACTTCAGTTCCACTTGCTTTAATCAAACGAATTGTAGCAATCCTGTCAGTTACATCTCCATTTACATAAGTAATTGTAGTTCTAAGTTTTATGATTCATCTTTTAATTCTTCCAAAGAAGATTAAGATTGCTCCAACTCCAATTCCTACAAGTCCCACAGCTATTAACCCAAGTTTTCAATCAATTGTCATTAAAACAACTGATGATCCAACAAAGTTAAAGAAAGCCATTAAAATTAATGTTGGAATATTTTGAGTTTGTTCTCCAACAATTCAAGTATCTGCTCCAATTTTTGTCAATATTTCTCCGATTTTTTTATCAGAGTAATATGAGATATCTTGCATAATTAAGCCTTTTAAAGCTTCATTTCTAAGGTATTGTTCAATGTTTTTACCTAACATACCTACATTTAAGTTTAAAAAGTAAACACTAGTTCCTAAAACTACATACATTCCTAATTGAACGTAAATTCATTCTTTTCAACCAAAGTTTCAAATAATGAATTTTGAAGTAGATTGGCCTTGTAAGTTAGACATAATCTCTCTCATAACCAAAGGAGCTGAAACTGCAAGAGCACTTGTTATCATTGCTAAAAATAGTATTGTAAACATTTTTAGTCTGTGATTTTTAAAATATGCTCCCAGCATTTTTCTATAACCGCGTCCGTTTTTTTCGCTATTTAATTTTTCTAAAACTTTAGCTTCTGCTAATTGTTTAAAATCTGCCATATTTCATACTCCTTTCTAACCCATTAAACCTGCATTATATAATTTATTAAAATGCCCTGGTTGGTCTTTTAATTCATCAAAACTTCCTCTTTGTATAATTCCTTGAGCATTTTTACCCAAAACAATTATTTCATCACAGTTTTTAATTGTACTTAATCTGTGAGCAATAACAAAAGTTGTTCTTCCTACAATTAATTTATCCAATTGTTCTTGAACTTCTCTCTCAACAATATTATCCAAGGCACTTGTAGCTTCGTCTAAAATTAATACTTGAGGGTTTTTTAGAAACATTCTTGCAATTACAAGACGTTGTTTTTGACCACCACTTAACATAAATCCACGTTCACCAAGAATTGTGTCATATTTTTCTGCCAATCCTAGGATAAAATCATGAATTTGTGCTTTTTTTGCAGCTTCAAAAACTTCTTCATCAGTTGCATCAAATTTACCATAACGAATGTTGTCCATTACAGTACCATAAAGTATTTGAGGTTCTTGTTCTACATAACCTACGTTTTGTAAGTAGTCTGGCATGTTTAATTCTTTAATGTCAATTCCATTAATTAAAACTTGTCCAGCACTTGTGTCATAAAATCTTAGCAACAGTTTTGCAATTGTAGATTTTCCACTTCCAGTTTCACCAACAAAGGCATAACTTTTTCCTTTTTCAAAAACAATGTTTGTTTTTGGCATAATAAGTTTTTCTGGTGCTTCTGGATAAATAAATTCAGCATCTTTTAATTCGATGTCTTCAATTACTTTAATTTCTTTTGGTTCATCAATATATTCTAATATTGATTTTTGAGCATAAATATTACTAATTCTTCAGTTACAGTTCATAACTGCTGAAAGTGCTCTTAATATCATAGGCATTAAGAAAATAGCTGATGAATATAAAGTCATTGCAGAAATAAATGAAACAGCTTTTGCAACCACTTCACCAACTGGTAAATCATGATAAGTCACAATAATAAAGATTGTTGTAAGTCCTGGAAGAATTCAACCTAAGAAGTTAGAAAATAACATCATAGTAATTCTTATCAAGATTGTCTTATTAATTTTTTTACCGTATTCTTGGTTTCCAAGTCTAACGTTTTCAATTTCTTGCAATTCAGTTGCAGAAGATTTAATTAGACGGATGTTCATTATTTTATCTGTATTGTTTGTGTCTAATTTTTGTTTAAAGTCAATTGATGTAATCAATGCTTTTTGATAAGCAAAGAATATAATCATTGATACTAAGAATAACACTCCAAAAATTGCCAAACAATAAGATGCAATTTTTGGATCTAATGTAAATGTAACAACATTAACTGTTACAAATAATATTAAGATGTAAATTGCATTAATTGTAAATTCGTTTAAACCATCAGCTACCCCTTGAGAGTCTCCAATAATTCTTGTCATGATATTTCCAATTTGGTTTTTTGAATAGAAACTTAGGTCAACATCAACCAAAGCATCTAAACATTTTACTCTTAAAAATATTTCAATTTTTCTTGTTCAAACTCCACTTAAAATGTTAAGCGAAAATTCAACAAATCCATAAACTATAATCATTGCTCCACCGAAAATAACTCAGCTATATCAATGCATTTCTAATCCAAAGAAACTAGTTCCACCACTATTTGTGATGTTTTTAACTAAATTTGAAACTACAACTGACATTCCTGAAAAAATTGCAGTGTCAATTATAGCTATTAACATAAAAACAGTAAATAGTCCTGGATATTCTTTGATAGCCATACCAAGCATTCTAAATAATCTACTGAATTTATCTTTTGAAAAAAACTTTATACGTTGTTTCAAATCCTGTTGCATGTTCATCTCCCCTTCTTTGTTGATAATATAAACTAAAAAAATAGGATGCGAACCAAGTTGTTTGTATTATAAAACTTCGGCCGATTCTATCTCTTAAATATAAATATTTAAAGAATTTCATTTAGTTTGTTGTTGATAAAACTTTTTATTAACTAAAACGCTTCACTAAACTTAATTACAAGTACTTTTAATCATTTAACTCTTTATCAAAAATATTTTACATCAATAGTTGCTTAAAAAACACAATTCTTTTTTATTCTTAATAGTAATTTTTTCGTTTTTTTTGTCAATTATTATTATGTTAAAATTAAAATATTGAACTGATTTTTTATAGTTCAAAAGAAAAGAGTAGTGAAAAAAATGGGAAATAAAGAAACTGTTTTTAACTCATCAGTTAAAAACAAAAAGGATTCTTTTTTCAAAAGTATAAAAAAAGGATTAAAAAGTGATTTAAGAAATCATTTAATTCAATCTTTAAAGGATAGATGATTTCTGTCTACAATAATATTTTTAATCACCTTAGCAGTTTCTCTTTTATTAATTGCAAATATTAAAAATATAGAAATGATAACACAACTTTTGGTTTCAAAGAGTGTTGTGGATGTAGTTTCAAACGAAGATTCTTTAGATAAACTTAAAGAATTATTGGTAAGAAACGGAATTAAACAAAGTGATATAGATTTAGCTATGTCTTTAATTGGAGATAGACTTGATGATTTAGATAAAGATGCTTTTATCCAAGATATGATAAAAACCTTCTTTTATTCAAATGTTAATTACAATGGAAAAGATCTATACATAACATTTTGAAGTATGGATTTAACTTTGTATAAACTTATCTATATTATGATTGCAGATATTGGTGGAATCTTATTAGGTTCTTATGTTGTATTTGTAATTAGTGGGTGAGTTGCTCAAGCATATGAATCAAAGATTAGAAAACAATTAATTGAAAAATTAATTGACCAAGATGTTCACTATTTTAGTGAAAATAAAATTGGAGAATTAATTGGAACTTTAGTTAAAGACAGTCAAGTATTGTCAAAACATGTAAAAGAAGCTCCAGTAAATTATTGTCTTTCATTTGTAACGGTGGCAATTTCATGTGCTATGTTATTTCACATAAATTGACAGTTAGCACTTTGTATTTTTGCACTTTTAGGAATTTGTGTTGGTTTAGTTTTACTTTTCATTCTTATTACAAATCAAAGTACTAAAAATATTCACAAGTTATCTCAAAAACTTGATAATGACTTGAATGAAAAAGTTTATAGCATTAGATTAATCAAATCTAGCGGTACTTTTAACCAAGAAAAAGATGCTTTCAATAGACAAATTTATGAAGTAGATAAAAAAAATAAGGCTAAATTATTCTTATCAGAAGTTTCAAACGGATTGATAATTGGAGGTATTGGAAGTTTTGCAATGGCATCAATTATCTTTGGACTATTCTTGTTCTACAATGAAACTCAATCATTGATAAGTATTATGACAGCATTTGAAACTGGAGTTGTTGTTATGACGCTTCCAATTATGCAATTAAGACAAGTAATTGCAGATGAACCTGCAGCTAGAATATCTGCAAGAAGTGTTACTTCAATATTAAATTCAATAATAAATATCGAAAAAAGTAGTGATTTATTGTTTGAAGAACAAGTTACTTCAATTAAGTTTAACAACATTACTTTTAAGTACCCTGGTGACGAGAAAATAATTTTAAAAGATTTAAATATAAAACTTGAAAAAAACAACAAGTACGCCTTTGTAGGGCCTACAGGGAGTGGTAAATCAACTATTGCCAAACTTATCTTAAGATTTTATGATCCTTCAACTGGTGAAATAGTAATTAATAACAATTCAAAATTAAATAAAATAGACTTAAAATCATGGCTAGATAAGATTGGTTATGTAGACCAAGAACCTCAAATTTTAAGTGGAACAATTTATGACAATATTGCATATGGTTTACAAGATGTTAGTGAAGAAAAAGTGATTGATGCTGCTAAAAAAGCCAAATTACATAATCTAATTATGACTTGACCCGATGGTTATAAAACAGTTCTTTATGAAAGAGGAGCTCAACTTTCTGGTGGTCAAAAACAACGTCTTGTAATTGCAAGATTAATATTAAAAGACCCAGAAATATTAATTTTAGATGAAGCTACAAGTGCTTTAGATAACTTAGTTGAAGCAGAAATTCAAGCAGAACTTGAAAAATTAATGGTTGGAAGAACTACTATTTCAATTGCTCATAGATTAAGTACAATTAGAACTTTTGATAAAATCTTTGTAATTGAACCTGGTGTTGGAATAGTTCAAGAAGGAAAATTTGATGAACTTATCAAAGCAGAAGGTTTATTCAAAAAATTATATGAAACTTCAAATTAAAAAAAATCCTGTAAAGGATTTTTTTATTATTCAGTTACATTTAATTTAAATTTAACAGCCACTGTTTTTAAGTCTTTTCAGTTTTCAATACCATATAGATCAAAATCTACTTCTTTTGTGAAATAAATCATCAATTCTTTATCATCTTTACTTAAGGTGTCTCTCCAATGTGAAAGACCACCAATTGTTTCAAAATCAATAGTATTGTTAGCATCAACAATATCATAACCTTTAGAGTCATTTGCTATTCAAGTTTTATATCATCTTTCTTTACCACTAAAGTCATCATAATAGTGAATATCATTTCCACTATAAATATCATATTCACAATAATCATGACAACCATTTTCTTTTGTGATTGTAGTTTTTAACTCTTTAATTAATGAATTTAAATCATCAGTGTTTTTTATAACTTGTTTATAAATTTCGTTTAATCAACCAGTATCTTTAGAAGATATGTTTATTTTGTTTTTCATTTCAATAAATTTATTAGTTCTTGGAGTAATGTTGATTTTAAAGTCTACTGAATCATCTTCATCTTTAAACATATAACTATTTTCTTTTGCTTTTGATTTAACTATAAAGCTTGAAGATTTTGAATTTTCTTGTGAAAAATCAAAGTCAACTTGTTCAATTACAGCTCTTGAATCTTCATTTTTAAAATCATTTAAGAAATTTGCTTTATATTCTTTAAAGCTTGTATATGTAAATTCTGTTTTATCAACAGCTTCTTTGTAAGTTGTTGAATCTTTTAAAAATAGACCATTGTCAATTACTTTAAGATTTTTGTAAATTGAATCATCTTTCATAAATCCAGAATAAATACCTGAATAAATTTCATTTGCATCAAATGATTTTTCTTGTTTAGTTCTTGAATAACCTGCAATAGCTTTTAAAACAGGTAGAGGTTTTGCATCTTTATTAAACACCCCTCTATTTCATCATGAATTTCCTGTCATAAAACTTTTTTGGTTTTCTTCATTCAATGGTTCTGAATAAACAATTCCTTCTCTTGTAGCTCAACCACTTTTTCCAGAAAATATTCAAGCAGGTTCTCATCAGTAGAAACCAGTTTTTGCGTTTGGTAACGCTTTACTTGATGCTTCCATAACTGATTGAACTAATTTTATTTGTGCTCCTGAATTTGTTTTAACTTGTGCTTGGTAATCTTTTGTTTGAGAACCACTAATATCACCAACTTCATTTGTTGAATCAAAAGTATAAGTTGCTGCAAACTCAGAAACATATGAGTTTAGACCAAATTTCTTTTTCAATCCAGTCATAATATCAAATAGTTTTACTGCAGATCCATTTCAATCTGGATAATGAGTAATTCCAATTTCATCTACTCAATCTTTATTTTTACCTTCATTTAGGTATTTCCCTACAATTTCAATAAAACGTTTTGGTGATGGTGTTCCATCAATGTGAATTGCTTTTTTTACTTTTGTATTAGATTCAACTTCAAATTGTTCTACTCCTTTTGCAGCTCAATTTAAGTAATCAGCTGTATTTACAATGTTTCTTCATCCGCTTGGAGCATTGTTTTCAATACTTCAAAATGCTCCATTTGTTATTTCATTTCCCAATTGAACTATTGATGGTGCAAAACCAAGTTCTTTTTTAAATTTTGTAAGTGAATCATAAGTGTATGTTTGAATTGCATTTTTCAATTCAACTTCATTTAAACCTTCTCAAGCCTTTGGCAGATATTGTCTATTTGGATCTGCTCAAAAGTCTGAGTAATGAAAATCTAACACAACATCTTTTATACCAACTTTTGCAGCTTCCTTTGCAATTCAAATGTTTGTGTCCATATCATTATGTCCACCCCCATATGAATTACCATCCTTATCGTAAGGATTGTTTCAAACTCTTAATCTGATTGAATTAATCCCATTTTCAGAAAGTATTTTCATTAAATTATCTTTTTTGCCGTCGAAATTGTAATATACATTTTTTTGGTCTTCTGATAAAACATTATAAGGTGTAAATTTTCCATCCTTCATTGTTGATTGTTCTAAAATTTCAGCATAAGATGAAATATCTGCACCTTTAATCATTTCGTCGTTTTTTACTTCAATATTTTTAAATACATTTCTGTATCATTGTTCATTATCTTTAACTGATAAATTAACAGCAGCAGCTCCAACTGCTCCAATAACTGCAGATGATGCAACTATTGAACTTATTATTATTGAAGACTTCTTTAATTTAGCCATTATTTGCACCTCCTTGGTTTAACAATACTACAACACTTAATGTTGAACAAAAGCTTAATGCTTTAGTATAGTTATTTTTTTGCTTTTGGTATTTAAAAACTAATAAATTGATAATTGAAAATAACACCAAACATGAATATAGTCCATAAAGTGATGTAAATACAACTCCAACAATTAAAATTGAGTCTCTTCATGTATAAACTCTATTTGAAAGAGCCCCTCTTAATCCTGAATATTGTGAAAACAAATCAATTATTAACATCACAATTGATCCAATAACTAAAGTCACATAACTTGTCAGTATGTAATTTTCATTCCCCTCAATTTCAGATAAACTAAATTTTTCTTTTTTTACCAACTCTATTATTTCTAATGCAATTGGCAATACTAAAATATTTTGTAACATAAAAATATACTTTAACTTTGAGTTTAATGTATATCTAAGAACAAATGAACCTAGAATTAAACTCAAACCTAATATAGTTATTTTTAAAACTAATTGATAAATAAATATATTTGCATAACTTTCTTTAAATAAAAAGAATATGTTTAAAAAAATAAAAAACATCGTACTTAATATTAAAAGTGCAAAAATTACATAAAAATTTGTTTTAAAGTAGTTTTTACTAATCATATTAATTCCCCTCAAATATTAATGATAATTATTTTGAGATGCGTTGTCAATAGAATAAAAAAAGGAAGGTCTAAACTTCCTTTTTGAAATTCTTTTTCACTTTATCTTTAGGTTTACCTATAAATTTATCTAAAAACCAAGCTGTTATAAACATCACAGAACCTGTAACAATTATTGTTCCACTTATTCCAAGATATATGAATAACATACCTGTAACAAAAGTTGCAGAACCTTCTGGTGCATTAAAGAACGGGATTGCTCCAATTCAAAACAATACAAACCCAACTATTAAACTTGAAATATTTCCTATAAAAATTAGTGTGTTATTTTTAGAATTTATAAATACAAGTTGAACCACAATAAACACAATACCAATTATACAAAAAGCTAATATTGATCTTCCTAAATCAGCTATTTCTTTTAAAGTGTCTCCTATAAAACTTCTAAGTCAATCACCAATATATTTAAATAAATCTAAACCACTATTTACAAGCGGTTCTATTCCAATTAACATGACAGAAAAAGTCATTATAGGTATTAGACTTGTCAATAAAAAATATTGACCAATATTGTTTAGTGTTTTTGATGCTCGTTTCATTTCATTACCTCACTCTATTCTCTTAAAAATTATACAACAGACATAAAAAAAATATCCTTTCGGATATTGCAGTTTCTTGGATGGTGGTTTTGGACGGAATTGAACCGCCGACACGTTGAGCTTCAGTCAACTGCTCTACCAACTGAGCTACAAAACCAATAATAATGGCGACCCCAACGGGACTCGAACCCGTGATCTCCTCCGTGACAGGGAGGCGCGATAACCAACTTCGCTATGGGGCCAAAATGGTTGCGGGGGCAGGACTTGAACCTACGACCTTCGGGTTATGAGCCCGACGAGCTACCAACTGCTCCACCCCGCGATAAATGGCGGAAGATGAGGGATTCGAACCCCCGCTCGGGTTTCCCCGACTCTCGGTTTTCAAGACCGACCCCTTCAGCCAGGCTTGGGTAATCTTCCGTTTACTGATTCTGTCCCTCATAATTCGAAATATATTAGAGTCAAATTATGGTGGACCTTATTGGACTTGAACCAATGACCGTCCGGTTATGAGCCGGATGCTCTAACCAACTGAGCTAAAGGTCCATTAAAAAATAATATATGGTAGCGGGGAAGAGACTTGAACTCTTGACCTCCCGGGTATGAGCCGAGCGCTCTAACCAGCTGAGCTACCCCGCCATATATGGTGGACCCGAACGGGATCGAACCGTCGACCCCCTGCGTGCAAGGCAGGTGCTCTCCCAGCTGAGCTACGGGCCCATATATAAAATAAATATTAAATTAAATGGTCGGGAAGACAGGATTCGAACCTGCGACCCTTCGGTCCCAAACCGAATGCTCTACCAAGCTGAGCCACTTCCCGAAGTTGATGAATATTAAGCTTAATATTCATCGATTGTTTTCTTGCTGGCGCGCCCTAAGGGACTCGAACCCCTAACCTTTTGATCCGTAGTCAAACGATCTATCCAATTGATCTAAGGGCGCATGATTCCAAAAACAATCAAGAATATTATAATATAAATTCTTAAATTGGTGCCAAATTTTCAAATTCGACAATATTTATTATAACAAACAATTTTGATTTGTATATAACTTTTACAAAAAAAATAAAAATAATTTCTTTTATAGTAATAAATATCGTCAATTCTACGGGTTAGCTGTGTGCCGGCGTTTCTTATCGATAACCAGCATATTAATAATATCAATAAAACAACAAAAAATATAAATTATTTTTATTTTATTTGCAATAAAAAAAACACCCAATTTAGAGTGTTAGTTTCAATTTGGAGGTACCAGTCGGAGTCGAACCGACGATCAGGGAGTTGCAGTCCCATGCCTTAGCCTCTTGGCTATGGTACCATTACCTAAACTATTATAACTAAAAAAAATTAGTTTTTTTATGTAAAAATAAAAAAAACTAATTTTATATACAAAGCTTTTTATAGTAATTTTTTGTCCAAAATATAAAAAAAATAAACAACTAGTGTTTATTTTTTTGAAATTAAACTTTTGTAGCAACTATTTTGTTAAATTCATCAACTAGGTAGTTATCAATTACTTCATCAAAAGTAAATGAAGTTCCTATGTCAGTTGGCATAAATCAACTTGTAATTGTTGGTGATCCAAAGTAGTATTCACCAGTGTCTTCATCGGGTTCCATAACCCCTTCAATAATGTTTTCTAAAGGACTTGTTGACCCTGTTTCATCAACTATTAAGTATTGATTATCTTCTTTTAATAAGTAGTTAATGAAATCGTAAGTTAATCTTAAGTTTCTATTTTTTTTGCTAATTACCATGTTATCTGTTCAAATGTTTGTGTTTTGAATTTTATCTTCAAAACCTTCAGTTTCCACATTAGCTTCAGGAACCCCTGTAAGCCCTTTTAGAGATCATTCTTCTTCTTCTCCAGGTACTGTTGGTTCTTCTTCTACTGCTGGTGCATCTTCATCTTCGTCACCCTCTGGTTCATAATCTTCTGAAAGTGCTCAAATAGCATCACCATTATACATAACAGCAACATCATAGTCACCAATAGCTACTTTATCAATTAATTGGTCCCCATAAATTCCAACATTTTTTGGAGCCAATAAAGTTTTAACTTCCGCTGCAGCTGCGTCAACTTGTTGTTTTTTTGACAATCCGTTAACTTCACTTGAATCTTCTGGTTTTACATTACCATATAGTTTTTCAAATGCATACATAAATACATTTTTAGGATCTTCGTTTAATGCTAGGTTATAACCTTTATTTGCAGCTTCTCAAAGTAAACTTCAAGAAAGACTTGCTTCATCAACGATATATCCGTTTGTGTCATCATGAATTGGGTCATCAGAAGTTTTTACAACTCCTTTGTCAATTAATCATGTCATTAGACTTGAATTTGTTGTATTAAATACAAATCTAACATCTCCTCAAATATAAGGAATTGAATAATCAATTGCAGTTTTGTCTCCCTCTTCATCTGTAATTTTAATGTCTGCCATTACTTCATTTACAAGAGCTTCATTAATTGTGTTTGCTTCGTATTCTGGGTCGTTGTTAATATCTAAATCACAACTACTTGGTCCATTATATCAACTTGAACTGTCAACTGTTGGTAGACATTCTCATTTGATAGGTTGTAATAGACCTTCATTACCCATTTTTTGTACCATATAATCACTTGGTACCATTAAGTCATAGTTAAAAGTATAGTTTTTATTATATAAACTTTCGTTTGAATCATATTGTTGGTAGTTAACTTTAACACCATATTCTTTTTCAAAGTTTGTAATAACGTCCATGTCAATGTAACTTCCTCAGTTACCAACAACTAAATCATAAATGTTGTTCATGATATATGCTGTTGTTATTAAAGAGAATGAAGATACTAAAATTGTTCCCATTGTAATTGGTTTTCATTTTTTAGCTATTCATCTTCCTTTTGGTGCTACATAATCTTCTGCAAGCACATCAGGGAAGTGTTTTTTCATTTTTTTAGTTGTCTCTTCTTGAATATCATTTAGTTTAGCTTTCGCAGCTTCAATTTTTCCATAATATGCATCTTTTACAAGTTCCATTTTTTCTTTTCTTTCAGCTTGTAAAATATCATATTGTTCATTGAAGTTTTCAATGTTTTCTTTGTTCGCTTCAAGTTTTGCTATTTTTTTATCTATTGATTCTACAATTGATACTTGTTTTAAAACTAAAGCTTTTTGTTTTTGAAGTTCTTCATATTTTACTCTTGAGATTTCTTCGTTTTTAGTTTTTAAAACTTCTAATTTTTCAATAGTCATTCTTAGTTTTAAATTAACTTTTCCTTCAATTAATTCACTTCTTTTTGTTTCTAAGACAGCTATTTTCTTTTTATATCAGTTTAATTGTTTTTTATCATTTTGATCTAATGCATCCATTTCAACTCTTAAAGTATTGATTTGGTCTAAAACATGACTTGCTTTTTCCTTTGCAATTTCATCTCTGTTTGCAATTCAATCTAATTCACCTTGATATTTATCAATTTTTTTATCAAGTTTGTAAACTACTGATTCTAATTTTTTAATTTTCTTTTCATTATCTAATTTTGAAATTTTTAACTCGATTTGAGCTTTTTTCTCAACTAATTTTGCATGAATTGTTTTAAATCTTTTTTCCTCTTTAATTTCATCAGTTAATAATGCTTTTTTTCATTCTAGTTTTGAAATTTTTGAGTTATTGTTTTTGCTATTTAATCTTTTAATTTGAAGTTGTAATGTATTGTATTTCATTCATTTAAATAAATTTTTACTTCTTCTAGTTTTTAACTCTGTATCAATACATGCTTGTCAAACTGCAATTTTATTTTCAAGAGCAGTTCTTAATTTAATTTTGTAATCACCTTTTTTTAACAATTCTTTATTTAAAGTAGATTTTTGATCTCCAATTTCAATTGCATTTCAAACTAAAATAATAAAAATAATAGCTGCAACTAAAATAGTTCCAAAAGCATTAATATAAGGTTGCATTCTTTTTGCAGTATATATGAATGTTGAAACGTTTGTTTGATCTCCTCCAGTAAAGTAAGAAATAATAAAGTCATCAAAACTCATTGCAAAACAAATTGCAGCACCAGTAATAATACTTGGTAAAAGAATTGGTAAAACTACTTTAAAGAATGTTTTTGTTGGAGTTGAACCTAAATCTTTAGAAGCATCTAAAAGATTTTTGTCTATTCTCAACATAAATGGAAGAACTGTAACAATAACGTAAGGTACGTTAAATGAAACGTGTGCTGCCAATAATGAAACTATTCCAAATTTCATTCCAGAGAAAATAAAGATTAGCATTAATCCAACAGCTGTAATAACATCAGCATTAACCAATGGAATGTTAGCTATTCTAACTCATTTATCTCTAACTTTTCTTCTTGATTTTGCCAACCCAATTACTGCTAACATTCCAATTATTATAGAAATTATAGTTGACATCATAGCTACAAATAATGAAACTATGATTGATTTTACAAACGGTGAGTTTGCAAGGAATGAAGAATATCATTTTAAACTAAATCCTTCAAATCTATTAAGGTTTGAGCCACTATTGAATGAAAATATGATCATTACAGCAATTGGCACATAAATTAAAAGTAATATTATTGCGAAGTAACTTGCTTTGAAGAACCTTTTCATTTTCTTGACCCCCTTATCTCAAATTTATTAGAAATTAATTTTGTAACCCCCATTATAGCAAATAATAATATTGCCAATGCAACAGCAACTGTTGCTCCAAATCCAAAGTCAGTTCCTTTGAAGAAGTAGTTTTCAATAATGGTTGGTATTAAGTTAATTTTTCCATCACCCATATATCTTGGTATTAACAAAGCAGTTGATGCTTGAACAATTACAAGTGTAAATGCTGCAAATACTCCTGGAAGTGATTGTCTAAATGTTACATGTCAAAAAGCTTTTGCTTTTGATGCTTTTAAATCAAGTGCTGCTTGATAAAAAACAGGGTCTTGATTTTCAAGTCCATTATAAATTGGAGCTAAAGCAAATGGTAAAAACATATATACCATTCCTAAAATTACTGCAAATGGAGTTCCCAGAGCAGTTCCTCCTAATAGATAGAATAAACTTCTTAATCCTAAGATTTTTAAGATCATACTAATTCAAATTGGCATTGTTAAAATAACTCAAATATTTTTTGCCATAATTTTGTTTCTCAAGTTTGCCATCATTAAAGCAATTGGATATGCCATAGCAATAGTTAAAATACTTGAGATTACTGCATAAAGCATTGAAAGTCCTAAAACAGACATAATACTTCCTGAAGTAAAGAATCTTGAAAAATTAGATAAATCTAATCTAAATTTAGTACTGTTCCCTGAAGGTTCAATAATTGCAAATAAAATAATTCCAATTAATGGTAGTACTACTAAAATAGCCATAGTTAAAATAAATGGCAACATTATTGGTCAAATCTTTCCTTTTAAAGATTTGACAATTTTAAAGTTAGCGACTTTTTCTTTTAAGCTGATGTCTTTGAAAACAAGTTCATCGTTTGTTCCGATAGCTTCAATGTCTTCAATAGCTTCAAGTTCAGTTTCAATATCAATGTTGTCTTTTTCTTCTACAACAGTTGGTTCTTGAAAGTCCAATGCGATATCATCAACGATTGGATTGTCTTTTGAATTATTCATCAATTTCCTTTCACATTACATGTAAGTCGCTTGCGTCTCATTTAATTGAAACTTTTTTGTCAAAGTCATGATATTCAGTTGTGTGAGCTGTATAAGTTCTATTTTCACATTTAATTGTGATTTCATAGTGAACCCCTTTAAAGATAATGTTTTCAACAATTCCGTCAAAATATCCTTTTCCTGGTTCTGCAATTTTAATGTCTTCTGGCCTTATTACAATATCGATATTACTTTCGTTTTCCCCAAATCCTTTATCTGCACACTCAAATTCTTTTCCATCAAATTTTACCAATAGGTCTTTTACCATTTCTCCATTATCAATGATGTTTGAAACTCCAATAAAGTTTGCAACTCATCTATTCTCTGGTTCATTGTAAATTTCCTCTGGTGTTCCAATTTGTTGGATTGCCCCTTCGTTCATAACAACAACTCTATCACTTAGAGTTAAAGCCTCTTCTTGATCATGAGTAACTAAAATAAATGTAATTCCAATTTCTTCTTGTAGATCTTTCAATTCATTTTGCATTCTTTTACGTAATTGTACGTCTAATGCTGACATTGGTTCATCTAAAAGTAAAATTCGGGGTTTCAAAACAAGTGCTCTAGCTATAGCAACACGTTGTTTTTGTCCCCCACTTAATTCATGAACTCTTTTAGTTTCATGTCCTTCAAGTGAGAATTTTTTAATGTACTTCATAACTTCTTTTTCGATTAAGTCTTCTTTCATTTTCTTAATTCTTAATCCATAGGCAATGTTGTCATATACGTCATAATGAGGGAATAGTGCATAGTTTTGGAAAATTGTATTAATCTGACGTTTATTACTTGGGATAGGAGTTAAATCCTTTCCTTCAAATAACAAATCTCCGATTTCTTGTTTTTCACGGCCACCAATTATATTTAATGTTGTGGTTTTTCCACAACCAGAAGGTCCTAAAAGAGTTATGAATTCTCCTTCATGGACATTAAAACTTACACCTTTCAACACAACTTTTCCATCGTAAGTTTTTGTTAAATTACGAATTTCTAAAATGTTGTTATTTTGTTTCATCAGTGTTTCTCCTCTAAATAATCAAATATATGATTGTAATCGCGTAATCCTATTATATTACGCAATCAGGGAGAGCATCTCAGTCTCGAGTATCTTTTCAAATCATTCGGTTCTGGTGATAACTACATCTAACCATTCAGTGATTATATATTGTGAAATATTTATCGATTTAATCAGTTTCATGTAGTATCTCCTATTCGAATTTATCAAAATAATTATAAAGGAATAAATAATAAAATGTTTTTTATTTTTTTTATTTTGCAGAAAAAAAGTCTACTAATTAGACAAGTAGATTTTTTGTTTTAATTAACCTAATATACTGTAAACACCATTATTTATTTTTAAATTTAAATGATTTAAAAGTATCTTTAACTCAGGTTTTAGAATAATTTATCTTTTTAATAAATATCTTCTTCCTCTTCTTTTTCTTTTTTCATACTACACCATCAATTCAACTGTATGTATATTTAGTAGATTTTTTAATTGTGTATATGAAACTTGCGATTGACTGAGAAAAAAGAAAAAAAGTAAATAAGAAATAGTTCATTTTGTCCACTTTCTCAAGAAACACTTTCTTATCCAAATGTTTCTTGAATCTTTTTTGTTAATAAAGAATAATTCATACATTGTTATGATTTTAATTATAGGCATTAAATAAACAAAAACAAGTACAATAAATAGCACACAAGTAAAATGGGTCTAAAAAAACACAATTAGCTTGTAATTGTGTTTTTTGATTCTTTTATCTACAAATAAATTTACTTTTTTTCAGTAGCATTGCTCCAGCAACACCCCCACCAATCATAAAGATTGTAAACATAAATCCATGTGCAGAAAGAGAAGAAGTACCAGCTCACATCGCACCAACATTACATCCACCAGCAAGTCTAGCTCCAATTCCCATTCCTAATCCTGCCATTGGTAAGAAAACTCATTCTTTTCAAGTTCATTTTTTAAAGTTTGAGAATTTCATTTTACCTGCAGTTAATTGATAGAATAGTGCTCCTGCAAATACTGCAACATTGAAAATAATTGCAAGATCTTGTAAAGGGTGAATTTGTGCTTTACCAAATCCAGTAGTTGCACCAGATTTTAAGATATCTTTTCAACCTAATGAATACATTAATCATTCACCAAGTTTTCCAGCTCCTCCAATAATTCCTGGCATGTTACCACTTAATTTACATCCAGCTAAAACCAACGCTAATAAAAGAGCACCTGTTAATCAATTTCATCTTTTTTGGAATAAATAGAAGTAAGTTCTTAAAGAAAACATTTGGAAGTATTTTTCTTGAAGTTCTTCTTCTCTTTTGTTATCGTTAGGTAAATTTGTAACTGTAAAAGTACCTTTTTTATTTCTATAAATTTCTACACCTTTAACAATAAATAAGAATACTACAAAGATAGTTAGATTTAATACTATAGCTCAAATTAATCCATTTGAACCAAATTTATTACCATAAAATGACTGCTCTGCAGTAGTTCAATTTCATCATTCTGCATTTTTTGTAATTTGTGTATTTATAACTGAACCAACGTTTGCTCCCATTATAAAGAAAAATAATACATATACTGAAGTTACTACCCCAGTCCCTACTGCTGTAAGTGTTCCACTAGCACAACCACCAGCGTACATCATACCAAGACCAAACATCAATCCCCCAAGAATTGACCCTCAACCTATTGCTGTTCCTGTTTGTTTATCTAAGCTTTTTTGAGCAAAGAAGAAACAACCAATAATTACAGTTGAAAGCATCATTAATAAAATCATTGCTCTCGCTTGTTTTCCATCACCGTTATATACAAGTTTTTTAATTGGTCCTGCAAATCCAAAATTACTTCTAACTAAAATATATCCAAAAGCTATACCTAAGCACATTCTTATAATATAGCTTCCTCTTTGTGCATCATCATATGCCTTTGCATATGATCATTGTAGGATAAACGCTATAAACACAGCAAATAACGTTCATCCAAGAATTATCTTAATTCTTTCTTGTTTATTCATTAATTTATATCTCCTTATTTTTATTTAATATCTCTAAAATGTTTGTTTGTGTATCATATGTCATATGATCCCATTAAATTTTTTACGTTTTCAAATCCACTATTTTTTAATAACATTGTTGCATTGTATGAACGCATTCCTACTCTACATGCCATAATGTATTTACCATTTTTGTCTAGATTATCTAAATTTTCTCTCAATTTTGATCATGGAATATTTATAGCATTATCAAATTCTCCAACATTTTTTAATTCACCTGGATTTCTAACATCAATTATTTGTCATCCATCTTTAAAATGTTGTTCTAATTCTTCAAAACAAACATTTTCTACTTGTTTTGAAAGTTCCAATCTAGCCATTCTTCCAGCCATATTCATAGCATCAAATGATACATCAATTAAAGGATTATATGCAACTTGGTATTCAACCATGTCAAATATAGTTTGTTTTGCATACATAACTATTGCCATATAACTTATTTTCTTTTCAGCTCCACTTGGTCCAAATGCTTGTGCACCAAATATATGTCCTGATTTGTCGTATAAAACTTTAAGTCAAATGTAAGTACCACCAAGTAATGCTAATTTTTGTGGTTTTGTACTTATAACTTTGTGATATTCGACTCCATCAGCTTTCAATTGTTTTTCTGTTTTTCCAATTGAAGCAATACTGTGGTCAAATAAAGTAATTGCATTTGTTCCTTGACTACCTTTGTAAGTGTCTTCAATTCCATAAATGGTATTTGCAGCAACAACTGCTTGTCTAGAAGCAGGAGCTGCAAGTGCTACTCTTACTGGTTTTTTATCAAGATCAAAAGTTTCTGCAACATCACCAACTGCATAAATATTTTCAATATTGGTTCTTTGTTTTTCATCAACTATAATCCCTTTAGTTTTTCCTATTTTTAAACCAATATTTTCATACATTTCAGTTTTAGTTTCAACACCAATTGTTAAGAAAGTAACATCAGATTTGATAATTTCACCATTATCTAATTCGATTTCTTTTCCTTGGTTTTTAAATGCTTTAACTTTTGTGTTTAATTTTAATTTGATGTTATTTTCAATTAATAATCTATGTCCAAAAGCTGCAATATCTTTATCACAAGTTGCAAAAAGTTGGTCTGCACCATCAACAATAGTTACACTTTCTACACCTCTGTGTATAAAGTTTTCAGCTATTTCAAGTCCAATAAACCCTCCACCAATTACAACTACATTTTTAGGTTCAAAATTATCTGCTACAAATGCATCAAATTCCTTAACATCATCTGGGTTTTTCAATACAAAAATATTATTTGATTCATCAATTCCTGGAATATTTGGTTTGTTTGCAAATACACCGGGAGCTATTATTAATTCATCATAATTATCTTCAAAGATTTCTTGTGTTTTTAAGTTTTTTACAACAACTTTTTTGTCATCATTCTTTATTTCTAAAACTTGATGATTTACAAAGGTATCGATATTATAGTTTGCTTTTAAAACACTTACAGGGTTTAAAATTAAAGCCTCAAAAGTTTTAATCTTACCTGAAAAATAATAAGGTAGACCACAATTTGAGTACGAAGCATAAGAGCAACTTTCGTAAATTTTAATCTCTGAACTTTCATCTAATCTTCTTAATTTGGCAGCAGCTCCAGCTCCTCCAGCTCCTCCACCAATAATCACTATTTTTTTCATTTAATTCTCCAATCTTAAATCTCTTAATAAGAGATTTGTAACTTATTACAATTGTGCTGTTTTTTTAAGCCTTGACAGCACTTTTTAAGCATACAAAAAATTCATTACTCAGGCAATGCCGCTTTTTAATCCTTTTTATAAATAAAATTCTTTCAAAATGAAATACTTTTTCTGAAAACAGAAAACAGTATTTTTTGCTTTCTATCATTTTCACTTTCATATTAATTAAATAGTTTAAAAAACTAATTTCACTTTCTTTTTTCTTTCATTAATACGCATTCTCTTCAAATTTATTTTAGCATAATTTAGAGAAAATTCTAAATTATGGAATTTTATTAAGAATTTTTACCTTTTTTTAAGTAAAATAATAAGGTAAAGAAAGAGAGAAACGAAATGAATAACATTAATTGTATGGGAGGATGTAGCGCAAAACTGGACAATAAACGATTACAAAAGATTTTAAAGCTATCAAATTCTTCATTAAAGAATAATGAAGACTGTAGTATTTATGATCTTGGAAATGGAACAAGTTTAGTAGAGTCAATCGACTATTTTCCACAAATATCTGATTCCTATTATATTTATGGTCAAATAACAGCTTGCAACTCTATAAGTGATATATATGCAATGGGAGCAACCCCCAAGTTTGCTTTATCTGTTTTGACAGTTACAAATGAAATGTCAGATGAAGAAATAGCAGAAATTATAAAGGGCATGATTTCAATTTTAAATCCTTTGGATATAAGGATTGAAGGAGGTCATACCATTATCACAAACGATTTGATTTGTGGTTTAAGTGTTACAGGTTTTGTAAATAATAAGGATCTAAAACAAAATAACACACCAAACATTGGAGATGTAATAGTACTTTCAAAACCTTTAGGTTTTGGAACCATCATTGCTGCCAAAACTGTAGATATGGTTGATACCAAAGACTACAAAGAGGCATTAAAATGAATGACAACTCCAAACAAAGAAGCGTCATTAATCGCAGTAAAATATAACTTTTCTGCTTTAACTGATGTTACAGGTTTTGGACTTGCAGGTCACTTACTTGAAATGATGGGTTCATCTTATTGCGCACAAATAGCTATTGAAAACTTACCAATTGTAGGAAATGCTTTGCAATATTTAGATCAATACTTTTTAAATGGTGCAATTGCAAATAACAGAAGAAACTACAAAGATGAGATATCTTTTTCATTCAAACCAAGTTTTGGGCAAAAAGAAATATTCTTTGACCCTCAAACTTCTGGTGGTTTACTTGGAACAGTTGATTCAGAAACTTGAGCAAACATGGATGAAGAAAGTAAAAAATGTTTTTGACAAATTGGAGTAGTTGGAAATAAAAGAGAAAAAGCAATTGAGGTGAACGATTAAGATGAGTCAAGAACTTTTGAGAAAAATACCAAATGTTCAAGAACTTTTGAATCATAGCGAGATTAAAAATTATCCCTTAGACGAAGTAAATAAAAGATTTGTCTTAAATCAAACTTTAGCTGATTTAAGACAAAAGATATTAAAACAAGATATTCGTGAAATAAATAACGAAATAATTATAAAAGCTATCCTTGAAACATTAGACCAAAAGAATAGTTACTCTTTAAGAAAAGTAATTAATGGAACAGGAGTAATACTTCATACTAATTTAGGAAGAAGTATCTTACCAAGAGAAAGTTTATTAAATTTTATAGAGATAAACTCAGGATACGCTAATGTGGAATATGATTTAGAAACTCAAAAACGTGGTAATAGAGAAAAACATCTAGAAAAGATTTTACAAGAACTTACTGGATGTGAAGCTTCTTGTGTTGTGAACAATAACGCTAGTGCTGTGTTTTTAGTTTTAAATACTTTATCAAAAAATAAAAAAATAATTATTTCTAGAGGAGAAAATGTTGAAATTGGTGGTAGCTTTAGAATTCCAGAAATTATAAAAGCTAGTGGGGCCAAAATAGTTGATATTGGAACTACAAATAAAACCTACGAAAATGATTATAAACTTGCAATTGAAGAAGAACCTTCAGCAAATATGATGTTAAAAATTCATAAATCAAATTATGACATCATTGGTTTTAGTCACACAACTTCAATCAAAGAACTGGCCCCATTAAAAACTGACAAGATTTATTTAGTTGAAGACCAGGGAAGCGGAACTATATTTGACTTAACCAGATACAATCAAAAACTAACAAAAGAAAATACTGTAAAAGATTCTTTACAAGATGGTGCTGATCTAGTTTTGTTTTCAGGAGATAAACTTCTAGGATCAGCACAAGCTGGAATAATAGTTGGAAAAAAAGAATTGATTGCAAAAATCAAAAAAAATCAATTATTTAGAATGTTAAGGACCAGTAAAATGGTAACCTCCATTTTAGAAGCAACTTTATCTCTTTACAAAGACGAAGAACTTGCAATTAAAAATATCCCTACTCTTAAAATGATTTGTGAAAGTGTTAAAGAAGTTGAAAAAAGAGTAGATTTGTTTTTAAAACTTACTCATGAAAGTTTGTTTAGTTTTGAAAAAATAAATTCACAAGCAACAATTGGTGGAGGAAGTTTGCCTGGTGATGAAATTGAAAGTTGAGCTGTTAAAGTTAATTATAAAGATTTTTCATTAAACAAAATAAATGATTTGTTTCACAAACTGCCAACTCCTATCATTTGCAAACTACAAAATAAAAGTTTAATTATAGACTTTAAAACTATACAAGAACATGAAATAGAAAGACTGGTTGAGGTGATAAATAATGTTAATTGATAAAATTATAGAAAAAGATTTACGAGAGTTTTCTTGTCCAGTTCCTTTGATAGAAACTAAAAAAATAATACAACAAAGTCAAACTGGACAAAAAATATTACTTAAAGTGACAGCTTTAAGTTCTCGAGATAATGTTGTGGCTATGTTAGAAGATAAAGAAAAGAATTATTCTGTCAAAGATTACAACGATTATTATGAGATTAGTTTCACAGTATAAATATATAATTACTTTTAAAAATGGTATTGATTCTAAAAATGCCAAAGCTTATTGTCAAGAAAAAGAAATTGACTTTATGTATTTTCCAACACCCGTTGTAATTGATTCTGGCTGTGGATGATGTGTTGGTTTTGCCAATAAAGATTTACTAAATTTAACATTAAAAAAAATTAATATAGATTATGAAGAAATTTATGAAAGAAAGGAAAATAATTTATGAGTAAAAATGTAATTTTGTTAACAGATACTATAATTGGAACTACTGAAGAAAAAAGTTTAGGAGAACAATTACTAACTGGATTCTTGTATTCTCTTTGCAACCTAGAAGAAGATTTACTGCCAAGTCATATTATTCTTTACAGTAATGCAGCACTTCTAGTTAATGGAAAAGATCAAATTTTAGATCACTTTAAAGAACTTGAAAGCAAAAAAGTAGATATAATTATATGTGGAGCATGTGTTGAATTTTTCAAACTTGAAAAAATACCTTTTGGTAGAGTTTCAAACATGTATGAAATTGTAGAAATCATGTCAAGTTCTGCAAAAGTTATTAGACCCTAGTATAGGGTTTAATCTTGGAAAGGGTTGGGTCGCTGGTGCGCCCACTAGCCTCCGAAGCTATGTTAAGAGTTTAAGAGCTCTTTGGTATGTTCGATTCATGCACCTTTCCGCCAATTTGAAAACAAAAACTTCTCTTAAATTAAGAGAAGTTTTTTTATAATATAGTTATTTCATTTTTAGAAACTAATATTTTTTTATCAGCTTCAAATTTATTTAAATAAATTTGAGCTTTTTCAGAATCTAAATCAAATATTGACATGAAATTAGTTTTTAACATTACATTGTTTTCATTTACATTTTGAAATATCTTCTCAAGCATGGTGTTATACATTGAATTTGTAATATAATGTTCAAAATCTAGCATCACTATTGATTTTATGTCTACCAAGTATTTTAAAATTTGATTAAAAACTTTTTTATTTTCAATTTTTTCTTTTATTAATTCTATATTTTTAACATTGTAATTATTTAGTTTAAGTCTTTTCAAGATAAAGTTTTTTATTCTTGTTTGTTCATCATCCAACTTTACTTCAAAGTGTTTCAAAGAAAAAGTTCCTCTATCAATTTTTAATGCCCCAACTTTGTGCATCATCATAAAAAATACTGGTTGATACTCTTTTGGTATTTCGTCATCAATAAATGCATTCATACTGTTTAAATTCAATCCTGGACTTAAAGGTTTTTTTAAATGATATGCTTGCATTTTTTTTAAAACTTTCTCACTTAAATAATTATAATTTTTAATGTGAATTACATAATCCTTATGAGTTATCAAATTTTTGTCTTCCCTAAAATCATCGATACAAAGTTCACAATAAAGTTTATTTGAGTCTACAACTTTATTTTTATCTAACTTTATTGATAAAATGGTTCTTTCGTAAGTTGTTCCCTCATCCAAAACTCTAAGGTCTGCTAACTCTTCTTCTCTATTTTTTTTATTTACAGGACTACTTTCACGGATTATGGAAATGGATTTGTCAATTGAGTTATCTCCTGAGAATTTAATTAAACAAGTTTCATTTCTGTTAAAGTATCACTCATTGTTTAAAATAATTTGTCCATAACAGTAACTGTAATCTTTTCCTATCACTTTAAATTTAGCGATCAAAGTTTTACAACCCGCATATATTTTTACCTCATTGTTAACTTTTAAATCAAGTTTATTAATATGATTTAACTTTACAGAAAATACTTTTGCACACATTAAAGTATTGGGAACACAAACTATGTCACCTCTATTAATTTCTTTTCAATTTATATTTGAAATTTTTATAGCTGTTCTTTGACCAGGAGAAACTTGTTCAACTTTTTTTTCATTACTTTGTAGTTCTTTTATTGTAAATATTTTCTTTTGAGGTAAAAGTTCAACTTCATCACCCAATCTTAATTTATCAAACTTACAAGTTCCAGTAACAACTGTTCCTATCCCTTTTAAATCAAAGGTTCTATCAATATCTAATCTAAACGGATTGTATGAAACTTTTAATTTTATTGATTTTGTAAATTCAAAAATTTTATTTTTGCAATTTTCAAAATCTTTTTCATTTTTGTTTGAAACCAAGATAGGTTCGTGAAAATATAAATTTAATTGCGTAAGTCGTTTTTTTATTTGTTCACTTAATTCTTCAATTTCATATTTACCTGCAAGATCTGTTTTAGTTATTATTGGTAAAAAGTTTTTTACTCCCAGCAGTTTCAAAATATTTATATGCTCAATGGTTTGTGGCATTATTCCATCATCAGCTGCAATTACAAGTAACGTTCCATTAACACTGCTTGCTCCAGCTATCATGTTGTCTATGAATTTATCGTGACCTGGCAAATCAATTAATGCAATGGTTGCATCATTTCTTTCTAAAAATGCAAAGGAAATATTTATAGATAAATTTCTTTCTTTTTCTTCTTTCAAAGTATCTGTATCTTTTCCTGTTAAATTTTTTACAAGACTTGTTTTACCATGATCCACATGTCCAGCTACTGCTAAAATAATTTTTTCATTTTTATTCACAATCTCATCACTCTAACCCTTTTCATTTAATGCATTTTTATTTATTCTTGCTATGTTGTATGCTAAACTAAACATTACTCCATCTTCAAAAGCAGAACTGTATTTATATTCATAAAGATCATTATCAATTTTAAAACTTATTTTCCCTAAAGAACCAAATATAGTTGCACAATTATATTTAAGTGTTGATAAATTACTTACACTAAATTTTCTTCTAACACCATTCTCTTCAATGTAGAAGTGTCCTGGTTTTAAAAATAATTTTAATTTTATTTCTTTATCATTTTTCAAAAACTTCCTTGATTCAAGCTCGTACAATGTTTCATTGAAGGCAATGTATTTATAAATTTCTCTAACTCTTTTAAATTGGAAAAAAGAAGAAACAATTAAGGGAACTAAACTTAAAAATAATCCAACTATTAAAAATATTTTTTCGTTATGATAATTTGTTTTTACAAAAAAAGTTATCATAACAGCCATTGTCATAATTATAAATAGCGACAACAAATTATAAAGTATAAATTGTTTTGCCATTTTGTACATACCAAAAAACCCAAAGTTGTAAACTAATACAAAAAACGATAACACAACCCAAGTCACTATTCTATATTGGGAAAATAATTCAGCTACTAATTTGTTTGCAATCAATATTGCTATTAGCAATATTATTAACGTAATTAAATTTATTCAAATCATTGATCTAAATTTTGCAAATGCAGAATTTACTTTCCTCTCATCTTTCTTTCTTTTACTCATCATTTCTTTACCTTCAACTATATTTTAACAAATTAAACTAGAATAAAAATAGATAACCGTAGTTATCTATTTTTTAAACATTTATTCTCGCTGCAATTTATCTTTTTTAATAATTTTATAAAAGTCATAGAGCATCGAGAAAGATGCATAAAATATTACTACAATAACTAAGAATAATAAATATTTTACAAATTCTGTGTTTCCTGCAAATCCAACAAAGACTGCAAGGAAAGCACAAATTACTCCAAACATACCTCCAATTGCAATTGCAACTGTAACTTTAGGTGCATAATTTTTATCTTGAATAAATCTTATTGAACCAATAGGCATCAAGAATGCTGTGCTTCCCATCATTATAGGAAAGGCAACAGTTACATCCATACCAAGTAGAGCAACAACTGCCATTGCAGGAGCATAAAGCCCAATACCAAGACTCATAAGACCTCCAAGTATCAAGAATATAAAGGAAGCAAAATATATTTTTCATTCATCAAAAGGTAAACCAGTTTCATTTCCAGCACCTTTAAAAACTTGAATCATTGGATGCGACAATAGCATCATAATTGCTGTGAAGAATAGTAATACTCCCATGACAAGTTTTATTTTTTTCTTGTCAATTTTATTTGCTAACATAGCACCAAAATAACTTCCAATAACAGCCATTGCTATTAGTGTAATCAATGTAAAAGGATCTACTCTAACTGCTGCAATAAATATAATGGCTTCAAAAATAACAGGTACTGTATGACTAATATTTAAAATTCCAGGAATTTTTTTATCATCATCATTTGCTTTTAATGCTTTAAGAAAAACTATTGTTGGTGCAAATGAACCAATTCCAATTGTGTCAAAAAAGTCTGTAATAAAACCAATTATCACTCCTTTTTGAAAAGTATTATTTTTTCTTTCAAGCGGTAACATCTTTGAACTGTCTTTCAATAGCAAGTAAGAGGTAGAAATAACCAATAGTAGCAATACTCCAGATAGCCCAAGTGCTATCAAAGATTCTTTTGCTCCAAAGTCATATTTTGCTCCACCGTTTGCTTGAGGATAGTACACAAGATAGTTTATTGAAAGCGCAGCTATCAATACTACAACTGCAGATATAATGTAAATCATAATTAATGAAGTTTTACTTACACCTTTTTTTACAGCTTTATATTCATCACATAATTCTTTTAATTGTTTTGCATATTGAGAATCAATTTTAGCATATTCTTTTTTAATCAACTCTTTATTGGATTGATTTGCAGTTTTTACTTCTTTTTTCTCTACACGAATTTGTGACTTTAATATATTTAATTGCTCTTTTACTTTGGCAATTGTTTCTCTAGCTGTTTTTTCTTGTTTTGCAGAATTTAGTTCTGCAAAACTTTTTTCCATCTCTTGATTCTTATTTGCAAGCTGTTGATTTATGTTTTGTTTTTCAATTTTAAAATCTTGATTAACTTTTGCAATCATTTCTTTAGCTTGACTTGAACTTATACTTTTAGATTTAACTTGTTCTTTAATTTTGTTTTTTTCATCTAAAATTTTTTGATTTAATACATCAAGTTTTGAAACAGTTTCTTCAAATTGATCACAAACTTTTTGTAATTCAAAATCTTTACTAATTAATTCTTGTTTTACAGAATTTTGTTGGTCGGTAAATTGCACTTGTTTCATTACTTAACTTTCGGGTTAAACCCTTCTTGAAAAGGATCATCTGGTTGAACTACGTAATTTGAAAAACCTGTTATTCAAGCTTTTCCTGTAATTTCAGGCATTATTGCATCAAAGTCTCCAACTTTAGTTTTTGACAATGCTTTTCCAATAAATTTAGTTCCCAGAATTGATTCATAAATAAATTCTTGTCCTAATTCAAGTTCATTTCTTGCTACAAGAGTTGCAACTTTTGCGCTAGTCCCTGTTCCACAAGGACTTCTATCAAATTGACCCAAACCAAATACCACACAATTTGAATAATTATCTTTATGTCTGTCATTTGGTTTTTCATAAAATTCTATTAAATCTACTTTGTTAATATAAGTATTTATTGGGTGTTCTACTTTTACATGTTCGTTAACATATTTTAGTATTTTCATCCCTTTTTCTACAAACAATGCATCATTTTCTTGAACTATATCTAAATTCAATTGACTTGATTCTAAAAGAATAAAGAAACTTCCTCCAAATGAAATATCAAATTTTATATGTCCTACTTCAGGAACATCCAGCTCAATATTTTCTTTGTATAAAAATGATGCAACATTTTCCACACTTACACTTGTTAATTTATCATTTTTAATATTTGCTTTCGCTACAACAAACCCTGCTGGTGTATCTAATTTTATTTCTGTATATGGTTCTTTTTTTTCTACCATTCCAGTTTCAATTAATACAGTAGCAAGACCAATTGTTCCATGACCACACATGTTTAAGCAACCAGCTGACTCAGTATATAAAACTCCAAAGTCAGCATTGGGATCACAAGGAGGAACAACAATAGCTCCAAACATATCATTGTGTCCTCTTGGCTCATTCATTAATAATTTTCTAAATCAGTCATGTTCATTTAACAGCGAATCTTTTTTTTCTGCCATTGTTTTCCCTTTTAAAGGGGGAACACCTGAAAGAATTATTCTTGTTGGTTCTCCCTCTGTATGAGATTCAACGGCATAAATAGCTGATTTTTTTAAATCCATTTCCTTTACTCATCCTTTCTTGCAAATTTAAACTAAATTAAATATTTGCATGATATTCATAAGGAAGAGGTACGATTTTTCCAGCTTGATCAATTTCCACAAGTTGTTCTAAAGTATCTCTTAAAATATTTGTTTGCATTTCTTTGTTATTAGGTTCTCCTGCGTTTGCCCCCATTGGAACCAATGGAGCAACCGCTCTTGGAGTACCATTTTGTGAACAGACTGGTGGTAATGCCGCAATCATAATTGTCGGTATTCCAGCCTCTTCAATAGCTCTTTGTACAATAACTGCAGTTCTGTGACAAGTTCCCCGGCCTGCAGTTAACACAACAGCATCAGTTTTTTCTTCTTTTAAAATTTCTGCAATTTTAGGTCCAGTTTCATCGGTGAAAACGTGTTGGTTTCCACCTCCACCCATTGTTCCAACCAAAACCGGAGAAACTCCTTTGATAAATCCTTCATCTGCTAATTCACGTAGTCTATCGATTGGGAACATACAGTTAATATCTTTATTAACATCCCCATTATCGTAACCACCGTGAGAAACCATAAGTTCTTCAACTGGTGTTTCAGATGGAATTAATCTATATGAAGTATCTCCCGCCAAATTAAAAGGTTTATCTTTTTTTAGATGAACCCCAGCTGCAGTTACAAGACTAACATTCATTTCTGAAAGTTTTTTTGTAACTGGCGCTCAAACTGGTGGCGGAGTAATTGGAACATAAATTTCAGATTTAAATCCTTTTATTGCCATAGTGATTTTCCTTTCTAAATTACTTCTATATAACTCATGTTTATAGAAACTTTTTGTCCTACTTCTAATTTTTTATCTGTTATGACCATTCTTAAAGGAACTCTCATCATTCCCATACGTCCTGCAAGATCAACACTTACACTAACGTCAGTAACTTCTGTAATTATTCCTTCAAAAAGTCTAATGTTATCAATATCTACTAACATTTAACATTCCTCTTTTGTTATTCTTTTTCATAAATCTCTCTACGTTTTTTAGATTTTTCAAGAGATTGTTCGTTTAGTTCTAAAACAATTTTTTCTCCCAAGGCGTCTTCAATAGTTTTAACATTTTTTAATTTAACACTTGGGTCTCAACGTCTTTCTGCCTCTTCGATTTCATTTCCTGCCATTATTGATTTCAACATTTCAACAGCACGAATAGCATCTTCTGGTGAAAGGGTATTGTTAGAAAGAATTTCGTTTTCAATTCCTTGTTGAGCTTTGTTCAAGTCAACCATTGCATACATATATTCATTTCCAACAACAAGTCCACCTTGTTGTGCAGAATAAGTCATTCCTACAACTTTGATATCTCTTTGACCTATCATTCTATGATGTTCTGCAAAGTCGATATGGTTATTTCCAAATCCTTCTGTTGTAATAATTACCCCATCAGGTTTAATGTATTCAAATAACATACCCACTCTTTTTGAAACATAGAATTTTTCGTTATTTACTTGCGGAGAACCTACAAGAACTAATCCTACAAAATCAATTTCAGGATCGCTCAATGCTCTTATAACTAACGGTTCTCTAAAGTAATGTCTTGAAGTTTCTTTTGATGCTGGCCCAATACAAGTTAATGCATGAACCCCTCCATCTAGTAACTCAAGTGGTGAAATTGCAATAGGTAAGTTACCTAAGTCTACATTGGGAACAGCTCCAACTGTTCCAACAGGATCAACTGGTAATATCAAGTTATCGTGCATTGCACCTTGTCCCATAATTTCTTTAAGAACACAAACTTTTGGTTTTCCAGGTCTACGAGTGTGTTTGAATTCTTCTGTTTTTGCAACAGTTACACTAGTAGCTTTTTTAAGTTCATCACGAATTTCTTGAGCAATAACATCAGCTGCCATATGGGCTGCTAATGGTCCAGGTCTTTCCATTCCTGCGTTTGCTTCAATTACAACATGACATCTAATAAAGATGTCTCCTTTATCAGGAGCTCCAGGTCTTCCTCACATAACGTTTCTATCAATTTCACCTTCTGATGAACCAAATTCTCCAATTTGTTTTTTATTTCCATCAATTCCAGTTAACATTATTACAACCTTATCAAGTACTCTTGTTACTCCTTGACCCAATTCGCCTTCAACTTTTGTAGCAATTGGTTGAATATCCATAATTGTATCAATTACTTTTCCGTAATCTTTTTCAGTAATTACTTCGTATTCAAATTTTTTTACAATACCATTACCTCTGGCAATAGCTTTTTTAGCTAAACTTTTATTTAAAGTTAGAACGCCGTTTTCTAATTTTGTATTAGTTCCAAGTTCTACTTTATCAACTTTTATATATTCTTTTTTTAGTTCTCTTATTACAGTTTCTTGTTCAACTGTTTGTGAAGCTGTTGGAGAAGTTTTTCCTTCAACAGTTATTGGTTCATTATAGATTGGTTGTGGAGTACTAACTCCACCCCCTGCTGGAAAAGAAATACTAATGTTTTCTCCTTTTCCAATATTTATATTCACCATTCCATTTGATTGAACAGCACTTGTTACCATTTGTGGTTGAGTTTGAAATGCCACTTGTTGTGTTTCAACTTGTTGATTAACACTTGCAACGTTTTCTTCAACTTTTTCTGGTTCACTTGATGAAACAATGTTTTCAACATTATCTGTTGTTAACGGAGTAAGCGCATCCACTGTAACTTTTAATTTTGCTCCTATTACCTCTCTAACTTTCAGTACATTATCTGGTACTACAATTAGACCAGAATCTACAAAGTCAGGAAGAAGAGCTGGATCTTCAAGAACAGATTCATCAATTGTTTTACCTGCTTCAAAACGACAGCAAGTAAAGGCAACTTTATCTTTTATTTTTTCAATTTTTTCTTTACTTAAAGACATATTCTCTCCACTTTCTACGAATTTGTATTTGCTTTAATCCACAGTTAATCTTCGATTCTTCTAAACAATCTGTGACTCGCAGCTCTTAATACAAAGTCAGTTTTATGGATTAATTTTAATCCCATATTTGGAGTTACTTTAGCAACGGTGTTTGTCCGGGATTCACATGTCCCTATCAATATTGCTGTAGCTCCTTGTTTTTTTAATGCCAATACTGTTGGCGCTTGTCCGGGACAAATACCGGGCAAGTTACATCTCAATCTTCCGTTAGGGTCTGGCTCCATTCTTTTGCAATTTTTTTCTGCAACAACTTCGCCTCCCATTAATTGTGCAAGCTCTCTTAATTCATCTAATTGAGCTCCACATTCACATCCAATCAATCCGAATTTCTCTTCTTTGAATTCGAATAAAGGGGTAGCAACTAAAAAACCCCCACTAGTTTTAGTAACCGGGGAGTCCATTTTTCTGATTTGTCCTGTAAATGGACCACCAACATAAAGTGGTCCTGACGGGTCCATTGGTCCAAAAACACCTTTAAGAATTTCTTCTGCAGGTAAACCAATTGGCACATCTAAGTAAACTTTTCCATCTGAAGCATCAACATCTTTTAATCTTCCACCAATTGTAATGTCTTTAGTTATAACGGGTCTTAACTCGTTAATAGCTCTATAAACATTTTTTACAGTTTCAACATTTGTAACAATGCATTTAGTTTTTCAAGGTAATTCTCCAGGTTGTAATTCTATACCTGTGATTTCTCTAATAATTACTCTTTCATCCCCTGCAGGGTACATATCTGTTAGGTCAAATAATTCGATGTCTTTTTCTTCTTCAATAGCTTTTCTAATAGTTAAAAAAGCTTTTGTGTATTTATGCTTAGTGGCAAAATAACCTTTTTTAGCGTTTGTGATTTCCATCAGATCTTTAAGACCTGATATCAAAACTTCAACATTATCTTCAATAAATGAAATGTTATGGTGAAGTATTGGTTCACATTCCGCAGCGTTAATGATTATTTTTCCATTATCTTTGTCTTCAAATTGAAATTTGAATTTTTCAAAAGTAGGAAAGCCAGCTCCACCAGCTCCTACTATTCCAGCATTTTGGATAAGTTCTAATTTAGATAGTTTTCCGTCTAGTTTTACAAAATTCGAGTCATCCTCATTCAAATCATACTCAATCAACTCTATATACTCTGGAGTAACCTCTCCAATAGTTGCACTAAAACTAGAATGTATGTTGGTTCCCAAGCCATTTGGTATAGCTATCAACTGTCCCCTTTTTACCACATCGCCACTTTCAACGATTGGTTTACAAGGCACTCCAACATGTTGCTTTAATAAAATTTTTAAAGCCGTAAAAACCATCTCCTTTGTAATTATTATACTTGCTTTTTGGAAATATTTTTATTTTTTTAAAAAGTTTTTAGAAAAATCCCAATGTATAATTAACTTATAACAATGAACAAGGGAGTGTTTATATGTCCAAAACTTTAGGAGAAGTTATAGAAAAACAATTACTTTCATCAAACGATGAAATATGTTTTCCAAAAATAGCTGATATAATTAGTCAACTTTTTACTGATAAAAATGGTATTTCAATGATGAAGGTCGGATACAGAATAAATGAGGATTATCAAATACTTTGTTTAAATCTTGAAAAGAACATGGATATTGAGATATGAAAAGAATCTGGTTATTACAATTGAGTTTCTAATGACGGAAAAACCATACATCGGTATAATGCTTTGGTTAAAGAGAAGAAAAGAAAAAAAGATGTTTTAAAATTGATAGAAAAACCTCAAAAATTTTTAGTATTTGCACAATACATTGAAAAATCTAAAAAAAGTCAATATAAATTTATCGGGGTATATGAATACTCACATTCCGAGGATATCAAGCACCATAATATGATTTTTATGAAAACTTCTGATGAATTTCAATTTAATTTCAAAAACGCAAATTAAAACCACACATTTAATAATGTGTGGTTTTTTATTGAACCAATTTTGAAACAATTTCTTTAAGTTCTTTAAGTTCTAATTGTTGATTGTCAATTACATTTTGTTGCTTTTCGAATTTAGAATTAAAATCATTTCTTTGTCTTTCTAATTCTAGAGTATGTTTTTCATTTATTTCATAAATTTCTTGCTTGTGTTCTGCACTCAGTTGTTCAAGTTTTTTATTCCATCTGTACTCACTAGCTTCAAGTTGTTCCATAATAAAAGGCAAACATTTTGTTGGAATGCCTTCTACAAGGAATTGGTCTAATTTTTTAACCTCTTTTTTCATATCTTTTTTTGTCCCTTCACTTTTTTCTGGTGTAAATTTTTCATTCAACAAAACTTTATCATATTCATGATCGATTTCTGGGTCATTTCTAGTTTTTAACAATTCTATGACCAAATCAATGTCTAGTTCAAAAAAATCTAAATATACATTTCCTATTTTTATTCTTTTCTTTGTCATATCTTTTTCCTCCAATATAACTATCGTAAGGAAAAAGATGAAAATGTACAAAAATAACAGAAAAGTTTAAAGTTTTTTACTACATCAATTTTGAAACAATTTCTTTAAGTTCTTTAAGTTCTAGTTGTTGATTATCGAGTTTTGTTTGTTGATTGTCAATTACATTTTGTTGCTTTTCGAATTTAGAATTAAAATCATTTCTTTGTCTTTCTAATTCTAGAGTATGTTTTTCATTTATTTCATAAATTTCTTGCTTGTGTTCTGCACTCAGTTGTTCAAGTTTTTTATTCCATCTGTACTCACTAGCTTCAAGTTGTTCCATAATAAAAGGCAAACATTTTGTTGGAATGCCTTCTACGTGGAATTGGTCTAATTTTTTAACCTCTTTTTTCATATCTTTTTTTGTCCCTTCACTTTTTTCTGGTGTAAATTTTTCATTCAACAAAACTTTATCATATTCATGATCGATTTCTGGGTCATTTCTAGTTTTTAACAATTCTATGACCAAATCAATGTCTAGTTCAAAAAAATCTAAATATACATTTCCTATTTTTATTCTTTTCTTTGTCATATCTTTTTCCTCCAATGTAACTATCGTCAGGAAAAAGATGAAAATGTACAAAAATAATAGAAAAGTTTAAAGTTTTTTACTCTATCTTTTTGCCTTTAAAAAAATCATAGAGTATTGAGATTGAAGCATAGAATATTACTGCTATTACTAGGAATAGCAGGTAATTTACAAATTGTGTATGACCTGAAAAACCTACAAAAACTATTACAAATGCTGTAAATACCCCAAAAATTCCCCCCGTTGTTATTCCAACAGAAACTTTAGGTTCATAATTTTTGTCCTTCATAAATTTTAGAGTTCCTACAGGCATAACAAATGCTGTACTTGTCATCATAATTGGAAATGCTACAGTTACATCCATTCCCATCAAAGTAATTACAGCCATTGCCGGAGCATAAAGACCAATTCCAAAACTTATTAATAATCCTAAAATTAAAAATATAAACGCTGTTACATATATTTTTCATCCATCAAATGAAAGACCCTTAGCTTTTCCAACACCTTCAAAAACACCGATCATTGGATGAGATAGTATCATAAAAATAGCTGTAACAAATAAAACTATTCCCATGATTAATTTAATAGATTTACCATTAACCTTATTTGCAAGTGATGCACCAATATATCCACCAACAACTGTAGTTGCAGTTAAAGTTATTAGTGTATAAATATCAACTTTAATTGCAATAACAAAAATAATTGCTTGTAAAATAACTGGAATAGTATGACCTGCATTTAAAATTCCAGGAATTCTTTTATCTTCTTTATATCCTTTAAAAAGTCTTAAAAGTACTATGGTTGGTGCAAAAGAACCAATTCCAATTGTGTCGAAAAAGTTTGTAAAAAAACCTATACCAACTCCGGTTTTGAAACTATTTTGATTTCTTTCTGCCATTAAAACTTTTTCACTATCATTCAACAACCTATAAGCTACCACACCTAAAAGGATAATTAAAATTCCAGAAACTGATACTGCAAATATTGATTCTTTTAAACCAAAATCATATTTAATTCCACCATTGGTTTTAGGAATATAAACCAAGTAATCCAAGCACAATGCTCCAGCAATCAAAACAACAAGGCTAATTGTAAGAACTGAAAATAAAGTTATTTTATCTAAACCTTTTTTTAATTTATTTCTCTCTGTTATCTTCTCTTCAATTCTTGGCTTATATTTTGTTTTGATTTCAGTGATTGTTTCATTTCTTTTGATTTTGTCTTGTTCATTTCCTTTTATTTGTTTTAATTCTTCTTTTAAGTTTTTCTTAATTTCTCTAATTTCATTTTTAATAAGTTTTAATACGATTCTTGTATCTTTTTGTTTTTTTAAAATACTAAGCTCTTTATAATGGTTTTCTATACTGTCAAATTTTCTATCCATATCATAAACTAACTTAGTTCTTTCAACGTTATATGATTTTGAAATTTCTTGTAAGTGCCTATCTTTATCTACCTTTGAAATTTCACTATTTTTTAATTCTTCTTTTTCTTGTAAAATGCGTTGTTTTAATTCATTTGATATTTGATTATAATTTTCTTTTAATAATTGATATTCATTACATAGATTTTCTACTTCATTATCTTTGTTGATAATTTCTTCAAATAATAAGCTTTGCTTGTCACTTAATTGAATATCTCTCATAATTACCTGCCCTTTAACTATTCTTACCTTAATTATAACAATTTAACCTCTTATACCCCTCAAAAATAAAAGAAAAAATAGTTAAATTTAACTATTTTTTCAAAACTAGCTCTTCAATTTTTTTACCTACACCAGATTTCTTATGATGATCTGTTGTATGTTTTGCAGCTTCTTTTACATGTTTTGCAGCATTTTTCATAGCTACACCATGACCTGCTCAAGCTATTGCTCTTTTATCATTATCTCCATCACCAAAGTACATTACTTCTTCAGGTTTAATGTTGTAAAGACTTGCAACTTCTTGAAGCGCAAATAACTTATCAACACCTGGAGGATTTATCTCTATATTTACTGTTTTGTTTGAAACATAACTTCAAGAGAACATTTCAAATTTTTTAGTTTCAAATGCTTTTCTTGCTTTTGCAATATTTTCTTTATTACCATAAGTAATAACTTTAAAAGCTCTTTGATCCATTTCATCTCTTTTATAAATTTCAATTTTTTTCTTTGTGATTTTTTTCATAAACCACACAAAAGGACCTTTATTTTTAATAACATATGCGGTTTTTGTGTCCTCTGAATAAGAAAAACAATTAATATTTTCATCTAATGCAGTATTATAAATAAACTTTACTTCATCAATTGAAAACAATGTTTCTTTAACTGTTTGCAATTTTTCGTTTTCGTCATACTTGTAAATACCTCCACCATTTAAACAAATTAAGTGTTCTTGGTTTTTGGTAATTCCAATGGCTTTTGCAATGTCTTCAACTCTTGCATTACTTCTTCCAGTTGCTATACAGATTTTTACTCCAGCTTCTCTTGCAGCATTTATTGCTGCAATATTTCTTTTAGAAACTTTCTTCTTTTTCCCCAATAATGTACCGTCTATATCTAAGGCGATTAATTTAATCATAAATTATTGCGCAAATGTTTTTAGTTGGTCTTTTCCCATTAAACCAACGAATCTATTTGCTTCATTTCCGTTTTCTAACTTGATAATTGTTGGGATTGATCTAACTTCAAATCTATCTGCAACTTCTGGTAGTAAATCTGTATTAACTTTAATAAAGTTTACCCCTTCTGTTTCAGTAGATACTTGTTCAAAGATAGGTCCTAACATTTTACATGGACCACATCAGTCTGCATAAAAGTCAACAACTGTTTTTCCACTTGCAACTTCTTGTTCAAATTGTTCTAATGTTTCTACAATTTTTGCCATATTTTTATTCTCCTTTTATAGGATATTGTCTAGTATAAATCTAGCAACTCCATTTTCGTCATTTGACAAAGTTACTTCCTGAGCAACTTTTTTTACTTCATCAATAGCATTTTGCATGGCGATTGGGTGTTCTGCTTGTTCAAACATTTGAACATCATTTACACCATCCCCAAAACAAAATACTGAAGTATTTTGTTCATTCAATCCTAGGTGTTTTAGAGTAGCTGTTAACGCTTCTCCTTTATTGATACCTTTTGTACTTAATTCAAAAACTCTTTCTGTATACTGAATGATTGATAACTCGTCTTTTACAAATTCGAATTCTTTGTAAAATTCTTCTCGTGTTTTATCATCAGCATTTTCTGCAAGTATTATTGTTAAATGATTAACTGGCTCGTGAATGTCTTCAAATGAATCAATTTTTTTGTACTCCATTTGCATTACATCACTTCAGTATTTTGAATTTTCTCCATAACCGTAAACATAAGTTGTTTGGTCTGAAAAATAATGAACCTTGTACTTTCCAATCTTACCATAAGTTTCGTCAAAAATTTTTTTCAACATTTCATTTGAAATGTATAAAGCTCTTATAAATTTTTCTTCTTTAAAATCATAAATATGAGTACCATTGTTAGCTATAACAATTCCCCCCATTTTATCCATTCCAAGTTTAATTCCTTGTTGAAATACAGCATCCTTTGTACTTCTAGCTGTAATTGGTATAAAATAATGCCCACTTTCATAGACTTTTTTCACTGTTTCTAATGTCAAATCACTATAATCATGATTTGATGCTAAAGCTGTTCCGTCTAAATCTGAAAAGATTACAACGTTTTCTTTTAAGTTATTTTTCATAAAAAATCACCTCTATTTATTATAGCAACCTTCCCTGTTTTATACTAATTTATTTGCAAATTTTGCCCCTATAAACATTAGTGTTTTTTTAACAAATTTAATTCTACTTATTGATTTTCACCCTTTTTCTTCTAGGGTTAACTTCTCCAGTTTCATCTCCCAAAAAAGATATTTGATCTTCCAAAGCTTTATGAATTGATTCCATATTAACTGATAATTTAGTAACATTTATAATCGGAATTCCCTTTTTTATAAAATATAGAAAAGACCAATTTATTTGTAATAAATTTTTTGTTGCAAAAATAATAGATATTTCTTCTTCATCATATTTAAAAGTTCTAATACCTTTTTCATCCAAAAATTCTCTAAATTCTTTTACATCAAACTTTTCTGAGAGAAATATTTTGTACTTAGTATAAATATTCAATTCTTCCTTACTTCCCTCAAATATTTTACTTCCATTATATACAACTATATAGTTGTCGATTAAATCAATAATTTCATTAATATTATGCGATGAAACAATTAAAGTTTTATTTAAACTCTTCAATTCTCTAAAAAGGTTATTAATTTTGTTTCTTCACATTGAATCTAAATTGGCACCAGGTTCATCTAGAATATAAATATCTGGGTTATTCAAGAAACACAAAATTAAATTAACTCTATTTTTCATTCCCAGGGAAAAATTTTGTATTCTCTTTTTTCTTGATTCTCATAAATCAAAATATTTCATTCAAAACTCTAGAACCTCTTTTTGGTTTTCTTTCTTCAAACCTGTGTAATTACATCTCATTTTTAAATAATCATAACAAGTAAGTGTTTCTAAAGAAAAATCCACTTGTTGATAAACACCAAGACTTGCATTTGCTTTATACGATTTTGCTCTTTTCCTGTTATACCCTGCAAATGTAATAGTTCCTTTATATTTTTTTATTAAACCCATCATACTGTCAAGAATAACTGTTTTTCCTGAACCACTAGAACCTAATAAGGCTACAAACTTTCCTTGTTCAATAGCTAAATCAATTGGACCTACTACATTATTTTTAAACTTCTTTGTAAAACCTTTAAAAGTTATTATGTGCTCTTTTCTTCTCATTTAATTCAAATCCATTCTATTGAATCTTACTATACAAATCACCAAAAAGAATAGAGAGATGACCAACATCTCAACCATAAAACCCCAAATTGGAGGGTGATTTTTATAAGTGTCTTCTTGGATGGTTCCTAGTTTTGTTAATTCAATTTTATATTTCGGGTATGTTAAAAATAAATTATCTTGTTTAGAAAAATCAATATGTGATCTATTTTTATATTCAAACCAAAAGTTTTCGCTAGATTGTTTTGAATAATAGGTGTATATCGATTGAGAGGATGAAAATATATTTATTAAATATAATCAAGAATTAAAGTTTTCGGTTTTTTTGAACTCCTTATAATCAGCGTTGTTTGTCATTACAACATTTGCATCCTCTTGATTTGTAATGGAATAAAAATCACTAGTGTAATCAATAAAGTAATTTTCAACAATTCTAACCGATAATCTTAAGGGATTATAAACCGCCTCTTCTATAAATAATGATAATTCTTCATCATCAACCCTTAAAGCTAAACCATCATAAATGTTTAAGTAATAATTTTGGTAAATAGTTTTTAATTCTTCAATTTGCATAGCTCTTTTAGAATTTTTGGTTATATTATTTATAAAACTCGAATCCTGCTCACAAGTTTTTGTTAAATCCTGGCAAGGATTTAACACATCTATAAACGCATCAAATTGCTCAATATAATTCTTTTTAAATTCATATGTTGAGGGAAAAAAGTTTTGTATGTATTGAACAAACTCATTAAGTTCCTTAATAACCAAATAATAAGGATGTTCAAGATTTACTTCAACTAAATCTTGGAAACTTTCATAAGTCATAAAATCATCTTTTACCACAACATTAATTTCAACACTATCTCCAACCGATCAGTTAGATCAACCTCTTGGCAATCTTTCTATAACTTGGTTTTTTAAAGTAACTGTAAAATCTTTAGTTTCATTGATTAATCCAAGTTCTTTTCAAATTTCTTTTCTTAGTAACTTACTTTTTTCATTTGCAAACATAGAACCCTTGCTTAGTTTATTTTCTAAAAAACTATCATTAATATATTTCGATAAATTTGGATATCTAATATTTTTTTCTTTTATATTTTTTTGTAAATCTATAAGATTTTTCACTTTAGAAACAGACATGTTTACACCATTATTAAACTCAATATATAACGATTCTTCTTTGGTTTCTTGAAATTTTTGAGGTATCGAAGATATTAACTTTAAAGTTAATATCAATACAGCCAACATTGTTGCTATATTTCTATTTATATAAATCATTGCTGCCACCAACGCTCATAATAAACTTGTAGAAATTAAAGGAACATAAAATAATAAAATTAAACAGTTTCAAATTATTACCGAATTAATATCACCATTGCTGATAAGATCTGCCACAACAATAATTAATGCATTAAAAAATAAGGATATAAAAATTATTAAAATACTTACAACAAAAAATGTAACAATAATTTTTGTTCTACTGTTATTTGATATAACTAACTTCATAACAGTTTTGTCTTCAACTTTATTATTTCAAAAATGCATACACTCCCTTAGTGCCAACAAAAATAACAAAACTGTTACATAAAATATAAAGTAGAAATTAAAGAATATAATAACTTCTTCTTGGTTTATTGCAAATGCTTGAAATGCAATTGCAAAAGTTAAGGTTAAAATTAAAGAAATAACATTTATGACTATTATGGATTTTTCAAGGAAGAGTATTTTTCACAAAAAAGTGAACAATACCCAAAAACCAACTTTTGGTTTTGTGACATCTTTAGTTAGGATTTTTTTTAACATCGCTTAGTGCATTACAAAAAATCTTAAAAACTTTTGATCAATAAAGTTCTTAAGATTTTTAAATAATTTCTACTTTCTTTCAATAATAAATGTATTTTGTCCTCTTATTCCTCTAAAGAAATCTTTATAACCTTCAATATTTCAAGCTTCTATGGTGAATGTGATGTCATCAAATTTTGTCACCAATTTTCAACCACCATTTCGACCCATTTGATCTTCTCCATATCCTGAATAGAATATTGCAAATCCTTCATCCCACACTTCTGCATAAGGATTTTTCTTACCATTGTCATTATCAATTATCATGCTTGAAATTGCTGTTCCTTGTAATGCGGGAGAATAATATTTAGCCACATCTTTATTAATTTTTTCAAAAGGTTTTGTGGGATACGCTTTAAATGAATCTCAAATATCTTTTGTAATTGAATTTTCTTCGTTTTCTTTAATTTTTAAAGCAGCATATCTTTCGCTAGTTTCTTCAATACCTCATAATTTTTGAAGATTTTCTAAAGCCTTTACAACTTCTTGTGAAAATACTTTTTCAGTATTATAAGTGTAAAGTAAATTAAATGAATTTAAACTTATCTCCATTCCAAATGCAGATACAACTATATCACTCAACTCAAAACTTCCATATTCAATAAATTGTTTATTCTGTTCATCTATTAATTCAACACCAAAATTATTGGAAATGATAGTTTTGGCGTTACTTCTAAATTGGTCTTTATCAAAGTTACTAGAATAATCTGTTTCAAAAGCTTCTATTTTGCTTTGATCAGTAATATTTTCATGGTCCTTTAACATTATGGCTTGTTCTACAAAACTTTTTTCACTTAAAGTTGCTGCTATATTTTGCTCACCATATAACCTGTCTAATACTTTAGAAGAGTTTGCAACAAAAGTAATAGCATTTACATCTCCTCCACCAATAATGTCTTTAGCTTGTAAATTCACTATATCATCTAGTTTCTTTTTGTTATCTGCTTTAGAAAAATGATAAAGGGCATCATCATTTTTTGCAGAAAATGCTTGATTATTAGTATCTAATATATCTGAATCTAGGTCAAAAAAATCTTTGTTTTCTTCATAAATTAATTTTGGTAATTTCAAAGCTAATTCTTTAAGAGCATTAAATATACTGTCAGAAGAAACTAAATTATAATTTAAATTTCCTGACAAATACAAATGATCTTCTGTAACATTATTAAAACTATAGTTTAATGCAACCTCTATTTTAAAACTAACAAGATAGTTGCTTTCTTTTTCATCTTCTGAAATACTTTTAGTTATTTCTAAATCGTCTACAATTGAAAAAGATTTATAAATTGAATTTATTCCATTAAATAAAAATGAATACTTTTCAACTTCTTTGAAGTTCTCCAAAAGTGGTTTTAGACTTGAAGCTAGTTTTAGAGAAGTTTCGATGTCTCGATTTATAAGGTTTTTTTGTTCATTTGTTAAATCAACTTTAACCGTTTCTTTATCACCAAGTAGTTGATTTAAAATTTCATCTTTAATGAAACTATTAGCAATTAATGCAGCCTCTATTGTGTTCATTAAAGATTCACTTTTAACTCCATCAATATAATCTCTAATTAAATTATTAGCTTCTGTTAAAAATTCATTTCTTAGAGTTAATTTTTCAGCAGTATCGTCTAACTCTTCTTCCCCGGGCTTTTCATCCTCTACATTGTCGATTTTTGGTGTTTTTCTACATGCCACTACAGTTGAAACTGTGGCAGTTTGTAAACTTATAACTGATAATATACTTAATAATTTTTTCATTCTTTCACTCCTTTATTGTTTGTTTAGGATTGATACTTTTTAATTGTTAAATTTATTTTATTTGAAATATTTTTATAGATCTTCTTCTAATTTTTCTATGAACTTATTTATTTCAACCTCACTTATATAGGTATTTATGTCTCTATTATTGTTGCTATTGTAAAATAGATTCTGTTCATAGTTTAAGTTCGCCTTACTTTCATTATTCTTAATTATTCCGCCCTCAAAATCATATCCTGCATTCATCATGGGCATTTGAGGTTGAGGTTGAAAAGTTTGAACTTGAGGATATAAAGTTACCACAGGTATAATTGGCGGAGGATTATACAAAGGCATATTATTATAGTTGGAGCCTATATTGTAACTCATATAATAGTTTAAATAAGCACACTTTTGTTGAGCTGCAGCCAAATTATCAAACATAAAATAAATTCTTGCAGTTTGGTCAAGCACTCTAAAAACACCATTTATTTCTTGTACAAAGAACATAAAATCACCCCTTATTAGTTTCTAATTGATAAATTAGTATCATTAGTAATTAATAATTTATAAGATTTATATGGTTTATACTTCTAAATAGCCAGAGTTAAATAATGTTTTTTCAATTTTGATTATTATTAATTCTCAAAAAAATATTCTCTTTTATATTTATATACATTTATAATACTTTAATATTC
This sequence comes from Spiroplasma chinense, assembly GCF_008086545.1. NCBI lineage: Bacteria > Bacillati > Mycoplasmatota > Mollicutes > Entomoplasmatales > Spiroplasmataceae > Spiroplasma > Spiroplasma chinense. The sequence continues at coordinate 208,948 of NZ_CP043026.1, read as the reverse complement.
TTTTATTTACAAGCAACCTATAATATAAGTTGCTTGTAAATAAAAGAAATATAAAAAAATCGCTTTTAAGCGATTGGTTTCTTTAATGGTCCGGAATAAGGGACTTGAACCCCCACGTCGTAAAACGCCAGATCCTAAGTCTGGTGCGTCTGCCAATTCCGCCAATTCCGGATATAAAATGGTGTCCCGTATAAGACTTGAACTTATGACCCACTGGTTAAAAGCCAGTTGCTCTACCGACTGAGCTAACGAGACAAAATTGAACAAAAATATAATATCATATATTTTGTGAAAATTTATAAATTTTGAAAAAATATATAAAAACTCTCATTTTTTGAGAGGTTTTATATGATTATTTAATTTTTAAAAACAACGAGTTTATAACAACAGAAACTGAAGATAAAGCCATAGCTAGCGCTGCAATTTCGGGCATTAGTATCCCAAACATTGCCAACGGAATAGCTACAGAATTATAAACAAAAGCTCAAAATAAATTAGTTTTTATTTTACCTAATGTTTTTTTGGCTGCTTTAATGGTTTTTACAACATCTAGTAAATCTTCTTTCATTAGAACAACATCACTGGAATCAATAGCTATTCCTGAACTATCATTTGTAGATATTCCTATATCTGCTTTTGTAAGGGCAACAGAATCATTTATTCCATCACCTACCATAGCAACTATTTTTCCCTGATTTTGGAATTCTTCTACAACTTTAGCTTTTTGTGAAACTAGTGTTTCACTATAAATGGTTTTAATCCCTAATTCTTTCCCAATACTTTCTGCAGCCAAATTACTGTCACCTGTCAAAAGCACAGTTTCAATATTTAAATCATTAATTTGTTTTATAAGTTTTTTAGCGTTTTCTTTTAGTGAATCAGAAACAGAGACAAAAGCAATTATTTTATTATCTATTTCTAAAACAAATACGGTTTGTCCTTTTTGTTGTAATATCTCAACTTGTTGTATGGATCTTTGGTCCATATTAAATCACAACGGTTTACCAATTCTAACAAAATAATTTTCTACATTAGCTTGAATTCCATAACTAGTTACATTTTCAAATGAGTTTACTTGTAGTTGTTTAAAATTATCAACCTTTCAATTTGATATTGCTTTTGCAATTGGATGGTTTGAATTTATTTCAACACTCTTTAGAATGTCAATAGCTAGTTTTCTATCAAATTCTTTATCTAACATTTCAAATTCTTTAACTTCCATTAATCCTTTTGTTAGTGTTCCAGTTTTATCAAAAATAATTGTATTAACTTTAGCAAGTTTTTCAATCATGTTTCCACCTTTAAACAAAATTCCGTTTTGTGCAGCTCTTCCAGTTCCTACCATTATTGCTGTTGGTGTAGCTAAACCTAAAGCACAAGGACATGCAATAACTAAAACTGCAATAGAATTTACAAAGGCAATTTCATTAAAGTTTTTGTAATAAATGGATCAAGCAATAAAAGTTATTATGGTCAAGGTAAAAATAATTGGAATAAATCAAGCTGAAATTTTATCTACAGTTTTTTGAATTTCTATTTCTGAAGTTTGAGCATCTTTTACAAGTTCCACAATTTTAGAAATTGTAGTATTTTTACCAATTTGAGTAATTTCAATTTTTAAATTACCATCATTATTAATACTTGCACCAACAACTTCACTTCCCACTGTTTTTTTAACTGGTTTTGATTCTCCAGTTAACATTGATTCATTTACATAACTAATTCCTTCAATTACAATACCGTCCAACGGTATTGAAGTTCCCGGTTTAACAACAACTATATCTCCAACTTTAAGTTCCTTTAATTCAACTTCAATTTCTTTTCCATCAACAAGTTTAACAGCTTTGCTTGGTAGTAATTTTGTTAAAGATTTTAAAGAGTTTGTAGTTTTATTTTTAGCCAGTGTTTCTAAAACTTTTCCCAGCAACACTAAAGTGATAATGGTTGCAGCTGTTTCAAAATACAACGGGTGAGAAGACATATTTGTTTGTCAGTTATTTTGTGTTGCGTTATAAATACTCAAACCTATTGCAGATAAAGTACCCACAACAACCAAAAATGACATGTTTGTTTTTTTGTTTTTTATTCCATAAAAAACTTCAACAAAAAATTTTCATCCTATCACAAACTCAACCACTCCTGTTAAACTAGCTTGGAAAATGGGATTATGCAGAAACATTGAAAAATCAGAATGATTTTTAGATAACATTAAAACCATAGCTATTCACATAGGTAAAGTCAAAACTAGAGATAGTAAAAATTTTATAGACATAATAGTTAACTCTAAATCTTTAGTTTTAAAATCATTGTCTTCTAAAACTTCTGCTTTATATCCAGCTTCATGAACTGCTTTAATAATTTCTTGTTCACTTAAGTTATCATTTCCTTCAACTTTTAATGTGTTTAAAGATAAATTTACTTTTGCTTTTGATACATTAGCTAAATTATTCACTTTTTTTGTAATAACATTTTTACAATTGGCACAGGTCATACCTGTTATTTTAAAAGTTTCTTGTAACATTTTAGATCATTACTGGATTGTAATTTAATTTTCCAATTGCATCAGTTATTTTATCAATACTTGCTTTAACATTATCAAATTCTATATCAACTATTTTTGCCTCTACATTTACTTCAATATTTTTAACCCCTTTAATTTTTTTTACACTTTTTATTATTTTATTTGCACATCCTTGGCATTTAATTTCTTTAACTTCTAATTTTATGGTTTGCATATTTTCTTTCTCCTTATTTTGATAGTTTATCTATCAAATCTTTTATTTCTTCTAAATGTTCTTCGCTATTATGACCATTTTTAACACAACCATCAATGTGTTCATTTACAAGTTTCTTTGAAACTGATAGTAAAGAACCTCTAATAGCATTAATTTGATTTATTACATCTAAACAGTAAGCATCGTTTGCAATTAAATTAACAACACCTTCCACCTGTCCTTTAACTCTATTTAAATGTTGTGTGTAGGTTTTTTTAACCTCTTCTTGTCTTATTGTCTTTTTCATAATAGCCTCCATAAATATACCCCTAGGGGTATATTGATATATTACTCTTAAATTCGAAAATAGCAACAAAAAAAGCAACATTGTTTGTTGCTTTAATTATTATGAGCTTTATAAGCTTTTAAAAATGAAGACTTTGAATTATATCCACACATTTCAGCTATTTCTTGAGTTGAATATTTGTTTTCTTCTAATAATTTCTTTGCATATTTCATTTTTAAATTTAATGAATATTGTTTAAACGTGAATCCAGATTCACTTTGAACAATTTTATTTAACGTTTCATTTGAAATATCAAATTTTTTACCTATTTCCTTGTAATTTGCAATTCCCTTGTTTTGTTCTATAAACTCAATAACTTCATCGTTCACTTTTTTTGATTTTGAATTATAGGTTTTACCAACAATATACAACTTTTCTAATATCTTTACATCTTTCCCATTTTTTCAACATAAGGTTAAAATAAATTGAACTACTTCATTAAACAAAACCACACTACAAGTAACTATAATAACTACATTGTATATATTGGTTTTTATTGATACTGAAGAGACAATCAATATAGCTAAATACATAATAGCGTATCGAATTTTTGAAAGAAACATTTGTGTTTTAAATGCATCAAAATCTTGTTTTGATTCATTCTTTATTATTCTTTTTACAGTTCTATAGGGAAAAGGAGGATAAAACATTATATATAACCATTTCTTAGAAACTATATTAAATTGACTTAAAAAAGCTACAAACAACATAATAAAAGATAAAAGGGCTATTGATCATGCTGTCACTATAGGAGCTAAGTCAATCCCTTGATAACCAGAATTTATGAAAAAAACTCCACCCATTAATAGAGTGAAAAGCATTAAAATAAAAAGTTTTTCATTTAAAACATTATTATAATTAATTTTTTTCATTAATTTTTACCTTTCTTTAGTTTTCTTAAGTTAAACATAAATATTGATACATAAATTATATATCTAATTATAACTAGAACCAAAATTAAAACACTTATAATATCATACAAAACAATTACAACTGATGCTTTGGAATAAACTTGAACAACTTTGTCTTGTGAAAGTATTTTCCCAAGAGAATGACTTGTAATTAAATTAAAACTTGTTACAACAGTATAAATTAGGCAACCTAATAAAAGCAATTTTAAGACACTCAATTTTAATTCTGAGTTCTTTTTATACCCCATATACATAATTATTAACATGTATATCATAAAGCTAAATTTAATAATATTTTGAATATAGTATTGTTTGTTTCTGTTTTGTTCAAATATATCAAACTTTTGCTCTCCAACCCAAACACCTTTAAAAGATAAAATAATTATTAACTCAACAAGAGTCAAAAACAAAGATACCACTAACAAGTTCATGATAAATAATCTTAAAGTGTTTGGTTTTATTTTAAAATTTTTCATATTGTTTTCCCCCTTACAAAAACAATAATAAGGTAAGAGAAAAAATTTAAAATACTTTACATAGTTTTGACACTCTTTATTGGAAAAATGACACAAAAAAATCCAAACAATATATTTGGATTTTTATAAGTTATCTCTATTTTCTTTAAATATCAAGATACAGGCAATTATTAAAATAATTCCTGAAATCATATTAAATACTCAAAAAATTCAAGTTACTAACAATCATGAAAAAAGAATAACTAGTATTGCATATGTAACACCAACAATAGCACCCACAAATCAAACTGACATTTTTTTACCAAAAACAATTAAACTTAGAATTGCCAATAGTCAAATTAGATTACATGTTATATAAATAATTACTAAAATATGTCCTGTTGGATCATATGCATTAAGACCTTGCGCTATAGGTTTAAACAATATGTAACTTAATATTTGAGTTATTATACCTACTGTACACCCTACAATTGCAAGAATATAGTTACTTTTCTTCATAGCTTTGCCCTCTTTATATTTAATTATTACATAAAAAAACAACCTCTAAAAGAGATTGTTTACATTTCTTCTGAATGGTGCTGATGATAGGACTTGAACCTACAACCTACTGATTACAAGTCAGTTGCTCTGCCAATTGAGCCACATCAGCGTAAAAAAATGGTGGAGTGCGACGGGCTCGAACCGCCGACCGCCTGCTTGTAAGGCAGGAGCTCTCCCAACTGAGCTAGCACTCCACAAATAAAAAAATAATGGTAGCCTGTACGGGGTTCGAACCCGTGTATGCACGGATGAAAACCGTGTGTGTTCACCGCTTCACCAACAGGCCATATAAAATGGCGGCTTTTGCAGGACTCGAACCTGCGACCAACCGGTTAACAGCCGGTTGCTCTACCAACTGAGCTAAAAAGCCATTAGATAGAAAAATCTCACTTATTCATAATAGCATAATTGGTTAGCGAAATGCAATATTTTTTTATTAATTTTTAAATTTTTTGCCTTAGTTAAAGGACAAGATTTATATTAATATATTTTTAAATATTTAGCAACTATTTTTTCGAAAAAAATAAAAAAATTTTTACAAATTGTAAATATATTTTATATCCTTAAAACACTATAAAACAACAAATACTTAATATAAAATATTATGGTATATAAAGGACGGGAAATAGTAATGAATTTTTTTAAAAAAGATGGCACTTTTTGAAAATTTAAAGTACCAATATTTGTCTTGTTTTGTTTATCATTAATACTTTTTATAATAGCTTCTTTTTATGATCAACAAATGGCAGATGTAACATTTAAAGTTTTTAATAATAAGTTTTTAAAAGCATTAACAGTTTTTATGGATGAAATGGGGTTATACATCTTTGAACCAATAGCATTTATTTTATTTGCTATTTGATGAGAAAGTTTCATATATTACCAAAATAAACATGCAAAAAATAACTTTGTAAGAAATAATAAGTGAATCCACTATTCTTATTACGTACTTGCACTAAGTATTTATATTGGAATTTTGGTTTCTCAATCTATAACAAGATTTGAAAACTGAGATAATGGTTTTGGTCATGATAGAGATGCCAAAATTATGGACACAATACTTTATAGATATTGAGCTTATGGAGTTGTTAGAGTAATACAAACTTCAATTGTACTTATAAGTACTTATTACTTAAGATTTGTTTTTTCAAAAAGAAGCGATGTTTTAGAACAACAATATTGAGTAGATTCATTTAAAGCTTTGCTATATATGATGATACTTGCTTTCTTTATAATGATAGTTAAATGAAGCTTTGGACGACCTTTTTGATTTCATGTTCATTTTTCAGAAATATTGGCTGAAAAACAAAAAGAAGATCCAAGTTGAGTTTATGACAACACACATATTAATTGAGGTACTGGAGTTGACGGTACAGGGCCTGTAGAATATTATCCTTGATGAAAACCAAATCACTTCTTTGATAGCTTAAAGTACTGATTTTTATCAGAAGCTGATAAAAGAAAAGTTACAAACGTTTGATATGCAAGAGCATTTCCTTCAGGACACACAAACTCAACTTTTGCAGCATTTGGTTTATGATTTTGTTTTATAGGTGAACATAAGGGAAGAAAAATGACAAATAAAAAAGTTTGAATGCTTGCATTTTGTTTTATACTTCTTTGTACAATGAAATATAGTTTATTTATCATGGGATTCCATTGAATTACAGATTTAGAAATATCTACAATTTTTGCAATACTTATGATTCCTGCAATTAATTCACTTGTTGATAGACATATGACTTTCTATATAAACAAATTTAGAACAAAAGTCTTAAAACAAGAATTAAAAGCAACAATTGTTGATACCAAAAAAGGCTTTTGATTATGTTATCAATGAAGTTATGGTATACAACCAATTGGTTGATACTCAAACTCAAAAGATAAGGATTCAAAAATAGCTAAAGTAATTAAACGACACAGTTTAGTTAAATAAAAAAAATGTTCTTACATATTGTAAGAACATTTTTTATAGACTAGCAACTTTGGTTGCTTTTTTACATTTTGTTGAAATTAACAATAGTTTGTAAGTTGCCCAAATAGATCAAGGAACCATTAAAGCACTTGCAAAGAATATAACCATTAACAATGGTGGCATACCTTGAGTTTTAAAATCAAAGAATTCATTTAATTTTTCAAATGGCAGCATTGTAAGAACTGATAAAGTCAAAGCAACAGCCATCAAAATTAATAATCATCTATTTGGTTTATATCTATCCACCACAACTTGGTTTTGTCCATCAGAATTGATTGGCAAGAAGAAGTTATTGTATAAAATAGCATAGAAGATTGGTGAAAACATAACAGCTACATAAACTCCTGTTTTACCATAGTTTTCAGCCAATTCTAAGTCTCCCGGTAAATATCAAATTGAAATTTGATAATTTAAAACTGCAAATAAGGTATTAAAAGTGGTTGTAATTATCATTTGAATAACAATTCCTTTTAATAACGTTTCTCGCTTATGTTTTGGAGGTTGATTTAACATAACCCCTTTTCTTTCTCTTTGCATTCCAATTGGGATTGCTACAATTGTTTCAACCACAAAGATGTGGAATAGAATATTTACTGAGTTTAAAGCCAATGATTGATGAATTGCTAAAATTAAAAGCAATGTTAATACTTGGCTTAAGTTTGCAGCAATTAAGAATGAGATAGAGTATTTAATTTTTTCATAAACGTTTCTTCCTGAGTTAACCCCAGCAATAATTGATTTAAAGTTATCGTCACTTAAGATTACATCACTAACTTCTTTAGAAACTTCTGTTCCTGTAATTCCCATAGCAATTCCAACATCTGCTTTAACTAAACTTGGAGAGTCATTTACTCCATCTCCTGTCATAGCAACAATGTTGTTATCTTCTTGTAAAGCTGTAACAATTAAAGCTTTATGTTCTGGATTAACTCTTGCAAATACATTTGTAGTTTTTAGTTTTTCTTTTAAGTCTTCATAACTTAACTCTTCAATATCTTGTCCTGTTATTACGTCTTTATAGTATTCATTAGATATTCCAAGTCTTGAAGCTATTTCAAAAGCAGTAATTTTATGATCTCCTGTGATCATAATTACTCTAATTCCCGCACTGTGAGCTTCTTTAATTGAATGTATTACTTCTTCTCTTGGTGGATCTATTATAGCTGCCACTCCTAAGAAAATTAAATCTTGCTCATATAAATCATCATCATTTATCAATTCTTTATATGAGAAACCAATTGTTCTCATACCTTTTTTTGCATATTCATACATTTGGTTTTTAATTGTTTCAACATCAGTTGAAGTTAATTCGCTAACTTTACCATCAATATTTTTAAATTTACATGATTTAACTAAATAATCTACAGCCCCTTTTGTGTAAACTATTTTTTTGTCATCAACTTGACAAACTGTTGTCATCATTTTTCTCTTTGAATCAAAAGGAATTTCATCAATTCTTTTATGAGTTTTTCTTAAATTTAAATACTTAATATCATATTTTTTTAGCATTTCAATTAATGCAAGTTCTGTTGCACTACCTATTTTTTCATCCTTGTGAATTAAGGCATCACTACATAAAGCTAAACAATTTGTAACATATTCACTTTTTGAAAAATCAAGTTCTTCGATGTTACTACTTTTCATGTTCATAAATAAACTATCAACATGCATTTTGTTTTGTGTAAGTGTTCCAGTTTTATCAGAACAAATAACATTTACATTACCAAGTGTTTCAATTGATTTTGGATTTTTAATTAAAACATTTTTTCTTGCCATTTTTTTAGTTGCAACCATTAAACAAATTTTTACAATAATTGTTAATGATTCTGGAATAACACTAATTGCAGAAGAAACTGCAATTAGAATTAATTTACTGTAACTTTCAAATTGTTCTGGGTTTGTAGCTCAGTCTAAATTATTTTTAATTAATAAAGTTACTCCAAATAAAATTAAACCTAAAATAACTGAAATTAAACCAATAACCACAGTTAATTTAACAACTTTTCTTTCTAAAGGAGTTGTTTCTTTTTTGGTATCAGTAATTTTTGTTGCAATTTTTCCAATTTCTGAGTTAGGACCTGTTCCAAAAACAACTCCCATCATTTTACCTTCAACTACTAATGTTGACATAAAAGCAATGTTCTTTTGGTCACCCAATACTAAGTTTTTTTCTTTAATGATCTCTGATATTTTATCAACAGATTCATTTTCTCCAGTTAATGCAGATTCATCAATTTTTAACATTTGATTATCTACAATTCTTGTATCTCCAGGAACAAAATCCCCAGATTTAATAAAAATAATATCTCCAGGAACTAGTTCTTCAATATCAATTTCTTTTTTATTTCCATCTCTTAAAACAACAGCAATTCTCTTTTTATCTCCAAGAGAAGCTACTTGATTGAGTGATTTTCACTCTTGAACTGTTGCTATAAAAGAGTTTGAAAGAACTATAACTGCTATAATTGTTATTCCTGCAATGTCTGGTGGTGTTATTTCACCAGACACTAAAGAAACAACTAATGAAGCAAGTCCCGCAATAACTAACATTATACTTAATGGATCTAAGAAAGATTTTAAAAATATAAGCACGATATTTGGTTTTTTAGGTTGTGGTAAAGTATTTCTACCAAATTCCTCTAATCTTTTATCTGCCTCATTTTGTGTTAAACCTTTGTGTTGATCGGTTTTAAGAATTTTTAAGATTTTCTCATTAGATAATCTATGTCATTCTTTTTGATGGCTTTCTACCTCAACGGAGAGAGGAAGTTCACCCTTTTTATTTTCTAAATTCATAATATTCACCTCTATGAAATGTCTACAAAAATAATCTTACTCCTTTAAAAATAAGTGTCAAATTTTTGACCCCATTATTATGTAGTGTTTATCTTTTATAATGATAAATTAAAAAAAGAAGCACTATCCAATAGTTACTTCTTCTTCTAAATATGAGTAATTTTGTTTATTTTTTGGTTTTGCAAAAGCCAATAATGTATTTGAAATACCCAATTGACCAACAAACATGGTAATTACAAGCATCATTTTACTTATAACTCCCATTTCTAAAATTTGTGCATTTGAGAATGGTTGGAAACCAACGGTTCCAAAAGCACTACATACATAAACTATCAATTTTATTATGGTGTGTTCTGTTCCTAAAACTTCCATTCCTCCTTCTTCTCCAGGAGATATAGGTTCTACTGTAATTCTATCTAACATTTTGTTTGAATCTATGTATACAACAAAGATACTTGCAATAACAATAAAGAATGAAATTAAAACTACAGCAAAACTTCTTTTTACTATTTCATCTGGTATTTTTCTTTTAAATGCCTCTACAGAGTTTTTATTTCTTATAATAGAGAAAATAGCCAATACACAAATTGCAAATGTTGTAGTACGTATTCCTCCTGCAGTAGAACTTGGTGCACTACCAATAAACATTCATATAGCCATAATAAACTTTGAACCTGCTGTAAAGTGGTTAATATCTACTGTTGAAAATCCAGCATTTCTACAAGAGGTGACATTAAAAATAACATCAAAAATCCACTTGGCAGTTGCTTTTTTAACAGTTAAACTACTGTCAACATACATAATTTTACTTTTTTCTAAAGTTAAAGTTTCTGACATAATTACAAAAACTGGTCCCATTACCAATAAAGTTGTATAAACCACAAAGTTTAATTTAGTAAACAATGAGAACTTTACAGTTTTACCACTTTTTCTAGCTTTTATTTTTTTCTTTATATCATGATAAGTTGGATATCCAAGTCCGCCAATAATTCATTGAACCATAAACACTGATTGTAAAAAGTATCCTGAATTTCCTGTTTGATTATAAGGTTTTAGTGATGCATTACTCAATACATCAAAACCTGCATTATTTACAGCACTCACTGAGTGAAAGATTGAAAATCAAAGTGATTTTCCAAAATCATTATATGGATTTGTTACATCAAAACTTGTACCATCAAATGTTGCTGTTGTCGCCATTGGTGTAAAGTAAAACCCAAAGAATAAAATGAATGAACCAATTATTTCGATTGTGGTAAGAAAGATAAAAGCATCTTTTATCATTTCTACTGTGTTTCCTAAGGTACCACTACCACGTTCTGATTTTGCAACATATTGGTCATCTAATGAGATTTTCTTATTTAAAAGAGCTAAAAACACTATTTTAATAGTCAATAACCCTATCCCTCCAATTTTTATCATTAAAAGGATAAATAATTGGCCCATAAAACTATATTGAGTATTTGTTTGTAAAATAGTGATCCCAGTGTCTGAAATGGCACTTGATGCTGTAAACATACCTGTTATAAAGTTTCAATTTGACTCTTTATCTAAAACTATACCTGGAATACTTAACAAGAATCCTCCAATAAAAATAGCTAATAAATAACCTACAATTATTTTTCCACTAATTTTAGATAAAGGTCATCAGTTTTTAAGCTTTCAAAAGAAGCTTTTCTCTTCTTTTTCAACCTTTCTGCGTTTCTTTATTCCTCTTATTTTCTTTTCTTTTTTGCTTTTCTTTTCTTTAATATCAGTATTCATTTTATCCATTTTTAAACTCAACTCCTTATGAATTGAAAACCTATCTTAAATTATACAACATTCTTAAAAAGAGTTGTATAATTTAATGAGTAAGAAAGTTGAGGCTTGAATTATATGGCTAAAAAGAAAAGTTTTGCAATAATTGGTGCAAGTAATTTTGGATTATCTGTTGCAAAAACACTAGATGAAAAGAGACAAAATATCAAAATCTTTGATATAAATGAAGAGAAGTTAAATCTTCATTTAAGTGATTTTGAAGCTGGTGAAGCAATTGTTTTGGACTCAACCAATAAAAATGCTTTAGAAAAAAACGGAATAGCACAATTTGATTGTGTAATTGTAGCTTTTGGTTCTGATATGGAAGCAAGTATATTAACTGTTTTAAACTTAATAGACTTAGAAGTTGAAAACATCATTGTAAGTGCTCGTGATAAACACCACAAAAGAATTTTATTAGCACTTGGAATTGAAGAAGACAAGATCATCATCCCTGATGTACTTGCAGGAAGATTAATAGCAACAAAATCATTATTTGATATTGATGGAGATGTTCAATCAACTGATGGAGAATACAGTTTTACCCACATTATGGTAAAAAATGAAGAAGTATTTGACAAAACCATCAATGAAGCTGGGTTAAGTACTAACAAAGACTTTAACATAGTTCAAATTAAACGTAATGGAAAAGTTGTTATTCCTGATGAATATACAGTTTTAAAAGAAGATGACTTTATTGTTATGTTTGCAAAAAACAACATGGTAAATGACTTAATTTTAAAAATTCGTGGGGAAATGGAAGAAGAGTAATAAAAAATACAAGCTTGTATAGTGGGAAAAAATAATTCTACACTTAAACTTGAACATTAACACCAGCAGCAGGTGCTGGTGTTTTTCAATTCAAGTTCTTTTGTATTCTTTCGTTATTATATCAATTTATATATCATGATATATGTTTTGTTATATCTTTAATATTCATTTGTTTAGTATTTATATGATTCAAATATTCTCCCTTTAGGCAACAAAAAAAGTATTCGATTTCTCTATTGTCTAATGAATTACCAACTCTTCCCATTGAAGTTTTAGCCCTTACTTTTTTTAATGTTGCTAAAACACTTTTGCTAGAATATTGAGCACCATGATCTGAATGGAAAATAAATTCAGTTCTATTTAAATTGTTAATTGTGTCAGTCACCAATTGATTATCGTTTATGGCAGATAATTTTCAAGACTCTATATAATTAGTTTTGTGATTAATTGCAGCAGATAAATAAATATTTTTTCCTTTAAATTTGCAGGGATGTAGGATACATCTGTTGCAATAATGTTATCTACATCAGGATTATAATTCCTTTTAACTAAATCATTATAACGAACGTTGGTATTTTTTGATTCAGCTTTTCTTTTTTTCTCCTTGTTAGAGTAATCAAACCTCATCTAAACATATAGTGTCTTAAGGTTCTATCAAAAATGTCGACTCCTAGTTCATTTAAAATTACAGCAATTTTTCGACTACCATAAATTTTTTTCGACAAATTAAAAATACTTTCAACTTGTTCTCTTAAATGATCGTACTTATATTTTCTTGTGACTTTGGCTTTGTAATAACTAGTTCTATGAAATTTTAAAATCTTTGGTATTAAATGCTTCCTTAAATGGCAAAAACTATCTAAGGAATTTTTATTTCATTTATCTCTTTGTTCTTTTATTCAACTTTCTATAATTTCTCTTTTTTCATCTTTATTTAATTCATCGATTATTGATGGAATATCTGAATCATCGCGGCTTTTAGGTCTTCCGCTACCTTTTGTTCTAATTAATGCGTTCATACCTTTATTATCTACTAAATAGACTTTTGATTTGATAACTCTTTGAATATAACAATTTTTTGTGGTCTTACCTGTTAATTGCTTATATTCATTTACAGCTTTCATCAAACCATCTTCTTTATATATTCCTATAATAAAAATCCATTGATTTATTGTTAAGTTTTTAGACATAAAAAAATTCTACACTTCCTTTCAGATGTGTAGAATTATTTTTTCCCTGTTTATTGCGCTTGTATTTTTTTAACCTTCAAATTCACCGTAATAGGTGAAAGTTAATTTTATTGACCCTATTAGATATTGAGTGTAACCATTTTCTGGGGCTGAAACTGCATTTAGCATAGCCTCATATTCATTATCGGTACCATCTATTTTTTTTATTACCATGTTTTCTACATCAAGGTCATTAACTAAAACAGGAAGATAATTCAATCTATTAGAAAAATTTCTTGTAATAAATTGTGTGAATATGTCAAATCTTTTTATACTTTTCAAAGTATCTAAATTTGTTTGAGTTTTTCCTCCAAAAAATGTTGACATATCTTCAATTGTCTTTTGACCGTCTCATTCAGGAACAAATTTTTCAATTTTATACGTTAAAACCAGTTCACCGTAAAATTTGTCTCTATCGTTTTTATCGAAATCGCCAAATTTTAAGGTGATTTGATTATTATTAATTTCAAAATTTTCTTCATTTAACATACCATCAGCAATATCATTTATACTTGAAATTAAATTTAAATTATTAAAAATAACCTTCATTAGAATTGTTTTAATTCTTATATCACTAATAGCTCCTAAATCTGTGTTTTTAATCATATCGTCTAATTTTTTAGAATTTGTAATTTTTTGTTGAACAATAATTTTATCGTTATCATTTAATTTGTTTGTAATAGTAAAGGTATATGTACCATTTTGAAGCAAATTATCATCCAAACCTTTAGATAATAACATTTTGTTTCTAACTACACTTCATTCCATATCATCAACATTATAACCACATTCATTAAAATAAAAGTTTATTTCGTCAATTAGATCATATGTATAATTAAATTTATTTATATCAATTTTATCTTCTGTAAAATTAACATAACCTGTTTTTTTAATAGCATAAATAGGCTCCGGTCTATCTAATGTTTCCACTCACGGTTCTCTTGAGGAGCAAGAGATTGTTGACAATGAAATGGGTATTATAGTTCCTAAAGACCCTAATAAAGTAATTAATTTTCTCATAAATACACTACCCTTCTTGAACTGCAAGGAGCAATCTTATCCTTTTAAGAATTTCTCAACTCGTAATAGAGGAAACAACATAAATTATTCAAACTATCCCTAAAACAGCTATTGGATATCATCATGTAAAAGCAAAGAACGGAACCACTAGCCCATTAGAAGCTAAACCAGAGGTTAACCCTCACATTGATAAAACCCCTACAATATAACCAAGTATAGTTGTAACCATAACAATAGGAATGTACATACCAACAAATACCGAAAGAATATAACTGTTTTTATAACCCAGCACTTTCATAACTGCAATTATTTTTTGGTACTTAACTATTACTAAGTTAACAATCAACATAATAATAATTATACAAAGAGCAATTATTCCAGAAACTATAAAAATAACTACAAGTGTAATGTTATCCATAACCCTTTTCTGTATTTTTTTTGCTTCAGATAATTGAATTATAGACTTCATGCTTGAAACTTGGTAACCAGTTAAACTTCTTCCTGAAATTTGACCTCCATTTAAACCAAAACTAGAAAAATCACCGTATTGTTGTGATACAGATAAACCTTTAGAAACATCATTAAATTCAGCTTCTTTTGAAGCTTTATAATTAAATATTGGATATTCATTTTCAAATAACTTCAATATTTTCTTGTTTTCTTCATTTTGATTTGCTCACTCTTTAAATTCTTTGAATTTTGAATAAATGTCTGATCCGTTAGCTTCATATTTTTTTGATTCAACTAGCTGTTTAAGTGAATTGATTGTTATCAAGTTATCGCCATCTGTATCAATTTTAGGATTACTTCATTCCTTCAAAAATATTTGAAATAAAAGGGCCTCTGATTCTGAATAACCAATGTCCGCTTTTATTGTTTCATTTTGTACTCAAGCCTTCGCATTTCCGTACTGTCTAGATATTCCGGAAATGTAATATGTGTTATTTATTTTATCTTTTTCTCTATATATTTCACCATTATTTACTAGTTCTGTCATATTTGTTGTGCTTGTCATAGTTTCAGAACCACTATCGATTTCGGTATTATAAATAAAACCATCACTTATAGACTTGTTTTTAAGTCCAGATTTAATAACATCAGTAGGTGAACTTGCATACATTTCTTGTTGATTACTAAAACCATTTTCAGAAGTTGCATTTAATTCAGAAACATCTCATGAATCAGTTTTAATAAACTCTCCATTTTTCATTAATTTTTCATTTATATAATCAAAGTTAATTTCATCCCCTACTTTTAGCTTCAGTCTTTTTGCTAATGTTTCATTAATTATTATATTTTTTTTATTTTCAAATAATCCATCAAGCAAATTATGTTTTGAATCTCTCAGTAAGTTTTGAGTTTTGTTATCTTCATTTATTCCATACACTTTAAATGAAACATTATCTGAATTGGCTTCAGAATATATACCCAAGTCATCTGTTTCTTTGGTGTATGGTATTACATTAAATAAGGCATTAAATTGTTTATCATCTTCGTTAAAGCTCTCCGCCATAATTTTTCTCATACTTTCAGGAGAGCTTGAATAAATTCCTTGCAAGAATCCTTGCTGAATATTATCTATAAAAAACGCCTTTATTCAATTATATATTTCAGAAGTATACCTAACAGTGAATGCATATCAACCACCAGCACTTAAATCATCAAAAAAACTTTTTTCATATGATCCATCACTATTAATTTTACCTGCATCATCCAATAAAATTGCATAGGGATGAGAAATCGGTCTCACTGCAGGCGTTATGTCATCTTTAGATATAAATTCTTCATTTGCACCATTAAGGTTGTTATTTCCGATAAAGTAATCAGGTCTTCTAACGTTTAAACCTATTGTTCTTCTGTATTTTAAATAGAACAACCTAAGATTTTCAACATCGTCGATTCTATCTTTAAGTTTTTGTTCATCATTTAAAATTGCTAAAAGCGTTTCTTTTTTTGAGTATTTATCAATATTAAAATTTTTATAATCACTTCAAACGCTTGAAATAATTGTTGATTTTAACACACTTTCATCGATTCCTTCAACTTTAGTTTCCAGATCTAAGTTTGTGTTTTGTAAAAATTCTTTATTTAAATTTTTATATAACAAGTTTGTCATTGTTATAACATCACTTTTCGGTTTATAAACATCTGCTGAAATATCATTGTTTAGATACATTTCTAATAAATCGTTAGCATAGTCGGTTGCTTCCAAACTAATATTGCTATTTGGGTTATAAGTTTTAAGGAATGTTGTTGGAGCATTAGCAAGAGGTGCTTCATACTCGATTTGATTATCATATTCATTATCAATAAACGAATACTTCATATAATTGGATAACATATTTGGAGCTATCACACCAATTGAAACAATTATAGATGACACTAACATTACCGATGTAATTGATATAAATTTTGATACAGAGGAAGCTAGTATTGCACCTTTAAATCTCGGGCTGAACTTCTTACTTCTTGTAAGCACTTTTTTAAGTGCTATATTAAATTTATTTGTTGTTGATGCATTTTCATAATTTATCATTTGCAAAGTTGTATACTTGTTAAATAAAATAGAATATGTTAACAACGTTATCAATAATAGTATCACAAATAAACCAAACACCATAGAAACTAAACCTATTCAAGAAAAGTCTAATGGTAGAAATTCAATCGTAAAGAATTTTTGATAAATTGAAACTATTATATTTTGAAAGGGTAGCGCAATTAGGTAACCACTTATTCCACCAATTACAGATATAAATACTGGATATAGACAGTTTGATATAATAAGTTCACTTCTCTTGTAACCCAGCGATATTAAAACACCATTTTGAGAAAAGGTCTTTTGAATCTGATTTTTCAACATTATCAATAGAATCCAAACCCCTATTAAAGCAATTACCACAGTAGAAATATACATAATTAATTTAAAGTAATTTGTTATGTAATCAAAAAGAGAAGTTCTAAAATAAAACTTATAGTCTTTATCATTGATGCTAAAGGCTATTTTACCATTACTTGTTGAATCGGGTGTAAAATTACTTCTCAAACCATATTCAGAACCTCTTGTAATATTTGTTAATATTTCATTTAATTGCTCAGTAGCACTATCAATATTCACTTTTTTATTAAACTTAATAGAATAATATACTTCTACGTCCTGTTTTGACATAGCTCTCAATGTTTCTTGTGACTGTGTTTCAGCATTTGTTACAAAAACTTTATAATTTCTTAACTCATTCGAATCTGTAATTGCCTCTTTCATAACATTTATTATTTCACCATCAAATGAAGTTGATAAATATTTTTTTTCTCACCCAAAATTTTTAGGATTCACAAAAACAAGACCTTCGTTTTGTTTGTTTGGTAATGGGGATGTTGTTGAAATTATAGGTGCAGAAAAATCAGCACTAGATCCAAACCCCACAACCTGAAATCAGTTCATAGAACTATACCTAGAAATAGGTAATCATGTATTAATGTCTTGCTTGCTGTATGAATCAATGTTTACTTCTCTTATTTCGCTATCTTTTACAAGGATGTTTGATCCATAAGAATCATCGTTTAATCGAATAATATCATTAACTTTGATGTTATTTTCATTTGCAAACGCTTCTGATAAATATACTCATCTTTTTGTCAGGTCATTTAAAGAATTAGCATATTCGTCTCACATTTCTAAAGGCATACCATATGAAACAACAAAAGAATCGACTTCTTTTTGAGAATCTAATGTTATTGCCTTAAAGGTTTTTCCGGAACTAAGGTTGAAATTCCTTGTTTCTGTTCTTGCAAGTCTGAATGACATATCACTATTTTTATTTTTTACACTATTTTTTAAATAATTAACAATTAACTCATTTCTTACACTTGCGTTTGTAATGGTTCTAAATTCGTCGTTTTCTATAAAATTATAACTAGAATCTTCTAGAGTTATAACAGCGTCATGTAAATTACTCTTTTGATTAAAACTCACACTACTGTTAGTAAGCCTCTGAGATGAAGAATCTGAAATTGTAAATACAAAAACAGACAAAAACATTAACAAGATTACCATTACTAATTGTAATTGGTTCTTGATAATGTTTTTAAACATATTTTTGAAAAACAGTTTTTGTTTATTCATTTTTTATTTTACGACTTCGAATTTGTAACCAGGTCCTGGTTCAATCATTCCAGGAAATGCACCGGGACCATCTTCACCTTCTTGTGCAGGTTTGTATTCGTCAGTTATTGCTGATCCAAGAAGCAACAATGCACTTGCATTTAAACCATAAATGTAATCTCCAGCTGGTAACATTTCTATTGTTGGTTTAGTTTCTGAAAAATGCAATACTGTGTATCTCATAAAAATATCAAAACTAACAGCATTCTTAAATTCGTCATTTAATTGGTTGTAAATTTCTTTTGAAATAGTTTCTTTATTTTTTGACTTATATGCGGTTTCAGATACCTTTATAGAATCTTCTTTTCAATAATTTTTAAATACCATTCTATTTTCTTCGGCAAGTTTGAATTGTAAACTAACATCTTTTGCATCATTTGAAATTAACCCTGAAAGCAGAGCATTTGAATTTTCATCATTATTTCATGAAAGATTGATTTTTGCTCCATCCATAAATAAGTTATTTTCAACTTCTTTTGTGGCTCCAGCTACAATAGCAAAAGCAGTTCCCATTTCAGCTATGTCAGCAGCTAGGTATTTGAATAATGGGTTTCTATCCCCTAAGTTTTGGAATAAATAAATATAACTTACAAGTGTGTTTGACCCTATATTTTCATTTGTTCCATCAAAATATTCTTCTTTTTTATCTCAAATTTGTTTAGGAAGAAAAATAGTACCTAAATCTGTATTTCTAAATAAGGTTTCAGATTTTATGTCTTGATTTATTACAAATGATACTGACTCTCCTTTTAATAAATCTTGATTTAAAGATTTAACTGTAACTTGTAAACTTCCGTTTATTTCTTGAACATCGCTAACTTCAACGTCTTTTTCACTTAAAAAAGTTCCATTCATTCTACCAATTGAATCAATAATAGTTTTCTTTGAAATATCTTCTTTTGTAAGATCTCCAACTTTAGTAGTAATATCCACTTCTCCAGCTTCATCAATTTTACCAGCTAAAATATTGGTTACTAATTCAGTGTTTTGAGTTGAAAACTCAATTGGTTTTATAGTAAATTTCACATCAAATGCAGCCTCTGCACTTGAAGGGGCTTGACCTTTTTTATAAACAATTTTTGCACTTGTTGAGTCATAACTGAATACTTCTAATTTTGAAATATCTAGTTTTGAGTTTTTAGCCTTTATAGCAGCTAGGATAGTTGGTGTGTAAATATTGTCGATTTGCCCAAGATTTAGTGAGTCTCCACTAGTTTCTCCACCTTTATCTGCAGGTGTTGTACCACAAGCCACAACTGTAGCTCCTGTTGAAGCGATTGTTGATAACGCTCCTAAAATTCCAAGTAATTTTTTCATTTTCTTTTTTCTCCTGTTTTTTCGTTGTTATTAAATTTATTAGTATTTTATTGTGATTTAAATACTATTTATATTGATATTATTTTTGTATTTTGTTGTTGTGTATAATTTGTTTAATATGAGTGTGTTTAATATATTTTTAAGTGTTGTTAAATATTTTTTAAATTTTCAGTTGTTGTCTTTCATTTATTCATTCAATATTATAAAAAATTCGGAGGAACAGTTCCTTTTTTAAGATCACTTCAGTATTCTGCTTTTGTACAATTTATTTCCAATTCAACAGTAGCTCCTCTTGAAACCAATATGTTTCTTGTAGAGTTATTCTGAATATCATGTTTTGTTTCAAAACAAAAATCGATAACTTCTAAGAAATCAGTTTGAGCAATTATTTCATGAAGACCATAATTTATTTGTTCACATACTTCATCAAATTTACTTTTTTTGAACTTGTAAGTATAAATTATTAATAAAAAGAAACATATGAATGCAAATGTGATAAAAACTGATGCTAAAGCTATTACAGAAACAAACAACTCTTCAGCTTCTTTCATTTCAGCTTCATTAAACATTTTTAAAATTGAAGCAACTACAAACGGTACAAAAAAAGCTAAAGTTAGGATTAATTCACTTAAAACATTTTTTCTAAATTGTAGTTTTTTACTATAATTTACAGTAATTAAACTAAATTCCATTTCAAACATTAGTCTACTAAATAAAACCATTAAAAAAGTTAAAGTAAACACCATAAATATTAATTCCACTAATGGCGAAAAAGCCAAATCTAAAAGATGTGGGTATGTAACTATATTTGAAGCTTTAACAGAAACAAATATTAAGTGAATTAATAATATTGCTATTAAAGAAGATGTAAATATCGCTTTAAAACTTACTTTACTTTTCACTATAGTTACCCCCAAATGTCTTTCTTATAATAAGGGAATAACTCTTAAAAATCAAGTCTATTAATATTGCAATTTTATGGCTATTATTTTTTTTCCCCATTAACATTGATTTAAAGAGGTATAAAAATTATTTTAAAATATAAAAATAATTTTCATTTTAAAAAACTTGCCTAGGAAAAGCAAGTTTTTTAGATCTTAAGTTTAGGTTTAATGATTTTTTTATGTATTTTGAGTGTGTGTATTTTTGTTATGTGTGTATTAATAAAGTATTTTTATCAAAATTATTGTGTGTATTTTTTATTATAAGTTGAAAATCTTATTTAAAGTTTAATTGAGTATGTAAATAACCTTCAAAGGGATTAGATTTAAAGGATATTTTATAATATGGCACCTAAACAAAAGTTAAATTAAAACTTCTGGTGGTACATTTGCCTTTTTAAATGTTTTTCAATATTCAAAATTAATTAAACTAACAGCTTCTTCAATAATTACGTTTTTTGTCATCATATACACTGTTGTAAATTCTTCAAATGATTCTTCGATTTCTTTTTCATCTGAAATTGAGAAATCAAAATTTACTAATTCTTCATAAATACTTGTAAATCTCATTACAAAGTAACTATCATCACACAACTTAAATTTACCTTTTAAAGAAATGTAGTATACTGTAGCAATTAAACCTAAAACCATTAAAAGGTTTAATGATAAAAATAAAACTACAACAGAAACATAAAAATCTTGATACTGCATTTGTTGTGACACTTTAACAACACTTAAGAAATAAATAGTTACAATTGGTACAAATAACATAAAAACAGTTAAAAGTTCACTAATTATTTGTCCTTCAATTATGATCTTTCTATTATTAGCATCTTTAACATCGCTTATTTTTACGATTTTTAATAAACGCTTAAATTTTAATAGTAAATATGCAAAGACTATAGCAAAAAATCCAACTCAAATAGCTGGTGTAACAATAAATACCATATAATTTGGAATTCTTAAAAGAGTTGCCAAACCTATTGAGTTAATTACTGTATTTGTAAAAAACAAACAAATCAATAATGGTATAAATTTATCTCTAATTTTAAACTTTTTTAATCAATTCATATTTACTCCCTTTAATCTAATTTTAAGTTATTAAAAACAAATTGCAACCAATATGTGTTTAAATTTAATAGTTTTTAAATTTTGAAAACCTTTTTACAAAAAAAGAAACCTGATATCATAAGATATTTTAGGTCTCTTTAAGGTTGTCTGTTTTGCTTGTTAAGTCCATGTATTATTATAAATAGTTTTCTTTTTTATATAGCCTGCTAAGATTTGTTCGCAAAAAAACTATTGTTTTGGTGGATTATTTTTCTTTTCAACGACCAAAAGTTCTTGGGTTATATTTCAGTTTACTTTTTCTTCAATTATCTTATTTTTTCCACACATATAGACAGTAAGCGCATTATTATGAACAATTTCAATAATTTTCAATCTTCAACTTCTAACTCTGAAAATAATAGTTCTTAAATAATTGTTCATTATTTGTCCTACCATGTGCTTATTTTCAGAGTTTAAATTAATATTTGCTCAATTGAAATTTATATGAATTGTTGTCATTAAAGCAATTATTCAAATACATCCAGAAACTATAAGCATTCCAAGTCCTGTGCCTCAAGTGGCAGATTTTGGAGAAACATTAGCTGAGTTAACGTTTGTAAACCCCAACAAGATCAACATAGTTGATGATAGAACCAATATTTTAAAAATGTGTACCAATCTTTTGGCAGCAGTTATTAAACTTAAATTGTAGCTTAATTTTTCTTTCAAACCTTTTTTATATTCAAAGAATGTAATAGTTATTAAAATGAATGTGGTTAAAATAAATGCAAAACCTATACAAAACCTTACAAAGCCAAGTAAATTGCAAAACATAACACTAAAATAAAATCTAGATAAAATCTCAATTATTGAAAAAATTATAATTATAGTTGCCATTACACTGTATAGAACAGGAGGCGTTTTCAATTTCTTACAAATCATAATTACCTCCGTAATAATAATATTTTATTTTATTCTCATTTTTTTTCAACTTAAACAGGCAAAATAAAACAATTATCTATTTTGATCCTGATTTAATTTTGTTTAACAATTCTAAAAATTTAGAATTCCCTCTAACATACGGGGTACATATTTGATTTATAAACCCATCTCTATCTCCCGAAATTATCAGTTTTTGTCTAGCTCTTGTTATTGCAGTATAAACCATTCTTTTTGAATGAAAGTTGCTTCTTTTTTCATGTCCTTGAGAAGGACAATACATTATCGTTTCAAATTCAGCACCTTGTAATTTATGAGTAGTCAATGCATAAGCACTTTGTAGAGAAACTTTACATTTATTTTGATGATTTAAATAAACTTTTTGGTCTTTTTTTAATATTCCAAAAAACTTTTTATTCGAAAAATTAAAATCAAACTCTGCAATAGCATTATTATTATCACCAATAATTGGACCCACTTTTTCAACTATTCCAATTTGCCCATTTGTTAATTCAAAAGAAAGCTTGCTTATAAATTTACTAACGTTATTGGTTAGTAATATTCTGCTTTCTTTTCCAAAAGCGCTGTTTTCAATTCTTTCTTTCACTATTCTATTTTCTAAATAAAAATTCAACGCTTTTGTTGAAAATAAAGCATCGGTTTCAACTTCATTAACATTAGCCACTATTTGAAATAACTTTTCATCAGGATTTTTTCAATTATCTTCTTTTATGTATTCTAACTCACATCTATTTATAACCTCTAAGTAATTTGTTGGATAGAAAAACTCAACTTCTTCTGGGTTTAAATCTGATAAAAATTGAACAACTTCTTCTTTTGTTTTTTTACTTTCATCTAAAATATAGTTTGCTAACCTTAATATGTCACTGTTATTATTTTGTCTATTATTGATTTTTAAAACTGTAGTTTTAAAAATTTTTGACTCTATAAGGTCTTCAAAAACATTACCAGCACCAATTGCTGGTAATTGATTCTTATCACCTATTATCACTAATCTTACAAAATTGTTTCCTATTGCTTCGAATAAATATTGATACATTCTAACATCTATCATCGACGCTTCATCAATGATATACAATTTGTAATTTAAATAACCTTCCCCTTTTAAAACTTTTGGTTTTAAACCTTTTCAATCAAGTAACTTATGAATTGTATTAAAATCAGTTTTTGATTTAACTAGATAATCTTCCACTCTATCCGAAATGTTATTTTTGGCCATTGCAGAAAAAGCGCTTACTGACATTTTTTCTCTTGGATATTCAAAATTAAAAATGTCTAAAATTGTTTTTATTAATTCTGTTTTACCTGTTCCAGCTCCACCACTAATTATTGAAATCCTATTTTTTAAAAAATTATCAATAGCTTCAATTTGCTCATCATTAAATTTTTTAGTAAAAAGTTCTTCATAATCTTTAGCAGATTTAGAGTCCAAATAATCGTTATAATACCCTTCTTGTTCTTTATAGATCTTTATTCTATTAACAAGTTTGCTTTCATATCCAAAATATAATTTTGAATAACAATTAAATTCATCATCTATATACAACAGATCTTTTTCAATAATTTGTTCAATTACCTCATCAAACTTTTCCATAGGGAAAGTTTTTAAATATAAGTCTAAAAATTGTTCTCTGCTTAAAAAAACGTGTCCCAATGATTCACACTCATTTATTAATTGTGATGTTAATATAATTGCTATGATAACAGGTTCTTCTACTTCGAAACCTATTGCTTGTAATAGGTTTGAAATGTCATCACTTAATCCTTCTCAAAAAAGAAACATTGTTTGTTTTTTAAGAAAATCTATCACTGTTTGTAAATAAAAGTCTTTTTCTTCAAAACTTCTACTTGCATTTTCAATAACAGGAAACATCTCATAAAGTAATTTAAGATCTATATTTTTATTTTGCAAATAAATTAAATTTTCAACCAAAGTTTTTGAATAAGTGTGTTTAATTTTATTTTTCATCAACCAAACCAAAAAACTTTCATTGCTTTTACTTTTATCATATTCCATTTTATATGAGTCCATAAAATCAAACAGACTTTCAAACTTTTTATTATAAGTTACGCATTCCAAAAACGAGTTTAACTTAGCATCTTCAAATTCACTCTCTTGTGTTACTGATTTTATTTCTTTACCTTCTTTGTTTTGTTCAATACTAAACACTACAAATTCGTTTGCTATAGTTTTTAAATATTCTAAATGGTTTGAAAAATAATTTTTATCACAAGAAACTCACTCTTTTTGTTTTTGACCTTCAAAAACACAGCCCAATTCTCATTTAGCTTCATTTAAATTTTCTAATTTTCCTTTTACAATTTTTTTCATGTCTTATTCCTTTTACTTAATAATAGAGAAATCGAATAACTAATGCAATATAGTTAATAAAAAGTTTTAGCAATATACTTTACCAAACTATAAAAAAAATTCCTAGTCTTTTAGTTCAAAAAAAATTTCAATTTTTTGGCAAAATAAGCCGTAAATTTGTGATCATTAAAGTTATTTAACAGCAACTTTTGCAACAAGCATTGATAAATCTAACTTGTAAGAAAAATAAAATTGAAATTTATTTTTGAATTAATTTTAATCTTCATAAATCATTGAAATTGTTTTTTTGTAATGTAGTATAAAACTACAACTTAGAGTGACGAAAAAAAGAAAGTATAATTTAAAACTATATAACCAAACAAACAATATAACATGTCTATCTTTTTTTGACTCTCAGTTTTAAATTTTAAAGATAGGAGAAAAAACAATAATGGCAACAAACGACAATAAATATTACAAAGAATCTGTTTCACCAATAGAATATGCAAAAAATAATTTCAAGGGCAAAATGCGTTCAGTAAACTGAAATGTTTTAAATGATGAAAAAGATTTAGAAGTTTGAAATAGAGTAGTACAAAACTTTTGGCTACCAGAAAAAATACCCGTTTCAAATGATATTACATCTTGAAAAACATTAGATGAAAAATGACAACAACTAATTACACGTACTTTTACAGGACTTACTTTACTAGATACTATACAAGCTACTGTTGGGGATGTAGCTCAAGTTGAACATTCACTTACAGATCACGAACAAGTTATTTACACTAACTTCGCTTTCATGGTTGCAGTTCATGCAAGAAGTTATGGAACAATTTTTTCAACTCTTTGTTCAAGCGAACAAATAGAAGAAGCACATGAGTGAGTAATTAACTCTGAATCTTTACAAGAAAGAGCACAAATATTAATTCCTTACTACAAAGGAGACGATCCTTTAAAATCAAAAGTTGCAGCAGCACTTATGCCAGGATTTTTATTATATGGTGGTTTCTACTTACCATTTTATTTATCTGCAAGAGCTAAAATGCCTAACACTTCAGACATCATAAGATTAATTCTAAGAGATAAAGTTATACATAATTATTACAGTGGTTACAAATACCAAAGAAAAGTTGAAAAACTTTCAAAGGAAAAACAAATTGAAATGAAAGAATTTGTTTTTGACTTACTTTATAAACTTATTGATTTAGAAAAAAAATATCTATATGAACTTTATGAGGGATTTGATATTGCAGAAGATGCAATTCGCTTCAGTTTATATAATGCAGGAAAGTTTTTACAAAACTTGGGATACGATTCACCTTTCAGTGAAGAAGAAACTAGAATTGAACCAGAAATATTTACACAATTATCTGCAAGAGCAGATGAGAATCATGACTTTTTCTCAGGAAATGGTTCTTCATACATCATGGGTGTAAGTGAAGAAACTGAAGATGAGGATTGAGACTTTTAATGCACGATAACGTTAAGCTAGTTTCAAAAGAAAATTTTTCAAAACCGACTGGAGAAAAATATGTTGTATATTTTTCTTCCTTTTCAAACAACACTCATCGTTTTGTAGAAAAACTTGGAGTAGATAATTGTAGAATACCAATTAACTTAAAAGAAGAAATCGAACTTAATAGAGATTTCATTTTAATTACCCCTACTTATGCAGGGGGTGGTACTGATACTAAAGGTGCCGTTCCAAGACAAGTAATAAATTTTTTAAACAAAAAAGAAAATAGAGATCATTGCAAAGGTGTTGTGGCTTCAGGTAACACAAACTTTGGAGACACTTTTGCTATTGCAGGTCCTATAATTTCAAAAAAATTAAATGTACCTTTACTATATCAGTTTGAACTTTTAGGAACCAAACATGATGTAGAAACTTTAAATGAAATAATAGAAAATTTTTGAGGAGGAAAAAATAATGAGTAAAACAAATAAACTTTTTGGTAACGAAAGTGATGAGTACATTGCTTTAAATGCAAAAAGTAAAATGTTAGAAAAAGGTGGTGACAATTTTAAATATGATATTGATGCAGCTATTTCATATTTAGAAAATCATATTAAACCAAACACTATGACTTTTAATTCTGTTAAAGAAAGAATTGATTACCTAGTGGAAAATCAATACTACGAAAAAGAAGTTATCGAAAGATACACAATTCAACAAATAGAAGAATTAACAAACTATGCTTATTCATTTAAAAGACAATGACCAAGTTTTATGGGTGCGTTAAAATTTTATACAGCGTATGGTTTAAAGTCTTTTGATAATAAATTTTATTTAGAAGATTATGAACAAAGAGCAATTATGAATGCATTGTTTTTAGCTGGATCAGATTTTAATGAAGCTAAAAATATTTTAAAAGAAATAATGCTTGGTAGATTCCAACCTGCAACTCCAACATTTTTAAATGCTGGTAAAAAACAAAGAGGAGAATATATTTCTTGTTATCTTTTAAGGGTTGAAGATAACATGGAATCAATCGGAAGAGCTGTAACAACTTCTCTTCAACTTTCTAAACGTGGAGGAGGAGTTGCTCTTTCTCTTACTAACATACGTGAGTTTGGAGCTCCAATAAAAAACATTCAAAACCAAGCAACTGGAGTTGTACCTATTATGAAAATCTTAGAAGACTCATTTTCATATGCAAACCAACTTGGACAACGACAAGGAGCTGGTGCTGTTTACTTAAATGCACATCACCCAGACATTATGACTTTCCTTGATACCAAAAGAGAAAATGCTGATGAAAAAATAAGAATAAAATCTTTATCTTTAGGAATCGTAGTACCCGATATTACTTTCCAACTAGCTAAAGAAAATAAAGAGATGGCTTTATTCAGTCCTTACGATGTTCAAAGAGAATACAAAAAAGCTTTATCTGATATTTCAATTACTAAAGAATATGAAAATCTTTTAGCAAATCCAAATATTAAAAAAACTTTTATAAGTGCAAGAAAACTTTTTCAAACAATTGCTGAATTACATTTTGAAAGTGGTTATCCATATTTATTATTTGATGATACTGTTAACAATAGAAATGCACACAGCAACGTTGGAAGAATAGTTATGAGTAACTTGTGTAGCGAAATAGTTCAAGTTAGCACAGCAAGTGAATTTGATGAGGACTTAAGTTTCACAAAAACAGGTGAAGATATTTGTTGTAACTTAGGAAGTGTTAACATTGCAAAAATGATGGAAGCTGGAGAAGAGTTTGGACAAGCAATTGAGTATTCAATTAAATCTCTTGATCATGTTTCAAGAAATAGTAATATCTCAAGTGCACCTTCAATAAAAAAAGGAAATGAAAATAATCACGCAGTTGGTCTTGGTGCTATGAACCTACACGGTTTCTTAGCAACAAATGAAATTTATTATAATTCACAAGAAGCAATTGACTTTACAAATATTTTCTTTTATACAATGGCTTATCATTCATTTAAAGCTTCAAATAAATTATCACAAAAATTTGGAACGTTTAAAAATTTTAAAGAATCTAAATTTGCAGATGGAAGTTACTTTGAAAAATATACTAACTGTGAAGAAAACAAATGAACACCACAACTTGATAAAGTAAAAAAACTTTTTGAACAATATAAAGTAAACATACCAACAAGAAGTGATTGAATAGAATTAGTAAACGAAATTAAAAGTACTGGTCTTGCAAACTCACACTTACTTGCAGTTGCACCAACTGGTTCAATAAGTTACCTTTCAAGTTGTACTCCAAGTTTACAACCTGTTGTTTCACCAGTTGAAGTGAGAAAAGAAGGTAAGCTTGGAAGAATTTATGTACCAGCTTATAAAATTAATTTTGATAACATGGGTTACTATGCTTTAGGTGCATACGAAGTTGGACCAGATCCAATTATTGATATAGTAGCTGCAGCTCAACAACATGTTGATCAAGCAATTTCATTAACATTATTTATGACAGATACAGCAACAACTAGAGATTTAAACAAAGCGTACATTAGAGCATTTTCAAAAGGATGTGCTTCAATTTATTACGTAAGAAT
Organism: Spiroplasma chinense; assembly: GCF_008086545.1. Taxonomy (NCBI): domain Bacteria; kingdom Bacillati; phylum Mycoplasmatota; class Mollicutes; order Entomoplasmatales; family Spiroplasmataceae; genus Spiroplasma; species Spiroplasma chinense. Next base: position 179,600 of record NZ_CP043026.1, on the reverse strand, counting down.
CCGTCAAGAGGTTCTAGAAAATAGTGAAAACCTAGATTGTGAAGCTTGTGTTATATAAAAAAGTTCTGAGTAATACTCAGAACTTTTTTATATGTTTTCTTTAATTTTTTCTAAAATAATTTTATTTGCGACATCTGGATTAACATTACCTCCAGTTGTTTTCATTAATTGACCCATTAAAGTTTTTTCAACTCTTTCTGGTCTTTGTTCATATTGTTCTTTTATTAAATCAATATTTTGTTTTACAATTGGTTCTAAAAACTCTTCAATAACTTTTGGATCACTAATTAGTTTTAAATTGTTTTCTTCAATAATATCTAATATTTTTTTATCAGATTCAAATGCTATAGGTAATAAAGTTTTTACATGTTTTGTAGAAATAACACCTTGATCTAGTAATGAAATAATTTCAACTATGTCTTCTGGTTTTAAATTTGATTTATCTATAGAAATGTTTTCTTTGTTTAATAATTGTTTAACATCTCCAGTTAAATAATTTAAAACTTTTCTTGGTTCTGCACCAAGTGATACAGCTTGTTCAAAGAAGTTTGTTAATTCTAAACTTGCAAGAATATAAGAAATTTCTTCTTCTTCAAATTTATATTCTGAAGAATATCTTTCTTTTTTTACAACTGGAAGTTCTGGTGAATTATTAATCACATCTTGAATTCATTCTTCACTTAATTTGATTGGAACAATATTTGGTTCTCTGAAGTATTTATAATCAATAGCATCAGATTTAGTTCTCATTAAAACAGTTTCTTGTTTTGTTTCATCAAATCTTCTAGTTTCTTGTTGAACCTCATTTCCAGATAAAACAATTTCAGTTTGTCTTTTAATTTCAAACTCAATAGATTTTTTTACATTGTTCAATGAGTTCAAGTTTTTAACTTCAACTTTTGGACCAAAACCATTATAACCATATGGTCTTATTGAAATGTTAACATCACAACGCAATGAACCTTCGTTCATTTTTACATCACTAACACCAAGGAATAATAAAATTTCTCTCAAGTTGTTTACATAACCAACAGCTTCTTCTGCACTTCTTATTACAGGTTTTGAAACTATTTCTACAAGACCCACTCCACTTCTGTTGTAATCAATAAAAGTTAATTCTTCTTTATGATTTTGTTTTGCAGTGTCTTCTTCGATATGTAATCTTTCAATTTCTATTTTCTTAACAGTTCCATTATCAAGTTTAACTTCAATATACCCATCACTTCCAATTGGATGGAACTGTTGTGTAATTTGAAATCCTTTTACTAAGTCAGGATAGAAATAATTTTTTCTATCAAATCTTAACAATGAATCTATTTTTAAATTCAATCCATTACATGCAAGTATTGCAAGTCTTACCCCTTCTTTGTTAACTGTTGGTAAGAATCCTGGATAACCTAAATCTTCATCTGAAATTTGAGTATTTGGTTCCAACCCATAAGAAACTGGAGCTGGTGAAAACATTTTTGATTTAGTTTTTAATTCGACGTGATTTTCAATTCCAATCACTACTTCAAAATTATTCATTGAAATCCCCACTTTCTTTTATGACTTTAGAAATTAAATCTTCTAAATATTTAGATGCTTGTAACAATTTTAAATCCTCTTTTGGTTTTGCATTTAAATTAATTCCTATTGGTAAGTTATTATGTTTTACAAACGGCAATGTGATTGAAGGCATACCATTCATATTTGCAAGTACTAATAGGTCTTCTAAAAATATTGCTTCATTGTCATCTCTATCTTCAATTTCAACACCATAAATTTCTTTGACTAGTGGTGCTATTTTTAATGAAGCTGGCATAATTAAAACATCAACTTGTTCAAACATTTTATTTAATTCTTCAATAATAAGTCTTCTAACTTTTTTTGATTTTGCTAAAAGTCTTTCTTGATTTTCTTGTTTTAATTGATAACTTCCAATAACCATTCTTTTTTTAACAGTGGCTCCAAAATTTTTGGCTCTTGATTTTCTCATTGTGTCAATGTAATCAACACCTTCGACTCTGTTACCAAAGTTAATTCCGTCTAAATTTGCGTGAGTAGAAACAGCTTCTGCAAAAGAGATCATCATATAAACCGCAGGTAGCGCATCTAATAAATCTTTTCTGAACTCTAAGTTTATTACTTCATTTCCATCTTGTTTTATTTTTTCAGCAATCTTAACATAGTCATCATGAATTTTACCAGTCATATGTTTTTCGACAACTTCTAAAAATCCAAATTTAAACTTTTTGTTTTCATTTAAATTTTTATAGAACTCATGTTTATTTTCAATTGATGTAAAATCTTTTTTATCATATCCAAAAGTTGCGTCACAAACTATTGCCATATCTTCAACGTTTCTTGTAAAGAAACCAACATGATCTAAACTTGGAGCATAAGGAATAACACCAAATCTAGATATACTTCCATAAGTTGGTTTGAATCCTACTATACCATTAAAACTTGCAGGTTTTCTAATTGAGTCACCAGTGTCTGTTCCAGTTGCAAACGGTACTAAACCTTTTGCAACAGCATAAGCACTACCACTTGAACTTCCACCAACAATTCTTTCATTGTCAAATGGATTTCTAACTTCTCCATTGAAACCAAATAATCCAGTTCCACCCATTCCAAGTTCATCCAAAGTTGATTTACCCAAAAGAACTGTTTTACTTTCTTTTAGTTTTTCTGTAATTGTTGCATCGGTTGCAGGAAAATAATTTGATAAAATTTTTGTTCCAGCTGTTGTTTTAATTCCTTTTGTAGAAATATTATCTTTAGTTACATAAGGAATCCCAGAAAGTAAATTTGTTTCATCAAACTCTTGATCTAAGTTTTCGATTTGTTCTTCATCAATTAAAGTTACTAAAAAATTACTATCCAAATTTTCTTGAAGGTTTTTGTAAACTGATTTTGCAAGTTCTTTAATTGTTAATTCCTTATTTTTTAATTTATTGTGTAATTCAACAATACTTAAATTTGTAAATTCCATTATTTAACCACCTTCTCAATTACAACATAACCATCTTCAGATTTTGGAGCGTTTCTTAACATTTCTTCTTTAGTAATTTTTCTTGAATCATTATCTTCTCTTAGGTATGTATTAAAGTCATCGAAACAATAATAACTTTCTTGAACATTATCTGTATTAATTGAAAATACTTTTTCAAATTTATTTAAAATATCATTTTCAACTTTTAAAATTTCATTGGCCTCTTCATCTGTTAACTCTAACATAATGTCGTCTGCTAATTCTAAAACTAATTCTTTATTAATTTTCATTTTTTATTCTCCTATCATTTCTATGAATTGACTTTCATCAATAACATTAATTCCAAGTTTGTTTGCTTTTTCTAATTTACTTCCAGCCTCTACTCCAGCTAAAACAAAATCTGTTTTCTTACTTACTGAATCTATAACTTTAGCTCCATACTCTTCTAAAATGTTTTTAAAATAATTTCTTGGTTTTGAAAGTGTTCCGGTAATAACAAAACTTTTATCTGTAACTTTTTCATTAAACTTGGAACCAATATTTCCAAGGTAGTCCATTGTGAGTCCACAATTTTTTAAATTTTCTAAAAGTAAAATATTTTCTTTTACATTAAATCAATCTACAACCGATTGAGCTACTGTTGGACCAATGTCATGTATTGCTTCTAGTTTTTCAAATTCAATATCAGAAAGTTTTTGAATTGATTTAAAGTTAGTCATTAATAATTGTGCAGTTTTTTTACCAACATGTCTAATACCTAATCCAAAGAAAAGTTTTTCAACCGAATTTTGTTTTGATTTTTCAATTGCCTCTAACATGTTGTCAACAGACTTAACTCCCATTTTATCCAAATTAATTAATTCTTGTTTATGGTTTTTTAAATTATAAATATCTAAAATATTTTTTACCAAATTATTTTCATAAAGTTTTTCAATAATCTTTATACTCAAACCTTCTATGTTCATAGCATCTCTTGAAACAAAATGTTCAAGTGATCTAATTATTTTTCTCGGACAAGAAAAGTTTATACAGTACTGATCAACTTCACCAACACTTCTTTCAAGTTCAGTATTACATTCTGGACAAAACTTTTCTTCTTCTCAAACTTTTAAGTTATTGTAAAGTTCATCAACAATTGGTTCTACTATTTCGGGAATAATATCTCCCGCTTTTTTAACTTTAACAACTCCACCAATTCTGATATCTTTTTGTTTTATAAAATCAGAGTTGTGAAGAGTTGCAGCTTGTACGGTTGTACCTGCAAGTTGTACTGGTTCAAGTGCAGCGTTGTAAGTGATACGACCTGTTCTTCCAACTGTTGGGAAAATATTTAACAGTTTAGTTTGTTTGATTTCTGCGGGAAACTTATATGCTATTGCTCATTTAGGAGACTTTGCTGTGTAACCAACTTTTTCATACAAATCAAATTCATTTATTTTTATAACTACTCCATCGATTTCATAATCCAAATTACTTCTTTGAGAACTTATAAATTCAATATGTTCAATTACTTGTTCAATGTCTGTACAAAGTTTTCCTAAGTTATTAACTTTAAATTTTAGATCTTCTAAATACTTTAAAGAATCACTATGGGTTGAAATTTTTTCTCTATCCATAAAGTAATAAAGGAATGCATCTAAATTTCTTGCGGCTGCAACGTTTGAATCTAATTGTCTTAAAGTTCCTGCAGCTGCATTTCTTGGATTTGCAAATAAAGGTTCTTCATCAAGTTGTCTCTTTAAATTAATTTTTTCAAATTCAGGTTTAGAAAGAAATACTTCTCCTCTAATTTCTACATAATCATCTTTGTCAGAGATTGTTAACGGAATGCTTTTTATAGTTCTTACATTTGAAGTTACATCTTCACCAAAAATTCCATCACCTCTTGTGACACCTTTAATTAATTTTCCTCTTTCATAGATTAATGAAATTGAAAGTCCATCAATTTTTGGTTCAACATAAAAACTGTAATTTTTATGTTCAGTCTCTTTGAAAATTTGTTTATCAAAATCTCTTAAATCTTTTTCATTAAAAGCATTTGCCAAACTCAACATTTGTGTTCTGTGTTTATATTTTTCAAACTTATCTAACACAATTCCCCCAACTCTTTGTGAAGGAGAATCACTTGTAATTAATTCTGGATTTTGATTTTCCAGTTCAATAAGTTCTTTGAGTAACTTATCATATTCAGCATCATCCACCACTGGATTATCCAAAACATAATAAGCATAACCTCACTCATTTAACTGCTCTTTAATTTTGTTTATTTTTTCTAAAACTAAATTCATAATTTACTCCTTATACTATAAGTATGCTGGGTTTTCTATAAACCTTAACTTTTTCAGTTTTCTTATAATTAATTTTATTAAATCCTCAATACAATAAAACATTTATAGCTAATGTACCTTGGATGATCATTATAATACCGTTTGATTGTGTCATCATTGGGTAAATAATATTTATGAACTTTACAACAATTGGATTATAAAATGTTAAGTAACTAATCAATAATAAGTCCACTATTCCAGTTAAAACATTTGTTTGAAATCTGTTTCTAATAAAGATTCAAACAAAACTTATAGCAAGTATAGCCATAGATAGCATAAAAGTAATTCAATATCTTGAAAGTTCATTTCTAAATACTGCTGTTCAAACATATAAAAAGTTAAGATATGTATCTTCTGGGTTTACAAATGATTCATTTGAAGCTAAAGTAAGTCCAAGAGAAATAATCATAAAAGCCATAGGTAACAGCAATGTTACAAAATTAATTCTTTGGTCAACAAAAGTTTCAAACTTAATAACAACCGAATAACTTCTTGTCATTAAATAAGCAACAATTATTAAGAATAAAAGTAACGCTCCAAACAATATTGTTTGTAAGTAAAATTTTAAAATAATATTAAAGAAGAAAAGATCCACTAACGCAAATAATGACATTTTTAAAATGTCCTTTGTAAAGTTAATTGTATATCTTCTTTGAATTACAAATAATAGTCCATAAAGCAAGAATAAAACTTGGTATGCACTATCTCATGAAAAGGCAATATATCCACCAATTACTAAGCCAACAAAAGTTGGATCATTTCTTTCTCTAAACCCTTGAGATGTGTATCTTAAAATAATAATTATTGAATACATAATCAAGTAAATAAAGAAAATATCACCAGTTCATAAAGAATAGTTAAAGTCTTGCAAAATAACTTTTGTTCCAACAAAAGTTATTAAACTTAAAAATAACAAAGTATATTTTGCTCAAGTATTTTCAACTTTTCTAAATGAATCATACATGTAGACAAATATTGAAGCTGCTACAAATGAGTCAATTATAAAGATAAATGGAATAATTACATCTTGGTATTGAAAACTTTGAGCTCCAGCCAACATAACTATTGAAAGTTGGAAAGTATATCAACCTTGAAATGGTTTAAATCCTAAAACATTATACATTGATGATGCATTAAAGAAAGAAACAGGGTTATCCTTAAGTCAAAACATAATTGAAATTGTGTTTTTATGTCTTGAAAAAGAACCGTCACTTATAAATTTATAAACCACGTAATTCATTATCAAGAAAATCAATGCCACAACTAAATAAATCAATGAACTAATTGATATGAATGTTGTTGAAAGTCAGTATTTTGCAAAAACACAACAAAACAACAAATACACAATAGTAATTCCTCATAGGTAATAAACAAAGAAAAAGTAAGGAAGAACTGATATAAGTTGTAAAGGTAAAGTAAAAATAGAAATAAATGTAAAATACACAAAAAATCCAGCTGCAATAGTTGCAAAATGGTTTTTCATCTTAAATTTTAATAATTCCATCATTATTGCCCCAGATGTATAAAACATAAACAAGGCTAGGACTGCAAATAAAACGGGAACCATAATAGATATATTTGTCATTTATTTCACCACTTTTTATTATATCATTGTTTGAATTTGATAATGACTTAGTTGAAATATGATAGTTTAAACATATTTAACTGCAGTTTTATACCTTTAGTTTAAATCAAGATTGGGATTATCGCTTATATAAGACACTATTTCACTATCAGAATAAATTTGTTTTAGTTCAAAAACTTGTTTATTATTTAGAAAAGTTCAAGCATTTATAGGTTTCTTTAAAGATCTAATCTTTTTGGTTTTATTTTTGTTTAATAATATATAAATTGGAGCATGTAAATAGTCAAATTTCTTTAATCTTCATTTATTTATAAATATGATTCTTTTAAACAAATAACCTTTTTTAAAGCCCTTTTCTAAATTTGAGATAAACTTCAATTCTTTTAAACCAAAAGATGAAATTATTATTTCAGCTTTTGTCATACTTTTAAGTTTAAATATACTCTCTTTAATGATTTCAAAATCACTTTTACTGTATTTATCTTGTTTTATTTCAACATTTATCAATTCAAATTTATCAGATAATTGTTGACCAAATTCTTCAACAAACAAAGGAGGTAAGTAATCTGGATTTTTCTTAAAAAAATCCAGATTTTTAATTTCCTGATAGGTTAATTTTCTTACTTTTTTATTACAATTCCCTATTCTTTTAAAGTCATCATCATGAAAAATAATGACTTTTTTATCCTTTGTTAATCTGATATCAAATTCTACACCTTTGCAAAAATTTAAAGCATTTTTAAAATCTGCCATTCTATTTTCTTTGTTACCTTTTCTAAAACCTCTATGTGCTATTAACATTTTTATACCTTTTCTTTCTAATTTATATTATTTTATCAAATGTGGTAGACCACCACACTTTTGATTAATTTAAAAATTCTGCTTTAAAGCAGAATTTAACAATTAAATAAAGGCTGCTCCAATTACTAAACCAGCTAAAATAGGTCCAACAACAGGTATTCAACTGTATTTTCAATCAGATTTTCCTTTACCTTTAATTGGTAACAATTGGTGAACTATTCTTGGTATTAAATCTCTTACAGGATTTATTGCATAACCTGTAGTTCCTCCAAGTGAAAGACCAATTGCAATCACACAAACACCAACAATAATTGGTCCCATTCAATCACTTTGACCAAATCAATTTCTTGTAGCCATAATTGTTGCTATTAAAACAGCTGTTGCTATGAACTCACAAAATACATTAACAAATGCATTTCTGTGAGTTGGAATAGTTGCGTGCATTGCCAAAACATTATTTTTCTCGTCACTTGATAGAGTATCGTTTATGTGTTTAACATAAAAAATATCTACAATTATTTGCCCTATAATAGCTCCACAAACTTGTCCCAATAAAATTAGAGGAAGAGCTGAAAAAGGACCTATATTTTGTTTTCATCCAGAAATCAACATTGCAATTGTTACAGCAGGATTTAAATGAGCAACACCTCCAAGCGCACTTGAAATAGTTGCACCAACCGTTACTGCAAAACCTCACCCAGCACTAATTGCAATTCATCCACTGTTATTACCTTTTGTGCCTTTTAAAACAATATTTGCAACAACACCATTCCCTAACACAATTAATATCATAGTACCCAGTAACTCTGTACTGAAATATGTTAATCAATTATCCATTATTTGTCTCCTTATTTAAATCTTTTTTTAATTTTGTCCTTTTACAGATTGTTGTAATTCTTTTCCTCATTTTTGCATAGAGAATAGCACATTTTCAAGTGATTTTCCAAATTCTGTTAAACTATATTCTACATGTATAGGTTTCTTAGATAAAACCTCTCTGTAAACAACTCCATTTGCTTCAAGTTTTTTTAAATTTGAAGTTAAAACTTTTTGGGTTATTCCATTTATTGATTTCTTTAATTCACTATGTCTTTTTGGACTCTTTAAAAGTTCTCTTATTATTAAAACTACTCACTTATTTCCCAAAACATTTAAAGTAGTTTCAACAGGACACTCACTTATTAATTCAAATCTCATACAAAACTTTCTCCTCTATTTTTTTGTAATATATAGGCACTTTAAAGTACCTTATTGAAGTTCTTTTTATATCCCTTATTATAACATTAAGGAGGTTACAAAAATGAAAGACGCAAAAAATGCAATTGTATTTTCTGATCTAACAAAACATGAATGATCAGAATATTTAGATGCTTTGTCTCAAGGTAAAACACTTTTAATGTCTTTTGAAAATGGAGAAAAAATGAAAAACTCTATTGAAAAAGGATATATAGATGCACTTCAAGCAAACTTAGAAATTGTAGAAGAAGGTTCAAATCTTGGGGTTTGTGGTTGTGGAAAAACCGCAAACACAAAAGCTCTAGTTTGAAGAGACTAAAAAAGCAAATCATCGAACAGGTGATTTGCTTTTTTTAATATTTTTAGATCAATGAATCCATTTTTTTGTTTAATTTTATGTTTTCATTTTCCAAATGAAGATTTTTTTTCTTAAGAACTTTGTTTTCATTTTCTAAATGAATGTTCTTTTCGGTCAGAATATCAACTTTTTTGTTTAACTTTTTGTTTTCATTTTCTAAATGAATGTTCTTTTCGGTCAGAATATCAATTTTTTTGTTTAACTTTTTGTTTTCTTTTTCTAAATGAATGTTCCTTTCGGTAAGGATATCAACTTTTTTGTTTAACTCTTTGTTTTCTTTTTCCAAAACATCAAGTTTCTCATTAATTTTGCAAATCAATTCCTTAAGTGCTGCATTTTCGGCTCTAAGATCGATTATTTCTTGTGCTTGGACAGCAAGAGCTTCTTTTACTCTTTTGCTACATGCATCATTATTAAATTTATATTGATTTAATGCTTTTTTTCCTACATCTACCATTTTATCAAACCTATCCTCTTCTTTTATACTCATTACCTCTATGGCATCATCGTATGCCATATCAATTATATCACACCCTCTTGGATTAATAACCTCATTCACGATTTCTATTTTTTTGTCATCTCTTACAACTAAATAATAAAAGACTAATCCATATTTTTTCATATTTTTTTCCTCCTATTATAACTATCGTCATCGTTTCAGAAAAAATGTACAAAAAAAAGGAAATTAACTTCCTTTTATTACATAAACTTTATCATTTTTTTGTTCAACTTTAACTTCAACAGTATCAAGTGATAAATGAGCTGCCGCAGATTCTTCTGCAATATTTATTAATGCTTGTGATAATTGGTTTGACTTGTCTGTTGTGATTTCATCCACATCAATTCCATATTCTTCAAAGCGTTTTCTTCTTGCTTCTTCAGATTTCTTGTTCACAATTTTATTAATAATTGGTATATTTTTCATAATACCATTCATCATTTTTGGTGAAAATAAGTAGGCAAATAGAATCAATACTAATCCACTAATTGCAATTATTGCAAAGAACAATCCAATCAATGGAGCAACCACTGCATTTTCATTAATAGATTTTGTTGCAGTTAATTCAATATTTAATTTTTTTGTAATATAGAATATATTAAACAAACTCATAAATAATGCTGGCGCCAACAAAATCATAAAGTTGTTTGCAGCATGTTTGAATGTAGAGTTATATGTTGCATATTTTCAAACATAAACTCATAAGTAACAATATCTAATTACTAAGAATATTAATTTGAAACCATACATAGCCACGATTCCACTTACTAAACTTCATTCAACTCCACCAACTCCAGCTACTCTACAAATAAAGGTTGCTAGAGTTCCAACAATTATATAGGTAACTCCTAAATAATTTTGTCATTTTGAAACTTCCCCATATCTTCCTTTTGCATGAATTAAAGTTATTTGTGCTTCACACAAAATAATTAAAGCAGTTGAACCTGCATATAATATTGAAAAGTAAGGTGAAAAGAACATAAATTCTAAAACATTTCTGTCAGCTTCAGAAGTTGATGCTAAATTATTTATTGCAAGATCTCCATAAAGAGCACTTACAAAGTAAGGTGAAAGAATTGACATATTTATAAAAGTAAATCCTGCCACTAAGTATGTATATAATTCATACTTAGCATAACTTTCTCACTGAATTCTTCCTCTTTTTGCAACCAATGCTACAAAGAATTCTCTAAATGATGTGATAAAGTTTGTCATAATCAAACGAGTATTTACAGCAATTACAAGATAAAGAGATAATGTTGATGAAACACTAAGTCCTAAAATAATAGATGCAATTAAAACGTCAGTATTTACTAATATTGAAGTACCAATTGATGAGAATGATATTTTCTTTTTAGTTGTCACCAATCTAAAACTATTAAATTCTTTGTAATATTTCAATCATAAATATTTTCTTTTCACATACAACATTATCAATAATCCTTTAATTGGACTGTAAAGTAACATTGAAAGGAATGGAATTACTGGACTTACATCTAAACTTAGCAAGTAGAATAATAAACCATAAACAAAAATATCTGTAAATAAAATAACTATTCTTCTAATTGTATTCTTGTTATCTGCTGCAATTATATTTTCATATACACTAAACCAAAATGCTGCTAAAAAGTTTTTCAAACCAAAGGCTAGAGAAACCCCCATTAGGACTCAGTATCCCGCAAGTTCTCCTTCGGTTCCTAAACTAATACCAATATTTTTTCAACTATCTGCTTCAAATAAACCTGTATTACTTGTACCCGCGTAAAGTGGGTATGCAAGACTTGTAAGTAAAACTAAAGTTAAACCTACGTATGATGCTTTTCTGTAATTTTTCTTTGAAGTTGAATAAATTTCATTTGCAGTTATTCAGTCATTTTGAACAATTGGTTTAACTAATAATATTGTTGTCGCCAACCCCAAAGCTCCGTCAGCTGTTGCAATTAAAGCTGAAAATGAACTTACAAGGCGAACGTACCCGTTAAACTCTGATCCAAATTTTTCCAAAACTCAGTAAATAGTTAAGAATTGGATTAAGGCATTAAAAAGGGAAATTATAGTTCCCACAATTGTACTAAATATACCTTGTCTTGTAGACACCATAATGTTCCCCCTTCATATGCTATATATTTTAACATTTTTAAAAGGAATTTGTTGATACAAATTCTCTATCATTTAGATATTCTAAATGATTAGAAAAGTTCCTAAATATTAATTTATAAGCTACTAATGCAATTGATTTATTTTGATTTCTTTGTCCACCATATCTAAAATCATCAACTATTGGACAATTGTAATACATCATAATCGCTCTGATTTGATGTTTTCTACCTGAAAGTAATTGAATTTCTAAAATGTTATCTTTTTTGTCATATCATTTATGAATTTGACTACATTCTTTGTATCTTTTCTTTTCTTCAAGTCTAAAGTCTGCTAATTGACTTTCTGGATTGTAATCTATGTAACCTTCAATTAAACCTTCAGGTACTAGATTGTCTTCCAATTGAGCCATATAATATTTCTCAATATTTTCTTTATTTTTTATAGCTTCAAGCAACACATCAAGTGTTGCTTTATTTTTAGCATAAATTACAAGACCGCTTGTAAGTTTGTCTAATCTATGAACATGACTTATTACAAATGAAGTTTCAAGTTCTGGGTCATATTGTTTTGAAGATATTAAATAACTTCTAACTTTTGCATCTAAATTTTCATTAATCGGTGAGTGAATTTCTAAATTTGCAGGTTTATCTGCAATTAAAATATTTTCATCCTCATAAATTACTTTTAAATCCGAAAAATCCACAACTGTAGAGTCAACTCTTTTTACTGCACTTGCAGAGTCATAAACTTTTACTTCATCTCCTGCTTTTAAAACTATTTTTTGATCTTTAATTCTTTTATCATTAATTTTGATTTTATTTGTTCTAAATCATTTATAAATAACAGATAAACTAGTCTGTTTAAAATTTTTCTTTATATAATTAAATATAGTTTGATTCTCATCATTATGAGTTACTTTTAAAATTGTCATGTTCTAATTCTTTCTATACACTTAATGGAATAAACATAAGTGCAAATGATACTGCATTATTTAATAAATGCACCATTCAAGTATGTGTTAGGTTTCCTTTTGAAAATAAAAATACTCCCCCTAACACAAATCCTGCACTTGTATATGAAAGTGCATGTTCAAAATCTCCTGTTGTTCCATAATGTAGGAACCCAAACATTATTGAACTTGTTACAAATGCTAATCATTTGTTTGATACAGCTGTAAATCAACTATTTCTAAATACAAACTCTTCTAAAAGAGGTCCTAAAGCAACTGCGTAAATAAATAACAACATTGCATAAATCACTTTTACTATAGTTGAAGCATTTGCGTCAGACAAAGGCCCATATAGATTTTGTTGATTTTGAGATTGTTCATTAATTTTAAATATTATTTTTTCAAACACTATACCAAATAGTAAATTTGAAACTGAAAATAAAATTATAAAACCAATAATTGCAGTAACTAACAATGATTTCCAGTGTAATTTAAATGTTTCTCTTATTCTAAAGAAAATAACTTTATCCAATTTATACATTAATGCAAGTATTGTTGCTGCATTAGCAATCGAAATAACCATCATTGTAAAATCTTGTCCATATCCATTTTCTAAACCTGGTATAGCTGCTAAAATAATTCCTGCCACAATTGAAAGGGCTAAAGGTAATGCTGAATATACAAAAAATCAAGCTCTTCCACTTCTTCAAAATCCTTTTGGATCTCTTTGTCATAAAACTACCATACCAATTAAAGCACAAACTATTTGTAGCAATTGAACTGTTAACTGAGCTCCTTGACTACCAGATAAACCAAAAAACAATTTTGCAAGAATAGATATAAATAAAGGTGCTATTAAACAGGCTGATAAATAAATCATTCCATCAGTTTTTCATTCAACAGAGGTGTAATTAAAATCATATTTTGTATGATAGTATTTATCTAATTTTGTTCATCCTTTTGTTGGGGTTCCATCAAAATCTTTGAACCATTTCTTTTCTTTTTCCATATAATCACCTTATTTAATTTTACTTGAATAAAAAATAAAAAAATGTTTAATAATAAACATTTTTTAAAATCTAGCTAACTTTTGCTACTAAATCCCCTTTAGAAACTTTACCTGTTTTTAAAATTTCGATTTTTCTACCACTCATTGAGTCTGTTGTAAAAATTAAAGGTGTTTGCATTGCAGGAACTTTTTTAGATACCTCTTCTAAATCAACTACTACAAGTGTGTCTCCTTGATTTACAGATTCGTTTTGTTTTACTTTAACATCAAATCCTTCTCCATCAAGAGTAACTGTATCTAAACCAATGTGTAGTAAAATTTCAACTCCACATTTACTTCTGATTCCAAAAGCATGTCCTGAAGGGAAAACAGTTACAAGTTTTCCACTGATTGGAGCTACAAATTCTCCATTAGCAGGTTCAAACGCTAAACCTTCTCCTAACATCCCTTCTGCAAAGACTTCGTCTTTAACACTTGTCAAATCGATTATTTCACCATCAACTGGTGCATAGATTTCTAAATTTTTATTTTTTGTGAATAATCCCATTCGATAATCCTCCTATACATAGTAATTTTAACCTATTTCTTTGTTTTTTTTAGAAAATGTTCTAAATACCTACATAAATATTGCTATTTTATAATAATAAACAAAAAATCTCTTGTGAGATTTTTTGTTTATTTTGTACTCATTAAATTATGTACTAATTCTAAAACTTGTTCTGTTGTTTCACACTCAAGTGCTTTGTTTGCTAATTCTTGAGTTTCTGCAAGAGTTAATTTTGCCATAATACTTCTAGCTTTTAAAATACTTGTTGCAGACATTGAGTAAGCATCTAACCCCAATCCCATTAATAATGGAATTGCATCTGGTTCTCCAGCCATTTCTCCACACATTCCAGCTCATTTACCGTGTTTATGTGCACCATCAATTGTCATTTTTAATAATCTTAAAATTGAAGGATTGTATGGTTGGTATAAGTAACTTACATTTTCACTCATTCTGTCAGCTGCCATTGTGTATTGAATCAAGTCATTTGTTCCAACACTAAAGAAGTCAGCGTGTTTTGCAAAGTTTTCAGCATTAACTGCTGCTGCAGGAATTTCTACCATCATACCGATTTCCAAATCAGCTCCAACAGCAACTCCTTCTTTTTCAAGTTCTGCTTTACAATCTAAAGTAAATTGTTTTGCAGCTTTAAATTCATCAACAGTTGCTATCATTGGGAACATAATTCCTACTGGTCCAAAAGCACTTGCTCTTAGTAAAGCTCTAATTTGATCTTTAAAGATATCTTTTCTATCCATTGTAAAACGAATAGCTCTATATCCTAAGAATGGGTTCATTTCTTCTGGGAAAGCAAAATATGATAATTTTTTGTCTCCACCAATATCTAAAGTTCTAATAACTGTAAGTTTTCCACCCATGTCTTGAACTACTTGTTTGTATGCTGCGAATTGTTCTTCTTCTGTTGGGAAGTGGTCATTATCCATGTAAAGGAATTCTGATCTAAATAGACCAACTCCTTCTCCACCATTTTCTAAAACTCCAGCGACATCTTTTGGACTTCCAATATTACCTTCTAAGATAAATTTGTCATATCCGTCTTTTGTTACAGTTGATTTATTTCTAAATTCTTCTAATAAAGCTTTTTCAGCTTTAAATTCTTCAGCTTTTTTGTTTCAAACATCTTTATTTTCAGGATTAATTTCAACTTCTCCAGTTGCTCCATCAATTGCTAAAACATCATTTTCTTTTACTGATGAAAGAATTGTTTTTAATCCTAAAACTGCAGGGATTTCTAAACTTCTTGCCATAATTGCAGCATGACTTGTTCTTCCCCCAACATTACATGCAAAACCTTTTGCAAATTTTGGATTTAATTGTGCTGTTTGAGAAGGTGTTAAATCTTCTGCTACTATAATTACCTCTTCACTAATTGTTGCAAGATCTGCTACAGGTAATTTTAATACGTATCTAATAAGTCTTTCTGTAACATCTTTTACATCAGCTGCTCTTTCTTTGAAGTAATCATCATCCATTGCACCAAACATTTCAATGTATTTGTTTGCAACTTCACTAATTGCTTTTGCTCCATTATAGTTATTATCTTTAATTAGAGCTGTAAATTCTTCTGCCATTGCTGGGTCTTGAAGAATTGAAGCATGAGCTTCAAAAATAGCTGCTTTTTCTTCCCCTAATTTTTCTCTTGCAATAACTTGTAGATTTTCTAAGTCAGTCTTTGCTTTTTCAATTGAAGCATTTACATTTGCAAGTTCTGCTTCAATATCACTGGCTTTGTTATCTGGAATTACGATTGGTTGTTCATCTAAAATATAAACTTTTGCCACTGCAATTCCGTTACTTGCACCAGTACCATTAATTTTAATTGACATGTTAACACATTCCTCCTAAGTCTTAATCACAATTATTATACACAAAATTAGCATTAATACTTGGTGTTTCTCATTATTTAGTTTTACAAACTTTTTTTCTACCCTTTAAAACAAAAAAACTCAACCAAGTTGAGTTTTAGTGTTTTATTAAATTCTTGCGTTTTTGCTATATAGTAAGTAAATTAGGTAAGTGAATCCAGCTGCAACTAGTATATACATAAATATTGCTAGTTGAATATTGAATCCAAAAGTTGTACTTACACTATTTTCTTTAAACATAGGCCCAGTTTCTACATCAATTAAACCATTTACACCAGCAGCTGATGTAATTGCTTTGTTAGAATACTTAGCAAGAGCTTGAATGTTTCTAAGTTTTGAAGTTGACCCTCTAGTTTCAAGACCAACCCCTCCATCATCAACAAAAGCATCTCCTACATTAGTACTTAATGCAGATCCTGTATACATCATATAGAAATGCATAAAGATATTTGCCATTTTTTTGTTAGTTGAATGTGATTGTAATTCTTCCATTTTTTCGTACATAGCTTTACTTGAAAGTGAAGAAGAACTCCCTCAACCATCTGAAAAAATACTTTCATCAATATAGTTAATGCTGTATGAATTTAATCAACTTTGTAGAATCACACTATTTAATACCATATATTCAGGATATCTAAAGTAAATTTCAAATTGTCTAGTGTTGTCAACTGTAGCATTTGAAGGTTGGGCAACTGTATTACCATAATTTGAAACATCAAATTTTTCAAACATTCCTCTATTTGAATAACCATAAATATCATTTGCAAAGAATAATTCATGGTATTTGTCATAACTTTTACCAATAAAGTTAAACAATGTTTTGTATTCAGGTAATTTTTTTGCAAATCAATTTGTCATGTCGCTAACTTTATAAGATTTCATAGCTCCAGTTGAAATAGCACCTTCAACAAATGGACCAGATATATAATCAGGTCTATGCATTGTTGGACGATCATTTGTTTCCATAAGTTCATCCACTTTATTGTACATATCTGTTAATAATTTGTTTATTGCAAGCCCCTCTAAAGGAGTTCTTTGTACAGTTCCTTCAATTAAATTAGTATTAAAGTCTGTTCTTGAATCAATGTTAAATTGACCTAAGTAAATTGCTCTTTTTAGAGTTGCCATAGCATTACTGCTTTGATCTGGTTTTTCTCAATCGTTATTTTTTGAAGAAGAATTGAAATCTAAATTTGATAATTCAAAAGAATCAAAAAAGTTTTCTTCAATAGCATATGCAATATCTGATATTTTATCGTCAAATATTTTGCCAGATGCTTCCTCTTTGCTTACTGTATTGTAGAAATCTTGTAAATACATAGCTCCAAACTTGAGTTTATTACTATTTGTTAACTGTTCTGATATTCTGTAATCTTGTTGTGAAATTAAAGTTACTAAACCATTAATCATTGGAGTAATTGCCATAATTGCTCCACAAAAGATTCCTAAGAATGTTCCCATTGCAAGAGAGCAAATTAATGCTATTAATCCTGCAACTGGGAATCAAAATATCGGTAAGATAAAGAAGAAAATTACAGGTCCATATAAGAACATAGCTCTTGAAAAGACAGCTGTTTCAAATCCAGTTGTAAATACCATTGCTAAAATAAAATTAATTAATACATAAAATCATGAAACTATCAAGAATGTTGTATATCTAATTAAGAATGTTTTTCAAAGCGGTACTCCTGCTCTAGTTTCAATTTTGGTTATACCTTCAATCATTGGCGTTTTTATCAAGTTCATAACTACAACTGTTAAAAATACCACAAAGAAGAATACTGCCAAAATGTAACCTACAAGCAACATCAATCTTGAAAAATCTTCACCAGCGATATCTAATTTTGCTGGCACTATAATAAATACTAAAGCAATAATTATATAAACAATTCCTGTTCCTATAATTGCTTTTGATGAGAAACTTTTTTTAATGTTAATTCAAAGAAGTAATCATACACCATTAAATTTTGGTAATGTCAATTTGATATCTTTAATACTTCTTTTCTTTTTCATTTTTTCGGGACTTACGATTGGGTTATTCATAGAATTTAGTTCCATTATTTAACCTCCTCAATTGGTCTGTAGATTTCTCTCATAAGTTCCATATTGTCAGTTTTTTCGCTCATCACTTGTTTGTAAATATTTGCTATACTTTCAGTTTGATTATTGAAATCGTTTTCAAAAACGATTTCACCATTTTTAATTAATACTAAGTAGTTAGCAATTTCTTGTAACTCTTCTAAAATATGACTTGTTATTAAAATTGTTACTCCAATATTTGAAAGTTCATGCAAGATGTTCATAAATGAAAGTTTTGCTTCAACGTCTACATTGGCTGTTGGTTCATCAAAAACTATAAACTCAGGTGATCTTACAAGAACACTTGCCATAATAGCTCTTTTCTTTCAACCAGCAGATAAACTACCAATTTTTTTGTTAACATATTTTTCAAGGTCTAACATTGCATAAACATCTTTAGCCCTTGTATCTGCATCTTTCTTATTCATTCCGTTTACCGCACAAATGTATGACACATATTCTTTTAATGTCATAGACATTGGCACGTTATTTGAATCTGGAAAGAATGCTATTTTTTGTAAATTGTTGTTTTCTAAAATATTTTCTCCGTTAATTAATATTTCTCCGCTATCTAATTTTAATTCTCCAAACAAAGCCTTAATAGTTGTAGTTTTACCAGCACCGTTATCACCAACGAAAGCAACAACAGAACCTTTTTTAATTGTAAAACTTACTTGATTTAGAAAGAAACCTCTTAAGTCTCTTGTTATTTTTTTAATCTCTATCATTTTAACTATTCCCTTCTAAATTTTAGACTTTCTCTCATAAATTAGATATGCAAGATAAGCAAGTGGAGATGATATTAATAGGTACACAAAGAACGCTAAAGGAATAATAAAACTATTTGAATATTTTAGTTTTCTACCTTCTAAAAATAATTTTTGTTCCTTTGTGACATCTTGTTTTGTTAAGAAATCTTGTTCAAAATTAAATATATTTTTTACATATACTAATCTTCCTTGGTAAATAATTGCTGTTCCAACTCCATTGTAAATATCATTTGTAAATGGATCTGACAACACTCCTGATGACATTGCACCAAAGTGTCTAAAGATATCAGTTGTTAAAGCTTTACTTCTATTTGTTGCATTAAAGTAACCATAAATATCACTTAAAACTTCTGAATTTGAACTTGTTGGTGCAAATGTTAAGCTAAATGATTCTAATCATAAATTAATAATTAAATTATTAATTATAGTAAGTTCTGGTACATTGTAATATAGTTCTGCAATCTCATAGTTTTTATCTTCAATTTCTTTGTTACTTGTATATTTAAAATCAGGTTCTTCCATACCAACTTGATTTATTCTATCCATTAATTGTTTTACTGTGATTGAACTTGAATCGCCATATCCTGAATCTAAAGTTAAATCAGGAGTGTAAAAATCTTCTGCATCGTATTTTGTACTTGTAATTCATTCAATTTTTAAAGGTTCTGCAAATATTGTTTCACCAGTAGTTGTATTTCAAATTTGTTCATAACGATTGTAGATTGTAAGGATTGAATTTAAGTAAGTTCTGTACTCTGGTATTTCTCTTGAAATACTGTTAATTACATTACTTATGTTCATTCTACTAAATTGATTTGGATAACTTGTAAAGTATCCAGGTGATTGATATGCAAACATTTTTGAAACAGTTCCTCTATTTGAAGTTCCGTTAGTATCTGCATAAACATCATAGGCAGCATCATAAATTTTTTCTAGAACTACTTTTAATTGTGTTCCTTCTAATAAATTTGGTACTGTATACGTTGGGTTAACTTTTTCTTCATCATTTTTAGGTGTTAGTTGAATATTTGAATAGTCATAATTTCATTGACCCATTTTAAATGTTTTTGCAACTAAACGTCCCATAATCGCTTCTGAAAGAATCCCTTCATAACCTCTAGATATTTTGTTTGAATCGCCTTCATAATTTATATAAGGCAATCCTAGTTTATCTCTCATGATATTATCGTCTTTATAGTAATCTAAGTTTTTTTGGAAACTTGTAATAATTTGTGATTTTCCATCAACTAATTTATCAGTATATAAATCTTTAATATCTTCACTTGAATTACCCGCTACTAAATCAGTGTAATCTTTAAGTGCTTTTACTTTTAAACCATAGTTTGTTGTTTTTGCATCGCCATCTGCTATCATGTACTTAATTGAAGCAAATAACGGTGATAAGGCAACAACGAACATAAACACAGTTGTTAATAAAGTTGCAACAACTGTTTTACTTCCTGTAAATAAAAATGTAATTATTAATATTGATACTATTGATAAAAATATTAAATAACATACTTGTGAATAACCAAAGGCTACCATAAGTTCTGTTGTAACTGGTGATACTAGGTGTAAAAAGAATACAACCATAAGCACAAATGCATTAGCAATAAGAGATATAGTAAGTAATACTAACAATCTTATTGAAAAAGATTTTGAAGCTCTAAAACCAGCTCTTAATTCGATTGAGTGAATTCCATCATTCACTTGTCTTTTAAATAAATATATTGATCCAACCATAACTAAAAATATAGTTGTTGCAGATCCAAATACATAGAAAAACATTCTATATACATAAAGTGAATCAGATTGACCTAGTCCTAAGAAAGTTTCTACTGCTAGGGTCAATGCACAAGTTATCACATGCAAAATAATTCCAATTATAATTCCTGGATTTTTTAATGATAATTTTAAATTTATATTAAATATAATTCTAAAATTACGCTCTCCAGTATTACTTTTAACTTTTTTAATTTTTTCAGCTTGCATTATTGCATTCTCTTTTCTCTATATAATTTTTGCAATAAACTTAAGTCTTTAATTGGATTTTTCATGTGTTGTCTGTAAACGTCCATTATTTTTTCTGTTTTGTTATCAAAATCTTGAGCGTAAACTATTTCTCCTTTTTTAATTAGGACAAGATAGTTTGCAATTTCTTGTAACTCCTCAATAATGTGACTTGTTATAAGTATTGTTATTCCTTGTTTTACAAGTAAATGTAAAATACTCATAAAATGTAATTTTGAATCAACATCTACGTTAGCTGTTGGTTCATCAAAAATAATGTATTCTGGTGTTCTAACCAAAACACTTGCCATAATAGCTTTTTTCTTTCATCCTGATGAAAGTTCTTTAATTTTCTTGTTTTTGTAAGGTCTTAGTTCCAACAGTTTATAAACATTGTCAATTATTTTATTTGCATCGTCAGTGTTTATTCCCCCAGCTGCGCAAATGTAAAGCAAATAATCGTGTACTTTTATGTTCATTGGAACATTGTTTGAGTCAGGAAAAAAAGCAACTCTTTGTAAATTGTTGTGTGCAAATAAATTGTCACCATCAATTAAAACTTCACCACTGTCAAGTTTTAATTCGCCAAATAAAGCTTTGATGGTTGTAGTTTTTCCAGCACCATTATCACCAACGAAAGCAACAACAGCACCTTTTTTTATTTCGAAACTAACATCTTTAAGTCCAAAGTTACCAAGTTTCCTTGATATTTTTTTAATCTCTATCATTTTATTTATTCCCTTTCCTAGAAGATTTTACCAATTTTAGAGATAAAAAGCAAAAATTAATATGGACTTAACCTCAATGGTTACTGATAAAAAAACAAAACTTTTAGAGTTTTGTTTTTCCTATACTTCTATTTCACTAATATCTTCTGTTGTATATTCTACTTTACAAAAGAACTTAATTTTATCCAAATCTATTCCTAATTTTTTCATTTCTTTTTTTTCGATTAAATATAAAACCGATATAAAACCTACTGAAAAAATAGGAATTCAAAAAAATATTAGCAATAAGACCAACGATGTCATGCTTGATCTAACTTTTTTGACATATGAAAATATCGGTTGTAAAGCAAGTTTGTTTCTTGCAGATCATGCAAAAATAACAAGTCCCATTATATTGCTTGAAAAAGTAATATAAATATTAGCATCTCTATCAAAGAAATACTCAAATAAAATTCAACCCACCAAAAAACTATCCATTACTAATGATATTAAGAGATTTTCTTTTATTTTAATCTCATTTTTTCTCATATATGTATCTTTCATAACGATTAAAAAGTTTCCATTTTAGCGTATGTAAGTGATGCAACTTTCAAAAACGCTTTATCTTTAATTTTCTGGTTATTATTTACTGGGTCCTTAATAAAAATATTTTTTTCACTTCATAACTTATTTTTACTTATAATTCTATTTGTAAACATCCTAAAACTACTTGAAATTCAGGTCAAGACTCTTCATGTACTTAATAATTTTTTCATTTTTTCATCCTTTCACTTTCAAAATCATATTATTCCTTTAAAAGAAAAAATCAATCTATTTACAAGGATTTAACAGAATCCTTTAAGCTGCAAACTACTAAGAAATTCAACTTTTTTAGTCAAAAAATTAATTAAACTTTTTAATTAATAATCTATTAATAAAAACAGATATAAATAAAACTAAAAAAAACGACCTAGTCGTTCTTAAAAAATATGCCAATTAGATAATTGAGTTGTCTTTCATTGCTTGTTCAATTGCTGCAACAGCTTCTTTTTCGTCATCACCGTTTGCTTCAATTGTAACTTCTGCTCCAGACTTAACTGCCAATGCCATTACGTTCATAATTGACTTTAAGTTTCCTTCTTTTTCTCCACAAATAATTTTAATTTCTGAAGTAAATTTTGAAGCCTCTTTTGTAAGAACTGATGCAGGTCTAGCGTGTAAACCAACTGGATCAGTTACTTTTGCTGTAAATGAAGTCATCTTGAATTCCTCCTATCACTTATATTATATATATTAATTTATGAAATGCTTATTCAAATTTATTTTATAAATTGCTAAAAATAGCGTTTTTAAGTAAAATTTTTTAATATTTAGTCATTTAAATACTTTTTTAACATTTTAAAAGCAACCCGATGTTGCTTTTAAAATGTTAATCTACAGTTTTTTTTGAATATTTATAAGTAACTTCTAATTTACCTTTTAAAAGCACACTTTTTGGTTTTTCTAAAATCTCAAGACTAGCTTTTGTTTCACTGGGTGTTTCAGAAAATTTAATATATTCATTTGCTCTTACTTCATAAGTATATTCATTGCTGAAACCAAAGTTTGGTAGTTCTTCAAAATATTCAGTTTCTTTATTTACTATGTTAATTTGATGAATTAATTCTTCTAGCGATGGAAGATCATCTTTACCTTGGAATTCTCCTAGTTCTGAAATTTTGATTTTTTCAGAAAGTTCTATATTTGGAGCCTTACCAGTATTTATATCTCCAAAGCAAGAAACTGAATAACTTGTTAAACTCAATACAGATATTGACGAAAATACAGTTAATAATTTTTTCATATTTTATCCCCTTTTATCTTTCTCTAAAAGCATATCAAAAACTCTTAATATTAATTTTTTTTGATATATAGTTATTTTAATTTAAAATACGCCTGGGAGCAATAAATAAAACCTTTAATTTAGTAAAAAAGTTTTACTCCTATTTTCAATTTATGTTTGACTTTTAGATTGAAATTGTTATCTTATTTGAATTTCATGTAAAAGTTTTGCATATCTAAACAAAAAAAATAGTAATTGTTAAATTACTATTTTTTCTTTCAAGCACCTGAGTTAATTGGTATGGATTTAGTACCAAATGCAGGGTTTTTAAATGCCACTGAAATATATTTGTCCAGTATTTTAGTTACAACACCTTCTCCAAACATCATATGTTCTACTATATCACCTGTCAAAACACCTGAATCTAGTTTTTCAGGTTTTATGTCCATAACTCCTGATGAATATTTTTGACTAGACATCTCTGTTGGTGAGTGAAAGAATATGTTTTTTTCTAATTCATAAAGATTTGGGTCTAATTCAGAAATGAATTTACTTGGTCCTAAATTACCATTAGACATAAATGAATATTCCCCAGATACATAACTTATAAATAACATCTCTTCAGCTCTTGTAACAGCTACATAAAATGCTCTTCTTTCTTCTTCCAGAGAATCTGTAGACATAAAGCTCATTTTTGAAGGGAACACATCTTGACATAACCCAACAACAAAGACAACTTTATTTTCCAGTCCTTTTGCTGAGTGAATTGTCAATAAAGTAACCTTGTTTGGTACTTCACTATTTGTTTCACTTACAATTAAACTTTCGTCTTGTAGGAATTTTACAAGTCTATTTGTATCATTTTCTTCTTGATCATATGCTATATCATATTGACTCATTTGGTCGTAATACGCTTGAAGGTTTTGTTTTGTTTCAATACCTTCTTTTTCTTTAATGTTGATTCTATCTTCATAACCAACTTTATTTACAAGTAATCTACAAATATCTACAAGTTTTTCATTTTTTAAAAACATTTCATTTGCTTGTCTTAAAGCATTTGAAAGTGAAGTTAAGTTTTTAGAAACACTCATAACTTCATTTTCACAATTTACTAATAAGTCAAACATGTTTACACCCATGTTATGAGCAAGTTCAAATAACCTTTGTTCAGTTACAGCTCCAACTTTTGGAATGAAACCAAAAATTCTCTCAAAAGCTAAATCATCTTTAATTGCAACAGCTCTTAAAAGCGAAGTTACATCTTTAATAACCTTACGGTCTCTAAATTGTAATCCTCCAATCATTTGAAAAGGAATTTTAGAGTTTGCAAACTCTTTTTCAAACTCTAATGACCAAGCATTTGTTCTATACAAAACAAAAATGTCACTATAGTTGTAATTTTGTTTTTCGACTAATTCTTTAATTTTTAAAGCTACATATTTAGCTTCAAAATTTCTTGAGTTTGCCTCTTTTAGAGAAACTTTTTCACCTTCAAGTTTTTCAGTAAAGATGTCTTTCTTTTCTCTATTTTTATTATTATCAATAAAGTTATTTGCTAAATCTAAAATAGGTTTTGTAGAACGATAGTTTTGAGTTAACATTACCGTTCTTGCATTTTTAAATTCTTTTTCAAAGTTTAAAATAATATTTACTTTAGCTCCTCTCCAAGAATAAATAGTTTGGTCAGGATCTCCAACAACTGTCAAACAACCCCTGTTATTTGTAAGTCATTTAATTAAATCGAATTGAGTATCATTTGTATCTTGAAACTCATCTACCATAATATAATCGAATCTAGAAATTCATTTATTTCTAACTTCAATTACATTTTTAAATAATTGGTGAACTTTCAAAATTAAATCATCAAAGTCAACAAAACCTCTTTCTTCAAGGTATGCAATATAATCTCTATAAACTTTTGCAAATTTTTTATCAACTGGAGAATAAGATTCTTGTTCAGCTTCTTGTCAAGTCATAAATTTTGATTTTCAACCACTAATTTTTG
Source organism: Spiroplasma chinense (assembly GCF_008086545.1). Taxonomy (NCBI): domain Bacteria; kingdom Bacillati; phylum Mycoplasmatota; class Mollicutes; order Entomoplasmatales; family Spiroplasmataceae; genus Spiroplasma; species Spiroplasma chinense. The sequence goes on along the minus strand of NZ_CP043026.1, from coordinate 153,933 downwards.
AAATGATTTTTTTCTCTGGTTTATTTTTAGTATCATCCATATTAAGATTTTTAAGAATTTTTCTTACAATTTTTGTTTGGTCTGTTGTATCAATGATTGTAAAATCTTGTCTTAGATTTGCGTGTGCAAAATCTTCTCTTAACACTCTTACACAAAATGAGTGAAAAGTCATAATGAAAGGAGTTCTATAAGCACCATTAGAATTCTTTTGAATTCTATCTTTCATTTCATTTGCAGCTTTATTTGTAAAAGTAACTGCTAAAACTTTATTAGGATTGTATCCTTCTTTTTCAATTAAATAGGCAATTTTAGTTGTAATTACTTTTGTTTTACCACTACCAGCACCAGCTATAATTCTTAACGGTACATCAGTTGTAATTACACTATCAACTTGTCTATCATTTAATCCATGTAATAAATCGCTCAAAACTTTTTCTCCTTATATAACTTATTAATAATAACAATATTATTGCTTTAAAAAAATATTTTTAAAGATTATTCATCTTCAAATAATTCATCAATTTGTTCGATATCTATCAAACCAGGTCTATTTTCTTTTAAGTGGACATGTGGTTTTTCTTCTTTAACTTTAACAAGATTTGCATCTATTTTAACCACATGTCTTACTCACAATTTCATTTTGTGATCAATTGATGATTGATTTTCTTTTTGAAGTGCTATTGTTAAACAAATATATAAATATCAACATGTATATAATAAATAACTTAAATTTTGTAATAGAGTTAAAGGTTCTTTTCCTTTTAACTCATCACTATTGTCTGAATTTAATTTCACAAATATTACAATAATTAATATTTGTGAAATTAATTGAATGAAAACAGGAATGAAAACATAGTATATTTCTCTTGCTAAAATATTTCAAAAAGTAACTTTACTATCATCTTTTTTAACCAGTCTTAAATTTAACATTAATTTACCCAAAGTATTTCCCTTTAAAAAATATGGTAATAATACAAAGCATAGAAATAAGGTAGTTAAATTTACACTTGTAATTATCAAAGCACTTTGTCAATTACTAGCTCTATATAAAGCTATTAGAATTATCATTGGAATTGATGCTAATATGGTATCAAAAAGTCTAGCAAAAAAAACTCTTCCCAAGTGTGGCTTATTCCACTCTTGCAAAGAGTTTGATATATTATCAAAATTTTCTTGTGTGTTTAATTTTGACACTTTAAGACTCCTCTTATTTAGCTAATTTGTACATATCTTTTATATACTTACTAAAGTTTGTACAAATTTCTGTAAATCTAGCATCTTTTTGTTGTTTGAAAACTTTGTTTTCTGCAACAAAATCTTCTTGTTTTTCAGCAAACTTTCTTTCAACGAAACTTGAAGCTTTTTTCAATAGCAATTTGTTATCGTAGTGTTTGATCATTCATAATCAAATATGAACCATTGTTTTGTAATATGCATAATTCAAGTAATCTTTTAGATCTTTAAATTTAGCAATTCTTCTGTAATAGTTCAGAATGTGAGTTCATTGATTTACAAGGTCAAAAGCTGAATATTGAACTGGTGCTACCATTACCTCTTCAAGAGGTTCACCACTTCTATATAAGAATTTATCTGTTTGTCCCAATACTTTATAGATAAATAACATGTCAAATCTTACAAATCTTCTAAATTTAAATCCAAAATCTTGTAATAATTTTGTTCTAAATACTTTATTAAATAAGATTGAATTTGTATAAGCATATGGATCGTAACAATTTGCCAATTCATATACATTATCTTTTTCTAAATAAGTCTCTATGGTTGTGTTTGTTAACCCAACAAGTTGAACATCATATTCAATAATATCAATTTCATCAGATTTGAATTTTTCTACAGTTTTTTTCATTTCTTCAACATAATTTGGTTTTATTGAATCTCCTTGGTTTACAAATTTAATGTATTTCCCTTCAGCTAAATCAATAGCTGTATTTCAAGAAACAGATAAACCTTGGATGGAATTATTTAGCACTAATTTTACGTTGTTGTTATTTCAGAATTTGTCTCTTCCATACACTTCTTTTGCATTATCAGCCATACTCTTATCAGAAACTATGATAACTTCATAGTCATTATCTGTTTGAGCATATATACTGTCTATTGTTTTTTCAAAAGAACTGTTTGTGTCTTGAGAGACAACAACAAATGATAGTAACATTTTGTATCCTCCTATTTTTTGCATCATATTTATTTTACACTATAATTCTTGTTTAAGGCAAATAAATCAATTTAAAAAACCCAAGCCATAATTGCTTATTATATAGCTTTTTCTTTGCTTTAAATAAATTTAATACACAAAAATAAAAAAACACTTTCGTGTTTTTAGAATAATAAGTTTTTTGGTGTTCTTGGGAAAGGTAATACGTCTCTTATGTTTGCAGCTCCTGTTACATACATAATTAATCTTTCAAAACCTAAACCAAATCCAGCTGATTTATAGTATCCATATTGTCTTAAATCGTTGTATCATCATAATTCTTCTGGATCAATGTTCATTTCTTTACATCTTGTGATTAATTTTTCATAATCATCTTCTCTTTGGCTTCCACCAACCAACTCTCCAATTCCAGGAACTAGTAGGTCAACAGCTGCCACAGTTTTTCCATCTTCATTTTGCTTCATATAGAAAGCTTTGATTTCTTTTGGATAGTTAGTAACAAAAGTAGGTTTTTTGTTTACAACTTCACACAAGTATCTTTCATGTTCTGTTCCTAAATCTAAACCAAATTCAATGTTTTTTTCTTCAAAATCTACTCCATCAGCAACTGCTTTTTTAAGTATTTCAATAGCTTCTTCATAAGGAGTTATTGCAAAATCGTTTTCTATAATTGTTTTTAGTTTTTCAATTAGACCTTCTTCTAGGTTTTGAGCACAGAAGTTTAATTCATCCATGTTGTTTTTAAATAAATAGTTAACAATGTGTTTTACCATTTTTTCAATTAGTTCAATGTTATCTTTTAAATCTGCAAAAGCAACTTCTGGTTCAATCATTCAAAATTCTGCAGCATGTCTTGAAGTATATGAGTTTTCAGCTCTAAAAGTAGGACCAAATGTATATACTTTTTTAAATGCTTGTGCAAATGATTCTGCATTTAATTGTCCAGAAACTGTAAGTGCTGCTTTTTTACCAAAGAAGTCTTCTTCATAGTTGGCATCAGTTCTTGTTGTAACTACAAAAGTTTCTCCAGCCCCTTCTGCATCGTTTTCTGTCAAAATTGGTGTATGAACATAGATAAAGTTGTTTTGGTTAAAGAACTCGTGAATTGCAAATGCAGCAGCACTTCTAATTCTAAAAATTGATTGAAATGTTTTTGTTCTTGCTCTTAAGTGAGCTATTTCTCTTAAAAACTCTGGTGAGTGTTCTTTTTTTTGTAAAGGATAGTTTTCAATTGCTTGATCTAATAATTCTATTTTTGAAGCACTAATTTCAAATGGTTGAGGTTTTCCAGGAGTTAAAACAACTTTCCCACTTACTTCAACAATACTACTTACTCTAGCACTTGAAACTTCTTCATATTTTTCTATTTCACTTTTATAAACAACTTGTATGTCGTTTATTGTTGTTCCATCATTTAGAACTAAAAAGTTTACAGCTTTTCCTTGTCTGTGACTTCTAACTCTTGCTATGATAGTAATTTCTTTTCCATCATATTTTTCATATGATGAATATAATTCTTTTAATTCCATTTTATTGGCTCCTCTTTTTTTTATTGTAATTTTATTGATAAATCATCTAATTTATCATATTCTAGTAATTTTCATTCGCTAACAACATTTTCAAACATCTCTTGTGTTCCATCTTGTTTTGCAATAAATTGTCCCACTTTATAATTAAATGTTTTAAAGTGGAATTTAATAGTTAAAGCGTGAGTTGAGTAGTTATAAATTAAATAATCATCTTCAACATAAGCTTTTCTTTTTAACATTAATTCATAACTATCTGATGGAGGTGTTACTTTGTCATCTTTACTGTGTAAGAATAAAGTTGGAAACTCAGGTTTATATCCTGTTTCTAACAGTCTAAAAATACTTGCATCTCCAAAATCTACATCAAGCTCTGCTTTCTTGTGTTTGGCAATAATTTTATTAACCATTTTTTTAGCTCTTTTTCTTGGTATGAAACGTAAGTAAATATCTCTAACATGTATTAGTAATCTAAATAAACTACCATATGTACAATCTGAAACTACAAATTTCAGATTTGCTTCTTTAAATATTTTTGCATATTTTAAAGAACAGTAATTTACTGTGAACGCTCCCATACTTGTCCCCATTAAAGCAAGTTCATCAATAGTTCTATTTTTCTTTAATCAATCTAATGCACCCATTAAATCTAAATGTTCTTTTGCTCCCATAGTTGTAGAATCTTCTTGTGATTCTCCATGACCTCTAAAGTCAAAAGCCATTACATTGTATCCCATTTCTGTAAATATTTTTGCATGGTGAATTGCTCAATTTTTATGTCCTGCAAATCAGTGACAAGCAATTACCCATTTATTACTTTCTTTATTTGGAGTATATAGATTTGCTACAAGTTCTATGCCATCAGTTGTGTGAAATGTAACTCTTTCTAAATTTTCCATATCATTAATCATTAATTGTGGTCTTTTATAATATTTTTTACAAATATTATTTGTAGTTAAGTAAGATTTAAGTGATTTTTCAACATTTTTCTTTCTCATATTTCTTGGTCTGAAAGGCTTTTCAAGATTTGAATAAAGTCTTCTGAAATTCTTTTTAACCGTATTTATCAATGTACGTTTGGGTTTTTTGTGGTGTTTTCTCATAACTTTTACCCTTCTATTTAAACTTACTTATTATTATAAATAAAAGTAATGACTTTAAACACTAAAAATGTAATATTTATGATTAAAAAAAACAACCTGATAAATCTAAAGATTTATATAAGGTTGTTTTATTTTATTCAAGAAATAATCACTTTAATGTCTCCAGAAATTTCTGGCATACTTTCATTAATGTAAATTGCAGACTCACCAGAAACGAAATCTACTCCATTAATTTTTCCTTGTCCTTCAATTACAGTTAACTGCATTCAAGGAACTTCAATATTTAAATTAAATGGTGTTTCAACTGTGTGCAAGAATAATGAGAAGTATTTTGATTCAAAAATTAAACCACTTGCATTTCTAATGATTGAAGGTTCAGAGTCTGGAACCTTTATGTTTGCCAAACTATCTTCAATATGCAATTCTCTTTCTTGACCTTTATCGTCAACTCTGTTGTAGTCAAATAATCTATAAGTTATATCACTAGATCTTTGCAATTCATAAACAGTAACTCCAGGTGTAATTGCATGAATTTTTCCAGGTTCTACATATAAGAAGTCTCCCTTATTTACTTCAACTTCTTCTAAAATATCTAAAATTTCTTTATTATCAATTGCATTTTTTATCTCTTCAACGGTTTTTGCTTTGTGTCCATATATTAGTTTTGCATCTTTTGGACAATCTAATACATATCAACTTTCTGGTTTTCCAAATGAATTATGTTTTTGTTTTGCATAAATATCATCTGGGTGAACTTGAACTGATAAATAATCGTTTGCAGTTATTATTTTTACTAATAACGGAAACTCATCTTTATCATCTTTGAAAACATCCTTGTTTTTATAAAATTCTTTTAAACTAATTTCTTTTCCATTGTAGTTCAAGTAACCCATTCCGTTATCGTGGGCTGAAATTACTCAAGCTTCTCCAATATTGTTTGAAGGGATGTTAAATCCAAACTCTTTTAGTTTGTCTCCTCCTCAAATTCTTTCTGAAAAGAAAGGTTTTAATTTATAAATATTATTCTCATTACTCATTATATTTTTATTCCTCCATGTTTAAGAAGTGGTACATTAATAAATCATTAAAGTAGTTAAAAGGCACTGAATATGAAATGTGTCCTTTGTACATTGTTTGGTCTGGGTTATCTACAATTAAAGTATGAATTGAAGATAAGTATTTTAATACATCACTTGAAGGAACCTTACCAGAAATATAAATTATTTTTCTGTTTGATTCTCCAATGTTTTCAATAAAACTATCTAAGCGTTTTGAATTCCCATATCTTGTGAAAAATACAAATACATCATTTTCTGAAGATGTGTTAATTCTATCTTTTAATGTTTCTTGGTCACTATCTAGTAAGTGAGCATTGAATCCTTCTTTGTAAAAGAAGTTTGACAATTCACTTGCAGGTCCTGAAAGTAAGTTCTCTCAGTAGCAAAAGAAAATTCTATTTCCTTTAGCTTGTTTTAATAAAGTTAAAGATTCAAAAATTGATCTTTTTTCAATTAATGCATAGTTTTGTTTAATCAAGTTAATGTATGCTGAAACTACATTTTCATCATCTTTTGCTACATTGATTTCTTGATTTTCTGCATCGTTTGCCAATGAAATTGCAAAATCTCTAAATCCTTTAATGTTTAATTTCTTTAAAAGTCCGTAAATTGCACTATAACCTGTTCCAGCTTCTTGTGCCATTCTTTCGATTTTCATATTTGTGTCTACAATTTCTTTTAAATGTCCCTTAATATACTCAACTATCTTTTTCTCTTTTGTTGTTAAATCTTTTTCATCAATTGTTGTTAATTTACTTAAAAATGATCTCATGTTATTCTCCCCTTTTTTAGCCATTTTGTTTGATCTTTAAGTATTCGTTGCAAAGTTCTGCCATCATTGCAGCGTTGTCTGTACAGTATTTGATATTTGGTATAACAATTCTGTCTATATTATACATTGAACCAAGTTCATTCAACTTTTTTCTTATCAAATTATTGGCTGAAACTCCTCCAGCCACAGTAATTGATTTTGGTTTGAACTCTTTTATAGCTCTTTCTAATTTAGATATAACTGTATCCACAGCAGTTTTTTGAAAACTTGCACAAAAATCTGATATATTTATTTCTTCTCCATTTTGTTTTAATTTATTAATTAAATTTAAGCTAGCAGTTTTTAATCCAGAGTATGAAAAATCATAACTTGAATCGTTTTTTGGAAAAGGTAACGCATATTTATTTTCATCACCGTTTTGTGCAAATTTGTCAATTTTAGGTCCGCCTGGATATCCCAATCCCAGACTTCTAGCTACTTTATCATAGCATTCCCCAATTGCATCATCTTGTGTGGTACCAATAATTTTAAAATCTAAGGGTTTTTCTAAATATTGAATTTGTGTGTGTCCTCCACTAACCACTAACGCAAGTAGTGGGTATTCAAATTTTTCTTCAATATTTGCTCCATAGATATGCCCTTGAATATGGTTCAAGGGCATCAAAGGGACATTTAAATACAAAGCCAAAGTTTCAGCGACTAATTTCCCAACGATTAAACTACCAATTAGTCCTGGGTTTGCAGTATATGCTATGCAATCAATTTGTTCAAAAGTAATTTGACTTTCTTGAATTGCAGCACTTAATACTCAACCAAAGTTTTTCACGTGTAATCTTGAGGCAAGTTCAGGAATTACACCACCATAAATTGTGTGATCTTCTATTTGAGAAGAAATTATATTTGCTTTTATTTGTCCGTCAACCATAATAGCCACACTAAACTCATCACAACTAGATTCAATTGCTAAAATTGTCATAAAAGCATTTTCCTTCCATAAAAAAATAACAGATTATCCTGCTACTTTTAAGCCTGTTTCCAAAGCAAGTTCTACCATTGTCATGAACTTGTTTTGTCTTTCTTCTGCACTTGTAACTTCTTTTGTAATGAAGCTGTCAGAAATTGTCAATAAACAAGCTGCTTGTTTATTGGTTGCAATGGCATTTGCAAATAAAGCAAATGATTCCATTTCAACAACATCTAAGTTATTTTTTGCTGCAAAAGCTAATGAATCATGACTTTCGTGTCTGTAGAAAACATCAGATGAATGAGCTATTCCTTTATGTGTTGTTATGTTTTTTTCTTTTGCAGTTTCTTCGATTAAATCAAATAATTCTTTACTTGCAGGAATTACTCTTTTATCGATATTTGCTGCCAATTTTGCAAAATCACTTTCACCAAAACATTCTTGTACGTTATATACGTCGTAAACATTTATACCTTCTTTATAACTTCCTGCACTTCCAATTCTAATAATGCTATCAACATCATAGAATTTGAATAGTTCGTAAGAATAGATTCCAATACTTGGACATCCCATTCCACTACCAGCAATAGTTATTTTTTTGCCTTTGTAAGTTCCAGTATACATAAACATGTTTCTTACTTCATTTACAAGTTTAACATCCTCTAAATATGTTTCTGCAATTTTCTTAGCTCTTAGCGGGTCTCCTGGCATAAGTACTACTTTTGCAATATCTTCTTTTTTTGCCTCAATATGTGGTGTCATACTTTATATCTCCTTTGTATATTTAAATTGTATCATTTAAAAAAAATTCCACAATGAATTTAACCAAAAAATGGTGGTTTTTCCAAACTTTGGAATTTTTTTTCTATTTTTGACAAAAAAATAACCCCATAAATAAAGGGTTATACATATTGCTTATTTTTTTGCAACTAAATAGATAATTCCACCACAAATTTGTGTTACTGCAATTGCTGCAGATACATAAAATGCTACAGGTCCTGCAACAAATCACCCACCAGCTAATGAAAGTACTCCAATAGCAATAGCAATTCATGCTCCTCAAAAGAATTGTTCTTTTTTGTTTTTAAGTCCTAGTACCACAGATATTAATGTTGGTAGTGAAAATAATATAATCATAATAATAGATTTTGCTTTATCTGCAAAACCATTTAAACTATCCCCTCATGAAGAAGTAAACAGCATCACTACTGTAACTACCACAAATGCTAACTGAATAATTCCAGCTGCTACATATGCAATTCTTCCTGCATTTCTCATAAAAATTCCTCCAATTAAGTTAATTATACCCTTTAACAGGGATAAAAAAAACCTCAACAGAACAAAATAAAAACTTAACCTTAAGGTTAAGTTTTTAAAGACAGCAACTAGTTTTTACCCCCAAGGTATAAACCACCACCAACGATCATTAATATACCTAATACAAGAGAACCAAATCCTGTTGATTCTAAGAAAAATGGTGCAAATAATGATAAACCACCTACAATAATTGCAATTATTGCTCCAGCAAATTGTAGTTTTTCGTTTGATTTAAATCCAAATACTACTGCTAAAATAGTAGGAATACTCAATAAAGCTATCAATACAACAATAACAGTTGTCGCGGCTGCAACTGCAGTTTTATCTTCAGCTTCTAACCCACTTCCAGCAGCACCTACTGCTGTAACTAATAAAATAACAACTATTAGGGTAAATGCTAATGAAACGGCACTTGAAATTGCGTACATAAGTCTACCAGTTTTTTTCATACTTTAATATCCTCCAAATATCTAATAATATTGTATATTAAAAGTGTGAATATTAGCAAAAATAGTGGTTTTTTTTATTCTTTTGAAGAAATATAGATAATTCCACCAGTAAGCAAAGCAATACTATTGAATCCTTGAATTAGACCCATTGTTAATGCATAAACTTCAGCTCTTGTGATTACAAAACTAAATAATCCAAGTGATCCAAAAACAATTGCCATAATTGAACCTACTTTATTTAATCCTGCTTTTTTTGAAAAACCAAATCAAGTAATCAAAGCAGAAACACATAATCCAATTACTGAAAAAAATATACCAATTACAACTGCAAATCTTGCTAAGGCAGATTTTTCAATCAAATCTGAAACTTCTGTTAATCTTACACTCATATAAGTTAATGCTGTTATTCCTAGCAAAATACTAATGGCAGCTGCAATTGTGAAAGTTAATTTTCCCTTTCTTTTCATTTCCTTCCCTCTTTTCTAATTTAATTTTAACCTATTTATAAAATAAAAACACCACTTAAAGTGGTGTTAGGTTTATTAACGTTTTGACTTATCAAAATGTTTTCCAGAAGCTGCTGGTGGTCTTGATCATTTAGAAATCGCAACCATGGCAACAAGTGAAAGTATAAATGGTAAGGCTTTTAATAAAACGTTATGTTTTGAAATAAAGTCTGGCATTCCAGCACTTGCTCCTGCAATTCTTACGAATGCAAAGATAAATGCAAAGAATAGTGAGAATAGCGGGATGAATTTAACTCTTCATTGACCAATAATCATCAATGCAAGTCCTATAAACCCAAATCCATCAACACTTCCATAGAAAGTTGAAGCTTTAATAACAATTACAAAGAATGCTCCTGCAATTGCAGCTACCCCTCCAGAAAATGCTGTTGCTAAATAACGATATTTGTTAACAGAAATACCAACTGCATCTAATGCATTTGGATTTTCTCCTGCTGCAATGTGTCTATTTCCTGTTCTTGTAAATGTGAAATAGAACCCTAATATTGCAGTAATAATGATAGTAATTAAAAGATATACACTAAATATTTTTGAGCTATCAAATGATATATTTAGGAATTTTGCTTCGATAAAGTTTTTATCTCCACCAACTACTCCTGAAGTTACTATAAACAATGCAAATCCTTGCATAAATAAGTTTATAGCAGTACCAGAAATAATTTGGTCACATTTTAACCTTATAGCTACAAATGAATGCATTAATGAAAATATCATACCCAATCCGAAGATTGCGACAAATATAAGCACTTGCATACCATTATTAGATGGGGTTCTTGATAGGTTACCGATGATTGCAAATGCTAATGCACCCAAAGTCATAAATCCTTCAATGGCAATATTTACAATCCCTGATCTTTCAGCTATCATTCCAGCTAAAGCTGCTAGAGAGATGATAACAAAGAATTCAGCGGTATATTGAAATAAACTACTTACATCCATATTTTTCACCTAATTCTATAAATTTGTTATACCCCATAACTCTATAATCTGTTTTATATTTTTTAACCTGCATTGAAAGTTCTTTCTTCTCAGTTTGAGAAACTTGCATTTCAGAGGCTTTTGCAACCAAAGTAGTTTTTTGCTCTGTCATGAAATCTTTGAACTCAGTTTTTGCAGCATTGTATTTTTCTTTTTTTTCTAATAATAACTCTTTGTTTTTTTCTTTTAACCTTGCAACGATTTCTGATCAAACTTCGTTTACTTTTTTATCTTTTTCTTTTCATTCTTCTAATTGAATTGTAAGAGCTGCAAGTTTTTCTTCTCTAATTTTCATATTTTCAGCATTAATTTTATCAAATTCTTTCATTTGTTGTTCGCTAACAACCAATGAATCATTATATGAAATTTTTGCTTGTTCTAGATTTGTTGCTAAGTTTTCTTTTAAACTTAAGATTTGTAATCTTATTTTTTCCATAGCAGCTTCATCTTGTTGATTTTTTTTGATTTCTTTTAGTTCTAAAGCCAATGTATAAACTTCGATTTTATAATCGCTTTTTAGTCTTCTACATTTTTCAACATAATTTCTATGTTGTTCTTTTTTAAAGTCTTTAAGAGCATCAAATTTTGCTTTTTTATATTTTTTAAAATCAGCATCAATTTGAATTTTTTCTTCTTGAATCACGTTAAGTTCAGCTACAGCTGGATTTAATAAATCTCAAGTTCTTCTTAAAGCTTTTTGGTTATAAGTTTTCTTAATTGATAAGAACCCTCTGTTGTAGAATTTTTCACATTCTTTAGTTTGTTGATAAACGATTTCGTCTTTTATCACACTAATTCTTCTTTTAAGAACTACAATATTTTCTTGTTTTAATTCTAAGAATTGTTTTTTTAGTTCTTGATTTTCTTTATCTTCTTGATATTTAGTAAACAACACTTCAAGTTCTTTGAAACCTTCAAAATTATTTGCTTTAATGTTTTTAATTTCTTTTCTAATTCCTGAAATTTCACCCTTCAATTCTTTAACCTTTAATTGTAAAGGTTTATTGTAGAATAAATGGATTCAAATTTTTGACCATTTAATTGGTACAAATCTTAGGAATAGTGAAGAGAATGTTGAAGAGTAAACAATGAAACCAAAGATCAATGGTGATATTTCTCTTCCCAGTTCACTATAACCAGTTACAGCAACTGGCATTCCAACTGATAATAAAGCTCATAGGAATGATATTGGTAAGATTCCAAATATATTGTTAAATGCAATTAAACTTATAGCAATTGCATCAAATCCAATTGTTGGTATTACATCATTTCCTAATGCATACCCTCCTCTAATTGCACTCCAATATACAAATGAACCAAGTCCAATACAAAATCCTTGTATTGCTGTTGCACTGATTATATATTTTTTGTAGTTTACACCAATGTATGATGCAGCATCTTTTTGAACACCTACAAGTTTAAATTTATATCCTAAAGTTGTAAATGTTAAAACAAATCAAGCCACAATAAATACAATTACTGTAAGAATAACTGGAATTAACCAACTAATTCCACCAACCGCAATTCAATCCAAAGGAATTCTAGGAGTTGATGAGTTGAAACCTTTAAGAGCAAATGCTCATTTCATTATGTATCATACTGTTCAGTTCAATAGAATTGAAGTTGCAACTTCATGGATATTGAAGAACACTTTAAGTATTCCAGTAATTGAAGAAAGCAACATTGAAACCAGAACCATAACTATTAAAATAACAATTATAAACCCTGGGTTCCCTCTGTTTATTTGTCCTTGAACATTTCCAAACACATTAACTAACATCAATCCAGTTACACCCATTGAAAGAATTGCTTGTCCAGAACCTGACATATTGAATAAACCTACTTTAAATCCAATTGCAAGTCCTAAAGCAAATAATGCATAAACCGCAAATCAAGAGAATGTTCTTTGTAGGTTAATTTCTCTTGTAAATACAACATTAAACGTTCTTTGGAAGAAATCTATCGGATTAACTCCAAGGAAAGAAATTAAGATCATTGTCAATACTGTTCCAATTAATATTGAAATAACACTAGTTTTGAAATAAGAAGCAGTTTTTTTAATTTCTGGAGATTTTAATTGAGCTTTAACTTTCATATGTCTTACTCAGTTTTTTAATTTAAAGTTCATTATTTTTCCCCCATCATCATTCTACCGATTTGATTTCTTTCTGCTTTATTTCCAGGTATTTCTCCAATAATATGGCCAGCATTTATAACAATAATTCTGTCAGCCAATTGCATAATTTCTGATAATTCATAAGAAATTAACAATATAGCTTTTCCTTCACTTTTTAATCTTAGAATTTGAGAGTGAATAAACTCAATTGAACCAACATCTAACCCTCTAGTAGGTTGGAAAATCAAGTGGAAATCAGCTTCTCTTGTAAATTCTCTACCAACTATCATTTTTTGTTGGTTTCCTCCTGACAGTTGTCTTGCAATAGCAAAACCAAAGTCAGCATTACGTACATCATATTTGTCAATAATATCTTGAGCATATTGTTGCATTTTCCCTCTTCTCAAAATACCTTTTCTTGAGAATTTTGGAGTTGCAATATCTTCAAATGCTCCATTATTTATTAAGTTTCAATCTAAAGCTAGACCATGTTTATGTCTATCTTCTGGAATATGTGACATTTTATATTTCACAAATCTTTGTGAAACATTTGCTTTTGTAATGTCTTTTCCATCGATAATAACTTCACCACTATTTGGAGAAGACATACCAGAAATTATGTTTGCAAGTTCTAATTGTCCATTACCTTCAACTCCAGCAATTGCAACAATTTCACCTTTTTTTACACCTAAACTAACATTATCCAAAGCATTTATCTTCTTAAATCCTTGTTTGTTAGCATATATATTTTTTAATTCTAAGAAATTATCTCCCTTAGGATCACTGTGTTCATTTTTAATTTCAACAAGTTTTCTTCCCACCATAGCTTCTGAAAGTTCTTCAATTGAAGATGTTTTAACATCATAAGTTCCAATTGACTTTCCAAGTCTCAATACAGTTGCTGAGTTTGCAACTTTCTTGATTTCATTCATTTTGTGAGTAATTAGTATTATAGTTTTACCATTTTTTTGAAGTTCCAATAAAACTTCTAAAAAACCATCAATTTCTTGAGGAGTTAGAACCGCTGTGGGTTCATCAAACACAAGAATTTCATTTCCTTGGTATAAAACTTTTAAGATTTCAGCTCTTTGTTTCATACCAACCGAAGCATTTTCTGCTTTTATGTCTAAATCTACACTAAGATTATATTTTTCCATTATTTCAGTAATATCAGCTTTAATTTTTTTTGAATTAATTACTGTTTTTGATATTGTTTCTTCTGAACCTAGGGAAATATTTCTTCATAACGGGAAGATGTCCACCATTTTAAAGTGTTGATGAACCATACCTATTCCTAGCTTGTTTGCTTTAATTGGACTAGTGACAACTTCTTCTTTACCTCTAATTTTTATTGTCCCTTTTGTTGGGTTATAAATACCAAACAAAATTGACATCAAAGTAGATTTTCCAGCTCCGTTTTCACCCATCAAGGCATGTATTTCTCCTTTTTTTACAGAAAAATTGACATTATCATTTGCAACGATTTTTTTGTTAAAAATCATTAAAATATCTTTCATTTCAATAATATTGTCGTTCACTGTTTTTTCTCCTTATATAAAAAGTGATATTTTATAAAAATATCACTTCGCATTTTTCTTTTGTCTTGCAAAAGTATTTGATTTTATAAAATTATTCTTTATTTAAATCTGCAATAATTTTGTCTGCATAAGCTTTAACTGTTGCATTTGATAAAATGTTTTTAGCTGAAGCGTCAGTAGCAATTTTTGCAAATAAATCTATTGATGTTTCTTCTAACATTGCTTGAGTTATTATTTCTGAAACTTTGTTGTAAGTTTCTGCAGTAACTTTATTTTTTCCACCATTTGAGGCTTTTCCACCCATTCATAGTGTTTTTCCTTCTCATGTTTCACCTTTTTTAGCTTCCATGTCGTAACTTGAGAATTTTCCATCAGTTCCCGCTGTAGAGAATGAAGCACCTTTATCTTTTGCATATGCAAGAGTTTTATCTTGTACTCCTTCTTTTCCATTATAAAGTTTTGAGTGTCCTAATGAGATTACTGTTGCATCAACTAAAGGTTTTTCAGCAGATGTTAAGAATTTTTCAGTACCGTATGAAGTTACTTGGTCTGTATCAACACCAACAACAAATACATCTTTTCTATCTCCAATAGCATCTAATGTATCTTTAGTTTGTGGTCCTGCAACTGGCATAATAATTGATGCTCCTGCATTTATATGAGATTCTGATAAAGTTTTACCATCTCCTGCTGCAAATGAACCTGAGAATCATGTTGATTCTTGATCAGTTGCTGGTCCGTTTTCTTGTGTGCTTACTCTTTTAGCACTTGTAACGTTTTCTCCAACATTAAATTGTTCTTTTAATTTTTCATCACCAACAATTTTGTTAAATACTTCTATTGAAGCTAAATATCCAACCATAAAGTTATCAACAGCTCCTGCATTATGTACTCCACCGAATGTTGACATAACAACTTCTTTTTTAGTTCAAGTTGCATCGTTTGATAATTGGATTAATGAAGATAATCCAGCGTAGAACCCTGAAACATCCCCTCTAAACATAATACCAATTTGGTTTGCTTGTCCGCCGTCATCACCGTCAAGTAGAATTGTAGTTCCACCATTCATTACTCTAGCAGCTTTGTTTTCACCTTCAAGTGCATGGTGGAATCCTGGTAAGATTAATGTTCCAGCACCATCAAATTTAGCATTTTCATATGCTGCTTGTAAATCACTTAGGTCATCTGGTTCAGTTTTACCAATTGTTTTATCAGTTCCGTTTGGGTTGTGAATGTTATTGATAAAGTAATTTCCGCCATCAAACCCTGATTGGTTAAATGATTTATCGTCAACTTTACCAGTATCTGTTACTAATCAAATTTTTTCTCCTGTAATTTTACTAGTGTCTAATCCTTTACCACAAGCAACAACACTTGCAGCACTTGATCCAACTATTGCTACAGCCATTAGGCCAGATAATAATTTTTTCATATATTATTTTTCCTCCGTATTAAACTTTCTTTTTAAACGTATCATTCTTAGTGTAGATAAATAGCAAGCTCAACAATTAAAGCTATTTTATAAAAAAAAGAGAAATCAGAAAATTAAAATTGCTTTTTAATTATCCAAATTCCTCCTTGTTTCATAGCAACCAGATAGGTCTGGTGTAGAGACGCTGACCCGTTATGTCAACTTATATGAACTTACTTCTATTTAAATACAACTTAATTATATTTCAATTCACTCAAATTACAACAGAATATTGAAACTTTATGAAAAACTTTTTTCACAAAATGACTAAGTTTTATCACCTTTAAGCAACTATAAAGATATAATTACTTATAGGTGATAAATTTGAATTTTAATACAGTAAAACCAACTTTAAAAAAACCTATGCTTTGAATGGGTTCGGTTATATTTGCAATTATCTTAATAGCTCTTATAATTGTTTTTGCCTTACCTTTAAATAAGGAAGGCAAAATAATTTGATCTAGTCAGTTGGTTCTAGACTTTACATTAATATACTTAATTGCTTGTGTTGTTAACATGTCAAAAACCTCTACTAGTGTCTTTCTTGATATAGTAGTTGAAAAAGATGAATCAGGAGAAATAAACTCTATAAGTGTTAAGTTTTCAAGATACATACATATCTTCATAAACTTGTTAACCATAATTACTTTCTTTATACAACTGACAAGTGCAAATAGTATTTTCAAAGATTTAACTTTTTCTCAAGTTGCTCAAAAATATTGATGAGTATATATTTGTGTTTATTTAATAAACACAATATTCTTATATACCTTCTTTGCAATAACTTCGTATCTTTTAAATCAACACGAACAATTTAAAGAAGAATATAAAACTTTCTATTTAGAAAATAGTAAAAAAGTTAAAGAAAAAAGTAGTGAACAAAACCCAGAGGTTTAATCGTTCACTACTTTTTTTAATATAATTTTATTTATGTTTTTACCCATAGAGTGAAACTTTTGTTCGTACTCTGTTGGTATATTATTTTCTAATAACTTTTCTGAACTGTACAAATCATTTGTGTTCATAATTAATTCAAACTTAGACTTTTCAATTTCTTCTAAACTAAATTCATATAACTTATCATTGTCTGTTTTGATTTCTATATATCCATCATCTTTTAAAAGTTGATGGTAAATTTCTAGAAAAGAAATGTAAGTCAATCTTTTTTTATAATGTTTAGATTTAGGTCAAGGATCTGAAAAATTTAAAAATATTGTGTCAAAAGATTTTGGTTCAAAAATATCTAACAAGTTTTCTGCAAACTTATTTAAAAATTTTAAATTTTTAAATTCACCTTCAAAAGTATTAATAGCTTTTTTAAGAGCAACACCAATTACTGTTGTCTCTTTTTCCATTGCAATATAATTATTTTGACTATACTTTAAAGCATTTTGAATACTGAATTGTCCTTTACCACAACCAATTTCTAAAAAGTATTTACCTTTATTTTCAAAACATTTTTCAGGATTTATTTTTTCATTTGTATTAATCATATATTGACTATTTTCTTCAATATAATCTTTGGTTCAATTTTTATTTCTTAATCTCATATTTTAATTTTTCCTTCTAAAAAATAAATTGACTAAAGAAGATTAACCCCACTGAGAAGAATATTGCTGTTGAAAGAGCATCTACCAAAGTTGTAAGTAATGGCGCTGCCATTACTGCTGGATCTAATCTTACTTTTTTTGCTAAAATCGGAAGTAAACCACCAATTAATTTTGAAACAATTAAAGTTAAATACATAGCAATAGAAAGTGTAGCTATTGTATATCAAAGTTCTTTTTGATTTATATTACCTTTAAATTGAACTGCATAAATTATTATCATCCTTAAGAAGTTTACTGTTACAAGAATTACTCCTGTAATTGCAGCTACTCTAAATTCTTTTCACATTACTCGAGCAAAGTCTTTCGTTTCAACTTCTCTTAAAGATAGGGCACGAACAACCATAGTGGATGCTTGACTTCCAGCATTACCAGCTGTTCCAGAAATAACTGTTAGCAGAGGGGTTAACAATACAGTTACAATAGTTGTTATGTTTGTTATTTGTCCCCCTTCAGTTACTTCACCATCATGAACACCATAAATTTTTATGAAAGCTGAAATAACAACTTGTGAAAGTGTTGCAGATATCATTAAGAATAATAACCACACACTTCTAGATCTAACCATTTTTCAAACACTTGTTTTAAAATAGGCATCTTCAGTTGGACTAATCCCTGCAAGTTTATGAATATCTTCTGTTGCCTCTTCTTCAATAACATCAATTACGTCATCAACAGTAATAATACCTACTAATTTATTTTGACTATTTAAAATTGGCAATATTGTAATATCATATTTTTTAAATTGTTCAGCTACTTCTTCTTGATCAGCTTTTGTATAAGAGAAAATAAATCTATCATCCATAATTGATTCTATTGGAGTATCTGGTTTTGAGAAGAATAAATTTTTTAAGTCGACAATTCCAAGCAAGTTATTTCTTTCATCCACTACAAAGAAGTGACTTACTTCTTCAGTTTCTTCTCTTTCTTTTTTTATTAATTCAATCGCTTGTCCAACTGTTCAATTAATTCTAATTTTTGTATATTCAACAGACATGATACTTCCAGCTGTTGATTCTTCATACTTTAATATTTTATTAATTTGTAATCTTGATTCTGACGAAGATGCTCTTAAAACTTTTTTTACAATGTTACTTGGCATTTCTTCTAAAATATCTACGATGTCATCTGTAAAGATTTCTTCAAATAATTCTTTCACTTGTTCAGAAGAATAATTTTTAATTATTTCTTCTTGAATTTCATTATCAAAGAAAGTGAAAATTTCAGCACTATCTTCTGTTAAAAAGAATCTTAAAGCTTTAATGATATCTTTGTCTTCAAATTCTGACAGAGCTTCTGCCATATCGGCAGGATAATATTCTTCTGCCAATTCCCTTAGTTCTGAAACCTTGTTTTCAGATAATAAGGTTTTAATTTTTTCACTAAGTTCTTCTATTGATACTTGTGGGCTCATAAAAATTCCTTTCTATTTATTTAATAGGAAACCAAGTTCAGCTGGTGCTTCTAATTTTGGTTCAACTCCCGAACCAATTAAGTGACCCATAAATAATTCTATTCCCATTTCTTTCAATGCTTTAAAGATTATATATGTATCTACTTTAGTTGCAACAACTTGTGCATCTATTTTTTTAGCTATCTTAATTGCATTTGAAACTATTTGTGCATTTTCTTCAATTAAATTTACTTTTTTAATAACATTTCCTTCAATAAAAATATATTCTGGTTTATAAATTGGTATTAAACTGTAGTCTGCTTTTTCTGAACCAAACTCTTGAATTGCAGTTTTGATTCCTTTTTCTTTTAGGGATTGAATATTTTTTTCTAATCTTTCTCTATCATCAACTTCAATTGTAATGTCAAAAGTTAAAATTAATTTACTTAAATTAATTTTATAAGATTTTAATTTTGATAAGAACTCGTGAATATCAAAATCTTTTTTTGATAAATAACTTATATCATAACCAATAAATGAATAAGCATCATTTATTTTGTTTCTATAAATTGATTTAATCCCACTCAATGCTAAGAAACGAGTAAAGATTGTTGTTAGTCCAAACTCACTTATCAAATTTTTTTGTTCTTTAAATAAGTTTGAATCTATTTCAATTCCTTCTACCATGTGATTTATATATTGGTAACCAAAATCTCTTTGTTTTAAATCATAAATTGGTTCAAAGATTGGTGAAGAGTGGTTTAAAGAAACAACTTCATTTAAAGTAAGAATTTTTTTAGTTCTATTTCTTTCATTTAAATATTCAATAGGATCTACAAGAGTTACTGTACTTATAAGTTCTGAAGCTTGTTTGTTTTGAATTGATCTATTAAATTCAAACAATGTATCTAAACTGTTTGAATTTAATCCGTAAATTGAAAGTGCAGCTTTAATTTTTACACTTACTTTATATTTATCAACTTTAAAAGTTGAACTAATACTTGAAACTATTTTTTCAATTTTAATAAATATATTTTTTGTACTTTCACTGTCACTAACTTCTTTAAAGTTATTGGCAGGGATAAATACTCCAAAAGTTTTATAGTTAGGTTTGAAAAATACAGCCCCTTCAAAGTTTTCTTTAATTTTTTCATAAGACTCTTGAGCTATTGAAGTTGTAACGTGCTCACGAATTAAGTTACTTACTTTCTTTTCAAATAAATCATAATTTGAAATAAAATAAGTCAAATAGAATCCATGTCTAATTTTTTTACTTTGAATAGTTTTTAATATTTCTTCATGAGCATTTGCTTGGTTCAAGAAATATTGGTGGTCATATACAACAACATTTTGAAGTTGTAGTGCGTGATTGTAAATTTGATTAATAATTGATAAATAAGCATAGGTTAAATAACCTGTACCCAATCAAATCATTAGTGTCATTAAAAAATTTGCAGATTCTTCTGATTTAATTTTTGGCATCATAAGAATTAATCCTGAAACCAAAAGAGAAATTGTAATTAAAGACCAAGATGTTCAATTATCAATTTTTTTTCAAAAAATACCTATTAAATAAAGAATTATACATATTGAATATCCTCAAGCAACA
Source organism: Spiroplasma chinense (assembly GCF_008086545.1). Classification (NCBI taxonomy): domain Bacteria; kingdom Bacillati; phylum Mycoplasmatota; class Mollicutes; order Entomoplasmatales; family Spiroplasmataceae; genus Spiroplasma; species Spiroplasma chinense. The sequence continues at coordinate 133,332 of NZ_CP043026.1, read as the reverse complement.
AACATAGCTGTTTCTGTTGATTCAATTTTTCCAAAGTATAGTGGGAAAAGATATGGAAACAAGAATAAAGCTATCATATTACAAGCCAATACCCCAATAGTTGCAAATGGTGAAATAAACAGTAAAGCTGTTCAAAACAAAAATATAGGTAATAAAATAGTTAGTAAATAGTTTTTGTCATCACCCATAGCCAATGACAAAACAATAGTTCCAAAGACTGAAATAAAACCAAGTCCAATTCCTAAAACTATTTCATAGTATATTTTTATTTTAATAAATAAGTGTCTTGATAGGCCATATGTTACTGTATAAACAAAAGCTGTAATTGCAGTATAAGAAAGACATGCGATAAGCGCTGATATAAAATTCATTTAGAACTCACTTACCTTTCTCATAAGTCAATAAGACAAAAAAAATGGTGGAGATGGCGGGAATCGAACCCGCGTCCAAAATACTCCGAACCATGACATCTACAGTTTAGTTTCTTCTAACTTACACTATAAACCAACAGAAGAGACTAGATTTAATTCATAGCGTTAGCAATATTGATTCGACCCTGCTTATTGCTAAAATCACAAAGTCTATTGTACTAGGTAATACGATTAATTGATGAAGTACAAAAACACCAATTAACGTTGAATTGCTATTAAACTCTAAAAGGGTTTAATTAAGCTGCTAAAGCAACTCCAGCTGATGCATTATTGATCATGAATGCTGGCATTTCAAATTCGTTTTTGTTTTTGTTTGCATTTTATCAAACCTAGAAGTATTATGGTCTACCAAACCACTGCAGTCATGGGTTAGATGTATCCTGTCGAAACCAGGACACCCCCATACACTTATTATAAAACAAAAACCTATTGTAATACAATAAGTTTTATTCTCTAAACTAAATTTTTAAGCAACAAAAAACACATAATAATGGCATATATTATGTGTTTTCAATTACATTTACAATAAAAACTACTCTTGAAGCACCCGGATAATCTATATGAACGTGCACAATACCTGGATATATTCCAATTAAATCAAACTCTACTCTTAACAAATTATTAAAAGTCACTTTTACTTCAGCAATATAAATATCTAAAGAACTCACTGTAAAAGTTGCTTGTGGGTAAGGATTTGCTATCATTACTACAATAGATTTTGTTTCTCCCACTAAAATTTCTTGTGATTCTACTTTATCTATTAAAGGAACTCTTCAAACATCTACTCTGAAACTTGTGCTTTTCATACCTTTTGTTGAAATCTTTAAACTACTATTTCCAAATTTAATTCCTGTTATGTTTATATAAGTTGATGTTGAAGATAAGGTGAATAGTGAAGTATCTTCAGATTCAAAAGTTAAATCAGTATTATTTACCCCTCAATCAGCAATTGAAATTCTTACACTTTGATTAACAAAGACATTTTGATCTTCAACAAAAGGTAGTGAAGGTAAATCAGAAACAAAAACCTCGAAAGATACTTGATTGTAATTACTTAATTGTATTGTTATTAATGATTTTCCCTCTTTTAAACCAACCAATTTAATTTTGTTATTATTTAACTCAGCACTTGTTATATCTTTATTTTGATTTTCTAATTTAAAAACAGGATTTTCTATATTTATAACCTTTATATTAATTTCTTTAACTTCATCAACCAATAAATCAATATTGTCTATTGGTAAAACTTCAGGTTCTTTTTCTTCTTCAAACACCGTCACCTTGAAACTAAAACTATTTGAAGTTTCGGGATTAACTGTTACATTTGTTTCGCCAACTTTCAAACCCTTAATAATTAATATGTTTTTTGAAACGGAAATTTCAATTAAAGAATCATCACTTATATTCAGATTTGAAAAATCTTGTTCTTTGTTTTGGGTTTGGATTTCAACTTCAATTGAATCATTTACCAAAACAAATTGGTCACTCATATTAATGTTTTCATTTTCTTTTAAAGAGAGAGTTTGTTCAAAACTATTTTCTTCACATCATACAAATTGTGCGGTTTTATTAAGCACTAGTTTTGAAGGTCTATAAGTTACTTCAATTACTTCGTCTTTTGCTTTTGCAATTACAAATAAAACTTGGTCTACACTTTTTGGTTCTTCTTGCTCAACAAAAATGTTTTCTTCTTTTATTAATAATATGTTTTCATTTACTATAGAGGCTGCACTTTGTGCATCCTGATAGTTATTATTTTCATTAACTATTCTCTGCACATGATTTTTTAGTAACTTTAAAGAGTTTGAAGATTCAAAACGATAAGAACCAAAACCCAAAATAGCTATAAATACTATAGCTGTTGTCATTAAAATTATTCAAATTAAAAATGCTGCAATTAACCTCTTCATACCTTACACCTTTTCTTTTTAATAGATTTGTAATTTATATGATTTGTAATTGCTATATAAAAAAATGTTTTTCTTACCCTATAAAAACATTTTTTTAGATTTTTAAAATAGCCCTAATTGGTTTAATAATATTATACAAAAAAAATACACATATGTGTTGTATATTATAAGTTTTATCTTAAAACAACTTTACTACATCTATAATATATAATTAAAAAATGGAGTGATAGAATGAAAAGACAAAAATCAATAGATATAGCATTTTGTTCGGCAATACTTTTCTTTATAGCTAGTGCCTTTACTTTATCTTATATCTCTTGTACCATGGGAATCATGGGAGAAGAAAACACTCAAGTAAGTATTGAGTATAAATTATTTCAAGATGTTACATACTTATCAGATTGGTATGTAGTGTTTGCAGTTGTTTATTCCACTGTTAAGATCTACTTAACAGCTACAAGAAATAAACCTGTTTATTTTAAATATTTTGACCTATCTTTATGTGCTTTTGCATTAATTACAATGATTATTGCAACCATTGGAGTATTTATGGATATAGCACCACCTTTTACATCAGATGTAATGTGATATAGATTTTCTGTAATTCACTATATAACACCAATTGGTTTTTTAATTTACTTAAGTTATTACCAATTAAATTATATTTACAGTGTAAAAGAAATAATATTGGCAGGTATTCCAAATGCTTTAATAGTTTTAACTTATGTTATTTGAATTTCATTTACTTTTTCAGATAGTGTATTGAGAACAACAAATGTTCCATTCCCTTATGAAGCTGTAGCACCTCAAGTTGTAGGGGTTCAAATTTATGTAACACTTTGCATCAGTGCTGTATTTGGATATGGAATTGTTACAAGTTTATCTGCACTTGTAAATAATGCAATATTAACTAAATTTAGAGGACCGATTTATGGTCAACTGTACTTTAAAAGAGATATTTTTATTGATGAAGCACTTGCAGATTAAAAAACATTTTAACCTTAAAATTAAAGGTTAAAATGTTTTTTATTTTATCAAAGTTCTTTTCCCTTACATCTTCCATATATAAGTTGGTATATAATAAGCAAAGAAAGGTATTAAGAAAAAATGAATAGAAATAAAATTGTCGATATAATTTTTTGTTCAACAATGCTCTTTATGATATTTTTAGCATACACTCTTTCATACATCTCAACAACAATGGGAGTAATGGGAGAACCAAAAGGTGCTGTAAGTATTGAGTCAAGAATTTTCGAAGACGTTACTTATTTATCAGTTTGATTTGCAATATTTGCTGTAATTTATTTTGTTACAAAATTATATCTAACCATTACAAGAAAAACTTCAGTTTATTTTAAATATTTAGATTTATCATTTTGCTCTTTTGCAATGATAACTTTTGTAGTTGGAGTAACTGGTGTTATCATGAAAATTGGTCCTCCAATCACAACAGATGTTGCTTGATTTAGATTTGTAACTATACACATTTTGGTTCCATTTTCAATTTTAGGTTATTTAAGTTACTTTCACTTAAATTACATCTATAGTCTAAAAGAAATTCTTTTAGCAGGAATTCCAAATGCGGTTATAGTCTTAGTTTATGTCTTTTGAATAACTTTTGTTTTTGCAAAAGGAGTTGAAAGATCAACTAATGTAGGTTTCCCATATCCTGGGGTAGCTGCAGAAAAAGTTGGACTGGGAGTATATGTTTCTCTTATATTTTGTGGTTTAATCGGTTTTTGAGGAGTGACAAGTTTAGGTGCTGTTGCAAACAACATCTTATTACTTAAATTCAGATGTCCAAAATATGGTCAACTGTACTTTAAAAGAGATATATTCTTAGAATTAGAACAAAACGCATAAAAAAATCCTCTTTGAGGATTTTTTTATTTAATTTTTTTTATTTTTAAAATACCCTTCTAAAACATCTCTGTATATATTTAGCTTACGCATGTCTTTTTCTGCATTGAAACTATCTTTGTTAACATCAGGATGTAATTTTTTTGCCATGAACCTAAATGCTTTTTTAAATTCTTCATAACTACAATCTTCTTTTAGAGAGAGAAAGTTAAGAGCCATAATAACTTCATAATCTAAATTACTATTTGTTTGATTTTTTTCATATTCTTCTTCGTAAGTTTCTTCAAATTCTTCTTCACTATAAGAATATTGATTATGGTAACTTTCACTTTGTTTATATGGGTTTTTATAATGCTCATAAAAACTGTAAAAAACAGCTTGTATGTCAGTTATAAATTTTTTAACAAAATGGGACCTATTGGTGAAATTAAGTATTTTTCTCATTTCATAGTTAGAATCAATATCCTCTGTCTTTTTTAAGTAATCATTTATTTCATTACAATAATTCTGAAAAAAATCATTAGAAATTGCATAAACCATCATATAAAAATTATGATCTTCAAGTAGAAATTGTTTTGTTTCCATATAATAATCAGTAAGCGCAGACTCTAAATAGGATGCAAAATTTAAAGCAAATTTTGTATAATTTATAGTCGCTAATTTTTTTAATTTTTCATGAACATTATTGAACTTAAATATATCTATAAAGTCTTCGGGTTTTACAAAAATAGGAAATACTTCAACGTTAAAGAATCTATTATCTCTTGTAAAGGTAAATGTTCTTCTTCTCATAAATTCTTTTAAAACATCGATATTTTGAAAACTTGTTCATTCTTCTTTTTTAAAGGTCTTGTTTATCTCACTCAATGTGTATTCAATATACAAATTATCTTGTGCGGTATCATACTCATAGATAAAGAAATGGTCTTCCACTTTTTTATAATTTTGATTTCTAGTGTTGCTTTTAGTTCTAACACCTTTTATAAGTACATATTTTTTAAATAAAAAAATACTTATCAACAAAATAATTATTGAAGCAATAGAGGCTAACACTGGTACAACCACTGCCAGTCAATATAAACTCAAAAATTCTACTTTATAATCTTTAACGTAATCGCCTATTCCATCATAGATATTGCCGTTATAATAACTAGTTTTAGAAAGAATCACATAATTTATGATTGAAAAAATTCCCCCAATACACATACAACCCGAGATTGCCAAGTATAGTCTCTGGATCAATTGGACTAAATCATCTTTGGAATCACCTGCAACAAAATACTTCAACCTTTTCAATTCTGGCAATCAAAGAAAAAATCTAAATCCCCAAAAAAAGTAAACCAACAATATAACAAGCATATAAATTTTTCTATATTCTCCATCATCATTAAAGGTATCATATATTGCATCATCCAAAGAATCGTCACTTATGATAAACCTCAAATAACCAATGGGAACAAATGCAAAAGCCACTCAAACAACAAGTGTAACAATTTGGGTAATAAAAATTTTTTTACTCATAACTTCCCTCTTTTTAACAGTCTTAAATTATTATATATCAATTATATAAAGTAAATTCGTTAAAACACTTTGAGTGTTACATAAAAAAATCCTCGGTGAGGATTTTTTTTACTATTTAATAGCTTCTTTTGCTGTTTTAAATACTTCTTTTAAATGTTCTGCAGATTCCTTGAATTCCTTTAATTCAAGTTCATCTAAGTCTCAGTTCACGATTTGTTCTACACCGTTTTCTCCAACGATACAAGGAACACTTACATAAACATCATTAACTCCATACTCACCTTCTAAGTAAGTACCTACAAGCATTTGACATTTTTCATCAATTAGAATTGCTCTTACTATTTTTGCAAGACAAGCTCCAATTCCGTAAAATGTTGCTCTTTTTTTCTCAATGATTTGGTAAGCTAAATGGACAGCACTGTCTCAAACTTCTTTTAGTTCAGCTTCTGTGATAGCTCCTTCTTTTACAAACTCTTTTAATGGTCTCCCCATTACAACAGCTTTACTTCAAGCTGCAACTGAAGAGTCTCCATGTTCTCCAATTAAATGAGCGTGAACACCTCTTGGTGCTACATTCATTTTTTTTGCAAGTAATTTTTGTAATCTAGAAGAATCTAGAGTAGTTCCTGAAGAAATTACTTTATTTTTTGGATATCCAGTAACTTCTTTATAAACTTGAGTTAATACATCAACTGGGTTTGACGCAATAATTGTTATTCCATCAAAACCAGATGCTTTAATACTTAAAGCAATAGTTTTCATGATTTTTGCATTATCTGCAACCATATCAAGTCTAGTTTCTCCTGGTTTTTGAGGTCTTCCTGCTGTAATTACAATTACATCTGCATCTTTACAATCATCATAAGTTCCAGCTTTTAATGTTTGAAAGGTTGTTGGCAGTACTGCTTGAGCATCTGTCATATCAATTGCATTTCCTTCTGCAAGATCGTTGTTAACATCTATAAGTACATAATTTTGTGCAATTCCTTGGTTAATAGCAGAATAAACAAAACTGGTACCAACAGAACCACAACCAACAAGGACAATTTTTTTATCTTTTTTCATTTTTACTTCTCCTTCGTACTTTTTCATAGTATCATATTTTGATTGAAATAAAAATTCAAGAAAGATATTCCATTTACTTGACAAGAAATTCAAAAAAAGGTTAAAAAAACCATATGACAAGCATATGGTTAAAGTTTGATACTTCTTGTTATTAAATTAATATTTACTATTTTGATATTAAACGTTTCTTACGTTTCCTGATCATTTTTCTCCAAAAGTTTCATTATCACCGAAAAGAGCAATCAAATCAATAATAAACATTACACCAAATGTTAAAAATCATAATATATAAGCAAAACCGTTCATTATATATAGATTTCCTGAACGATCTGGATTACTATAAGTAATTCCAAGTTTTCTCATTCCAAAAGTTTCAATTCCTCTTCCGGTATTAATTTGTTGAATAATTCCAAATACACCCAATGTTAGAAGTGTTAAAATCCAATCTAATCAATGAGCTGCAAAAATTTTTATAGCTTTCATTCGTTTTTCCTCCTAAATAAATAATACTTGAAATATCTCTATAATTTTAAAAAAGTCAATAAAAGCAGTGTTTTTTAGCAACATATAATACAAAAAAAATAACTCTTACGAGTTATTTTTAAACTATTTAAGCTTTTTTAGCTTCTCTTTGTTTTTTTAAGATTTCTCTCATGTGTGGTTTAATAACTTCTTGTTCTCCACCATACACAACATGAACACTTGTACCTTTAATAATGATACCAGTTGTTCCTCCAAGAGACATAATTCCATCTTTGTTTACTAGTGAAGAGTCAACAACTGTTAATCTTAATCTTGATGCACAAGAATCAACATTAGTAATGTTAGCTTCTCCCCCTAAGTATTCAATGATTTTTGTAGCTTTAGCAATTTGTTCTTCTACTTTAGCTGAACCTTTTGCTGAATTTTTAGCTTTTACATCTGCTCTTGTAAATAGTTTTCCATCTCCTTCACGACCTGGTACTTTTACATCTGCATATTTTACTGCAAAGTAGAATGCAAAGAAGTAAGCTGGGGTCATTAAGGCCACAATTCAAAATACGTGAACTGCATTAGTTCCTAATTGTCATGGTACTAGACCAAATACGATAAAGTCAATGAATCCACCACTAACTGTCATACCTACGTGAACTTTCATCAATCCTGTAATTCAGAAACTGATTGAAGCTAAAGGCATGTGAACTCCATAGAATAATCAAGGAGCTAAGAATAAGAAAGTAAATTCGATTGGTTCTGTAATTCCTGTTAAGAAACAAGTAAATGCAGCTGAGAAGTAAATCCCCATAACATTTTTTCTGTTTTCTTTAGGTACATTTAATCACATTGCAACAGCTCCAGCTGGCAATGCTAATAACATAAATCCAAATTTTCCTGATTGGAATCTACCTAAGTTTAATCCCATCAATGATAAGTCTGTAAATTTAACTGTTTTTTGTGCAATAACTGCATATAGAGCTGTTTGGTCACCCAATGCTCCTCATAATTTGTTGTTTTCAAATACAGTTTTTAGGTTTTCTTTTAAAGCATCTAAATTATCTTTTGTAGTACCTAAAGCTGCTAAATCTGATTTAATTCCATCTCCTAATTTTTCAAATAGATCAGGAGTTTTAGCAACAGCATCAACGAAGTTATTAACTAATTGATCGTTAATACCTCCACCAGCTGCTGATCATCATAATGGTGCATAGAAAACGTGGTGTAGTCCGAACGGAACTAGTGAACGTTCAATAATTTCGTAAACTAATGAGTCTGTTCCAAATGGAAGTTTTCCAGAGTTTACTCCAAATCAGTTTAATCCTAATCCAACCCCTGGTCAGATAAATAGGAATACAAATGATAATGGTATAACTGCAACGAATGTTACGATTGGTACTAATTTACTTCCTGAGAAGAAACTAATAAATGAAGGTAATTGAGTTTTGTGGAATTTGTTGTACATTACAGCTGCAATTGCACCAACAAAAATAGCTGCAAAAACTCCAGTATTTAATGATGTTATACCTACATTAGCTGTAATTAAAGCTGTAGGAATTCCTTTTCATCATAACATTTTGTATGAAGCAATTTCAGCACTTCCTTCAGCATATTCTGGTGTAATTAAGGCTGCTTGAATTCCATTCATAACTAGGAATCCTACAACGGCAGTAATGGCAGCAACACCCGAATCTTCAGTATAAGCAATTGCAACTGATATTGCAAATAATATCGGTAAGTTACCAAAACATACATCACCCATTTTGTTCATTACTGAACCTAAGTATCAAATACCGCTTAACTCAGCTGTATTTGCTTGGATGGTAGCTCCAACTCCTAAAAATACCCCTGCTATTGGCAGAAGTGCTATTGGAAGTAGGAACGCTTTACTAAGTTTAGAAAGGGTAGCACCAGCACTTTGACGGAATTTTTGTCATCCAGCTGAACCACTCTTTTGTTTAAGTTGTTTTTCGTTCATAACTTTTCCTTTCTTGTGTAATTAACACTACCGGTATTTTACAAAAAAAAAAAAAAAAAGCAACCTTTTTTCCAAAGTTGCTAAAACAAAGTGTAATATTTTCCAACGATTTTAGTAATTAGAAGCCGAACATGAAAGCTACACAAGTAAATGCCATTACTGCACAAAAAGTGATTGCAAATGGCAAGATATTTCTTTTAGTAAAACTTCAAATTCCTGCCAATCCACCTTTGTTTGTTTCTTTTAATGTTATTGTTGAACTTGATCCACCTTTTCTTTTAATTGAAATTAAAAGAATAACTAAACCAAGAGCAATTACTGTAAAAGTAATTGCAGCTCCTAATAAAATGTATTGTTCTTTATTCATACTCTAATCCTCTACTTAAGTTTGTTTAATCTTCTTTCGACATCTCTTTTTTTAATAGTTTCTCTTTTATCAATTAGTTTTTTACCTCGTCCAAGTCCGATTTCTAACTTAGCATAATTTCCTTTGAAGTATAGTTTCAATGGAACTAAAGTTAAATTTTCTAATTGAATTCTTTTAAGAATCTTTTTAATTTCATCCTTATGTAACAACAAAACTCTACTTCTAGTTGGGTCTTGTCCTACATAATTTGCAAATTCATATTTCTTAATATTCATATTAAGAATTTCTACAATTCCTCTTCTAATTAAAACAAAAGATTCTTCAATTGAAACTTCTTTTGCTCTAATTGATTTTATTTCAGGTCCAGTTAATACAATCCCAGCTTCTCATGTATCTAGGATTTCATAATTAAAATAAGCCTTTTTATTTTTTAAAATAACATGCTCTCCCATAAATGAACCTCCATAAATATTTTATGCTAAAACAAAGTCAATTATTCTTTTTTTAACATCTGCGTTTTTAACTTTAATTTTTACTTTTTGACCAAGTCTAAACATTTTGTTTTGTTTATTAACCATAATGTTTGTTTTTTCATCAAAAGTAAAATCTGGTAATTCACTAATGTGAATTAAACCTTCAACACAGTTTGGAAGTTGAACAAAAAGTCCGAATTTTAAAACAGCTGCAATAACTCCTTCATATTCTTCTTCAATATGTTTTGTCATATATTCTGCCATACAAACTTTGTTAACTTCTCTTTCACAACTAACTGCATTTTTTTCAGTATCATTAATTATTAAACAAGCTTTTTGAATGAATTTTTCATTTTGATCCAATTTGAATTGTCTTAAATCTTTTTCTACTAAGTATTGTTTTAAATAACGGTGAACCATTAAGTCACTATATCTTCTAATTGGACTTGTAAAGTGAGTATAACATTCACTTGCCAATCCAAAGTGACCAATGTTTTCCATTTCATAAGCTGCTTTTTCCATGAATCTAAGTAGAGTCACGTTAATAACATCTCTTTCAGTTTGGTCTTTTACTTGTTCTTCAATTTGTTCAAGAGCTTTTCTTATAGTTCTTGGATTAATTTTATCCAAATCAGTTAACTTAACATTAATTCCCAATGCTCTTAACATTGTGTGTCATTCAATTAAGTTTTCTTCTTTTGGAACACCGTGATTTCTGTACAGATAAGGTAATTCTTTTTCAAAAATAATTTGAGCAACACATTCGTTTGCACTAACCATAAAGTTTTCAATTAATTTTTCACTTATTCCTCTATCACGAGCAACAATGTCAACAACATTACTTTCTTTATCAAGAATTATTTTTGGTTCTGGTACATCAAACTCAATTGAACCTCTATTAACTCTTTGTTGGTCAATTAATTCATGCAATTCTTTTGCAACCATTAACATATCAACTATTGGTTTAGTTCTAGTTGAAGCTCCAGTTTCAAATAATTCATTAACTTCACTATAAGTTAATCTTGCTTTAGAATTCATAATTGATTCGTAAACTTTTTTACCAACCATTTTTCCTTCTTTGTCGAAATCCATTTCAGCTACCATACATAATTTATCTTCATTTGGATTTAAACTACATACTCCGTTACTTAATTTTTCAGGTAACATTGGAATTACTTTATTTGCAAGATAAACTGAGTTACCTCTAAATAAAGCAGTATTGTCTAGTGGAGAAAATGGAGTTACATAATAACTAACATCAGCAATTGCTACAAAAAGTTTGTAACCATTTGTTGTTTTTTCAACATAAACTGCATCATCTAAGTCTTTAGAATCTGCACCATCAATTGTTACAAGATTTTTGTCTAGAATTAAATTCTTTTCACGACGTTTAACAAGTGGGTCATTATAATCAATTGGTTTTGCAACAGCTTCTGCATTATCAATTGTTTGTCTATTAAAGTCTGTTTTAATATCAAATTCATAGGCAATTGAAAAAATTCTATCAACTGCTTTGTTTGCATCTCCAATAACTTTTTGAATTCTTGTAAACAATTTTCTATCTCTAACATCTAAAATTTTTACTTTTAAAATTAAATCTTTTTTTATTTTGTAATCTTTTTGATTTACCATTACAATTCTATAGTTTTTAAAACCAGGTTCGTTTGGAATAAAGTCTAAAAATCTTTTATCACGACTTTCAACTATTTCCCCAACCAAACTTGTTTTAACTCTAAGAGCAACATCTTCAATTGTAGCTTTTCATCTGTCATCACTTTCTTTTTCTACAGTAAAAACAACTTCATCAGTTGAAATTGAACCTTTTAAAGAAACTGGTGGTACAAAGTAATCGTTTTCTGGATCATTTAAGTCTTTTGCAAAACCAAATCCTTTTTCATTAATCTTTACAGTACCATATCTAAATTTGTCACCAATTTTATATATTACATTTTCCTTAGTTCAAGCCAATTTGTACTCATCTTGAAGTTCTTTAAGTGCATTTGTTAATTCATCTTGCTGTGAATTTAGTTTTTTTACTAAATCATTAAGATGAATTTTACTATCATCTGCAATTGAAGCTAAAATCTTCTCTTTCATATTATTTCTCTTTTCTAATAAAAAAACACCATTATTATAAAACAGTGTTTGTTACTATACCTATAGTCATTGTAATTACAAACATTATTATTCCCAAACTAAACATTCAGTTTGAAAGAGTTTTATCCAATCCTCTTTCTTTTGAGTTGGAAAATAGTTCATCATTTCCCCCGTTTAAGGCACTTAAACCAGTTTGTGATGATTTATTCTGTATCATACCAACTATTATCATTAGTATTGACACTACCAATGCAGATATTTCCATACTAAGTATTATTCATTCACCCATGTTCACGCCTCCAATCTTTATAATCATACTATAATTTCACCACTAAAATCAACACTTTTGAATTAGTGATAAATTTTAAAATCATATAAATATATTTGCTAAAAAATCAGCAAATGTTTTTCTATTATATCTTGTTTGATAGTCGGTTTTTTCAATATATCCGTAATTATTGTTAGTTATAATCAGTGCATTGCCATAACAATTTTTTACAATAATATCATTTAAAATCTCACTATCTTTCACTAGGTAATTCTTGAGGTATTCTTTAAATTCGTTAAACTTCTTTTTATTACGAAATTCTCCCAATCTTTTCTTTGAAAATTCCTGCTCTTTTAAAAATCTATATGATATTTCTAATAATATATCCTCAAATTTAATTTTACATTTTTTTGGTTTTGGCTTTTTTTCAAGAAATTCTAAAATTTCTTGTCCTTTGTCATTTAACTCATCTATTCTTTTCAATTTAATCTTCCTTTTTTTAAAACATCAATGTGAATGATTCAAAGAATCTCATAAAAATATTTAATCTTACATATCTTTTTTTGTATGCTAAAGTTTCTAGTTTATTAAACTTGGCAAAGTACAAATTAACAGCTCTTAAATAATGTTTTTTTGTGTACTTTTTCAATGGAATATCACTATCCTCTACTAGAAAGTGTCTTAAAAATACTCTAAATTCTGCAACTTTTGCTTTTTTCACATATATTTTTTTGTCTTTTTTTTCTGGCGTTTCAGATTTTAAAAATCTATACGCAATCTCTATAATTACATCATTAAAAATTACTTCAACTTTTTCAGGTTTTGGACTTTCACTTAAAAAATCCAAAACCTCTTTTCCTTTAATGGACAATTTATCTGAATATAACATAATTATCTCCATTCTTAATACTTCATATTTTTAGTTTTACTAAGTTCTATATAATTATAAACTTTTATGACAGGACTTTTAACCTATTTAGTTTATAATTTATTTTAGGTGATATAGATGCAATGACTAGAATATGTTTTCAAATTAATTGACACTCTTTTTAAAAGTAATTCTTTTAAAAAGAGATTCAAAACTAAATCAGAAAGAAAACTTTTTAAAATCTTAAAAAGTAACAAATGACAAGTTATTGATCTTAGAAATAAGTTGTCTTATGAGGAACATCATATTGAAGGCACAATAAATATCCCTCATACAAGTTTTAGTTTTAACTATTATAGAAAAATGGATAAAAAGAAAAAAACTTTGATTTTAAACCAAAACTATAGAAGCAACTTAGATATCTATAGAACTCTTAAAAGAAAAGGGTTTAAAACATACTTACTTTATGCAAACTATCCTGCTTTAATGGAAAAACCAGAAGTTGATAGAATCTCAAAAGTAGTTATATATTAAAAAAAACATCCTGCTAGTAGGATGTTTTTATTTGCTATAAAATGTGTCCATGAATTTTTTAATCGATTGCTAAGAATAATTCTTTTAAGTCAACTTCAAGACCTTCAGCTATTTTTTCTGCTGCTTTTAGTGATATATTTCTTCTTCCTCTTTCAGTATCTGAAATATAGTTTCTGTGCAAACCAGATTTAAAACTTAGTTCTTCTTGAGTCATCTCTTTTTTTATTCTTATTAGTTTCATATTTTGACTGAATATAGCAATAACATCGTTTTTTTTCATATTAGTCACCAATGCTTTCTGCTAATTTTTTTATAATTTTAAACAGATTACTAATTCCCGACTTTGTAATCGCGATTCCTGTTTCGTTCATCATCAACTCTAATTCAGAATATGATGCATCTCGATTTGCTAATCGTATTGTCGCTAGTTTTTGAGCTTTTTCTGAAAGTTCATTAAAGAGTCGCTTTTCCATAATGAGTTCTATTTCTTTAACTTGCTGAGAACCTGCAGATAAGGTTTTTTGCTGGTTATATATGTCAATATTCATCATCCTATTGACGTTATTACTAACATCTCTATTGATTCTTGTAGTTTCAAATTTCATAACTGCTCTTGAAGCATCAACAAATTTCAAAAAATCTGAAACAACTAAGGATTTTTTAGCATAACATATATACTTTGTACGTTTGTTGATCACTTTAAAATCAAACTCAAAGCTGTTTAATATTTCTTTAAGATAGTTTGCCGACTCAAGCTCTTTTGTTTGAAATTCCAAATGATAGTTGGTAGTTTCAGGGCTGTTTACGCTGCCAATCGCAATAAACACTCCAGAAATATATGCTCTTACCAAACTATTATCGTGGTCATTTTTTAAATTAATCTCTATAATTTTAACATTATTACCTATGTCATAGATATAGTTTTTTGCTAAAAATTCTTGAATATTGTCAGTCAGCACTAATTCATAAACTTTGTCTCTATTTAATTTCTGTGTTTGTACAATTGATATGTCGATATTTCCTGAGTATATCTCTTTTAATAGTGAAAATATCTTTCTAATGATGTTATTTGAAGTTGAAGTTAATTTTAAAGCAAAACCCTTATTTGTAAAAATAAGTTCTCCATTATATTTAATAAAACCACATAAAAGAGCTTTTGCTTGTTCTTGAGAGAAAGTATGGTTTAAAATTTCCTCTTTTACTTCTCTTGCAAACGACATTATCTTCACCTTTTCTTATATTCTATTTGTCTAAAAATCTCTTTGTTCTTTTTGTTTTAACTTTTCAAGTTTTTCTTTAGCTTTAGCTTCTTTTTGTCTTTCTTTTTCTGCTAATGCTTTTGCTTTTTCTTCACTAAGTTCTTTTGATCTTTTTGATCCAAATTCTTTTTCTATAGCCTCTTCAGTATAGAAATATTGTTTTTCATAATAATAACCAGGAACTCTTGTTAGGTTTGGTAACACAAATTGTGATACCAATGCAAATATTACTCCTCCAACCATTGTTAGACCAACAAGTGTGTATGACGCTGTTGGTAAGTAGTTTAAGAACAAGTGGTCTTTTGGTCTTGTAAGTTCTAGTGAGAATCTTACTAGATTTCAGAAGAAGAAGTAAGCTCCTGCTTCCACACCACATTTAATAATTTTGTAGTTATCAGGGTTATTAGCTTGTGCTAAGAATTGCCCTTGTTTTCAACGTTTAATAAATTTATTTTTACCTTCAATTGAGTTTACTTCTTTATTGTATTTTTCAACTCACTCTACATTTACATTTCTATAAAATGCTTTATTTCAAATTTCAGTATAAGTTAATTTACCTTCTTCTTTTGTTCCACCAAATGCTCTTTTAAATGAATATTTTAAATCAAAAGAGTATTTATCTGGATGAATTTTTCAAGGTTTTTTACTAATTCATTTTCCAATTCCAGGAATTAAGAAAGTTATTATTAATCAAGCTGCTACAAAACTTAAACATTCCACCAAGAATAATGGTTGCATTACATAATCAACTCCATTTTGCATAGTAATTCCATTAATTACTTGTCCTTGTGGTCCACCATATGTAAAAGTAACATTATCACGAATTCAATTTGGTAATCAACTTAATGCACTTGATTCATAAGTCCCTACAGGTCTTCCAAAAATCTCGTGGTTGAAGAAGTTTCCTCATCTACCAATCGCTTGACTTATTAATATACTTGGTAAAATACAATCCATATATACCAATACTGAAACCTTTGTTTTTCTACCAAAGAAGTAGAAAATAACTATTCCAGCAAATGCTCCAGCTAGAATTGCACCATGTATTGACATTCCAGCCTCTCAAAATGCAAATAGACCAAAGAATTTAGCCCCTCCTGCATTTGACCCAACTCCTTGGGCATTTAATTTTCCAAAGAAACTAGCTCCAAATAATCCAGCTGGAACTGCAATTGCAGCACCATACATAATTTCTTGTAAACTAATTCCTTTTCTTCATAATTTTCACATTGCAAGTAATATTGCAACAATTACACCTAACGACATTGTTAGCGCGTAAACGTGAACGAAACCATAGTTGTCATAAATTGTTCAATGATCATTACGATTACTTTCATTATTTATGAACCAACCCGCTTCTCATCACTCCATAATCTTCACCTCTTACTTATAAAATTTTAACACAAATAAAAAAAACTCCTCATATACTCTAATGATATTTGCAATATCACGAAGAATTTTTAAGAGCTTTTTTAAAAATATGCATTTTGTTGCTGCAATTCATTATCTTGTTTTTGAAATAATTTTTTCTTGCTTACAAGGAAATATATTGCAAAACCTGCAAATAAAAAATAGAAAGGCATTGAATATATACTTAATAAATTTCAAAAAATAAAGATATTTGTCATTATTTTATTATTATTGTCAAACTTTAAAAACAATGAACAAACTATAACGTTAAATATAAGTTGAATTATTATTAAAGTAGAAGCAATATAAATATATTGTACTATTCAAGTATCTCCTGTAACAACAACATCGTCAAAGAACAAAGCAATACCTATAAAAATTGCAACAAGAAACATAATTGAAAATGGAAGCAGTATAACAGAACATAGAATTAAAAAAACAATTATAGGTGTCTTTTTACTTTCCATTATATCTCCCATAATTTTTTGTTACTATGGTTTTGTATTTACTAGAATATCTAAATATTTTGTTTTTTTTCATTTTTTTAACCCCATTCAAAAAGTTAAAGAGATAGATTTTTATATGATTGTATTCTTCTTTTTGATATTGTTAAATATTTGTCTTCTTCCTAAACTTTTATCCCACATAACTTCATTTTGATTATAACATAACGATTAGCATTATTTTGTGTGATACTTTTTTAGCAATATTGGTAATTATTAGTCTAGATTTTCAATGTAATATACAGCATTTTGACCGGCCAATGCCCCGTCACTTACAGCTGTAGCTATTTGTCTAAATGGTGTAACTCTTACATCACCTGCAACAAATAAACCTTCAACTGAAGTTTTCATGTTTTCATCAGCTTTAATGTGTCTTTCATCATTTAATATATCTTTGTGATTGATAAATTCAGTTATTGGGTATTGACCAATAAATGGGAAAATTGCATCAACTGTTAAGTTTGTTTTTTCACCATTTAAATTAATGATATCAACACTTTCAACTTTATTAGATCCATTAATTTTTTCAACAGTAGTATTTAAAATGAATTCAATTTTTGGATTTGACTTTGCTTTATCTAAAGTTTTATTATCAACTCTAAATTCTTCTCTTCTGTGGATTAAGTATACTTTTGATGCAAATCTTGTTAAAAAGATAGCTTCTTCAACAGCTGAATATCCACCACCAACTACTGCAACTGGCATTTCTTTGTAGAAACTTCCATCACAAACAGCACAATAAGATACACCTTTACCATAAAGATCACCTTCACCTGGTACTCCAAGTAGGTTTTCTTTTGTTCCAGTTGCAATTATTAAAGCTTTTGATGTTATTTCTTTTCCGTTTTCAAGTGACACTTTGAAAATATCATCAACTTTATCAAATTGTTTAAGTCCTGAGTATTCAAGTTGTGCTCCCATAGCCATTGCTTGTTCGTAAAAGTTCATAGCCAAGTCTGGTCCATTAATGTTTGTAAAACCAGGATAGTTTTCAATTTCTCCAGTTTTAATTACTTTTCCCCCTGGTGCTTCTTTTTCAAGAATTAAAACATTTAATCCTGCTCTTCCTGCATAAATTCCTGCAGTTAATCCTGCAGGACCTGCTCCTGCAATTATGATATCGTGATCTGTATTAGTATGATTTTTCATATAGTCAACCTTCTTCTCTCCATTTTTTTGGTGCAACAAATTGTGCACATACCAATAATAAAATTCCAAGAATAAGAATACCTGTAAGTGACATGTAGTTTAAAGCTGGATGTCACTTAAATGCAAGTTCATAACGTGTTCTAAAGGAATCTAATATAATTCTAATTATAGAATAAATTATGACATAACAAGATGCTAAAACTCCACTATGAATTACAAAATAATTCTCAGGGTTGTTTAATTTATATAATTCTTTGCTATCTAAAGTCATAAAGTTTTTAAAACTAGAAGCTTTAATTGGTTTTAGTTCTGTTTTAGCTTCTTTTTTTAATTCTTTAACTTTTAATTTGTATTCTTCTTTGCTAATTTTGTTATTTTTTAATCTTAATTTTAGTTTTTCAATTTCATTATTTAATTTAAATTTTATATTTTTTCTTTTTTCGACATCCATCAACCACATACCTTTATGTGTATCTATCTTATTTTGCAATAACTCAGCTTCTTTAACTGGTGCTTCATATGCAAAATAAGCTTTTAATCATGCTTGTTGTTTTGAAAACTTATAAACCTCAACTCCGTTTTGGTTTGTAAGTTTTTTATATTTTAATTCAACATAAGTCTCTGAAGTTATTATATCTTCAAATGGCAAGGCTATTTTCACAGGGTATTTATTTGGGTTTACTTTTCAAGGTTTTTTACTAAACCATTTACCTAAATTTGCAATTACAAAAGTAATTAAAACTCAACTTGTTAAAGTTAACATTGATTCAATTAAAAACAAAGGTTGTTTATAAACTATTGAAGTATAAGCTTCTCCAGTTTCTGGATTATAAAAGTAAAAGAATCTTTGTCAAACTCAATCAGGAAGTCATTGTCATTTTGTAATGTCAGTATCTTTTCCTAAAATTTCGTGATTAAACAAGTTTCCTCATCTACCAATAGATTGTCCTAATAAAACATTTGGAAGCATAGCATCCGCATAAACTCACATAGAAATTTTAGTAACTGTTCTTCTTGAATAAAGTCAGGCAAAACCACCAGTTACTCCACAAACTAATGCCCCAAAAATACTCATACCTGGTTCTCAAATATAAAATATTTGATATATTGGAACTCCCGTTCCAAGTTTACCAAATATTGAACCACCCATAACTCCAGTTGGAATTATTATGTAAATTGAATTCATAAAATCTTTTAATGGTACTTTTTTAATAACTAATTTTACAGTTGATGCAATAATAACTGCAAGAACACCAATAAACATTAAAATTGAGTACATAAAAGAGAGGCTATCAGTTTGTGCTTCTCAATACGGATTGTCTGTTAAAAAATTATTCATTTTCTGCAAACTCTCTAAATCTGTCTGTTAATAGTTTAGTGTCATCTTCATATAAACCACTTTGAGTAATTTTTAATTTAGCAACAGCTGTTTCAATAATTGTTTGTATGTTTCTTCCTGATGCTACAGGAATTTTAATGTAAGGTAATTGCATTCCAAGTATTGAGTAAGTTCCAAAGTTTCTTCCCAATCTTTCTGAATCATCAACACCGTCTTTTTTAAACATAGAAAGTTCAATTACCATGTCAACTGGTGACTCTTCCATAATAACTTTGTATCCATTAGTTTTTGAAATATCAATTATTCCAATCCCTCTAACTTCTACAAGATTTTTTAAAATTTCATGACTCTTTCCGTACAAGTAACCTGCTTTTTTGGTTACAACAATTCTGTCATCCCCAACAAATAAGTGGTTTTGTTTTACAAGGTCCACTGCAAGTTCTGATTTCCCAATACCAGATTCACCCACTAATAATACTCCTTTTCCGAAAATGTTAACAAATGAAGCATGTAACTCAATTTGTGGAGCAAAATAATTATCAAATAAATCTAAAACATCCTTTGTAAAATCACTTGTTGATTCTGCAGCTGTTCTTAAAATTGGCATTCCAAGTTCTTCACCAACTTTAAATAACAATTCATCTCTAAACTTAGCAGTAGTGATAAGTCCTGGTATATTTTTTTGTAAAAGGTTTTTATAACGTTCTCTTCTTACTTCTTCATCAAAGTTCATAATGTAGCTATATTCTTTTGTTGACATTAGTATTAATCTATGTGATTTTTCACCTTTTTCATAATAACCTGTCAGCTCTAGCCCAGCTCTATTTAATCCATAAACTTCAATTACATTATCTATCTTGTCTTTTCCACAGACAACTTCAAGATCAAATGCTTTTATTATTTTATTTAAAGTTAGCTTTTTCATCTTTAACCTCACCACTTGTATTATATCTCATTTTTTGTACAATTCTTAGGTTTTGAAACTAAAAAAAGCCATTATGGCTTATAGATTTTTTTAAAATGTTCAACAAGTTTTGTATCATTTCTTAACTATTAGGCAAATAAAACTTATTGTTTAATTTCTCTAAAAGTTCATTCATAAAAATTCTTTAAATAGTTTCTTAAGTTGATGTCAATATTTTCAAAAGCGGGCAGCATATCTTTTGTTTTTGCATATTTGTTATAACAATCCTTTTCATTAGAAATACCTATTTTATAACCTCATTGGTTTCCTCATAATGGGTCATCATGGTTAAGATCCACCAATTCCTCGTCATTAACATCTGAAAAATAAAATGATATTTTTTCTAATAAATCTTTATCTTCATCACTTAATTCAAAATCATCATATAAGTAATTTTTATCTAAAATTTCATGTACAGCTTCACTCATCAGTTCTTTAGCATAAAATAAGTAGACCCCTTTTTCATATACCGCAAAATATTTTAAATCGATTTTTATTTTGTTATTCTCTAAGTAATTAAAAAGAGAAAAATAGTAAAGATACTTATTTATTCTAAGTCTGTATTTTTTCGCTTCTTTTATTTGTAAATCAAGATTTGATTTCAATTCGGTATTTTCTATTGTAATTTTGTTAAACTCTTTTTCTTTATCTATTCATGCGAGATATCTAAAAAGTTCTTTCACTTCTTTTTCTTCCATACTCATTTACCTTCGTTTCAACTTTATTATAAATAAAAGAAATGAAAAAATCACTCCTAGGGGTGATTAATTACATATTAACATTTTTTCTTGAAGCTCATTTTGTAGTTCTAAAACATCAAACACTTTCACTAGGTCATCTATCCAATAAAGGTTGGATAACTTTTAGAGATCCGTAAGTAAATGATATATAAATAGGTAAAGCTATTGGTAACTTAATTATTTTAGCAATAGTGTCCACTCACGCTGCAGGTCCAGCTCAAGACATCATTCAAATTTGATTTAAGAATAAACTTTGAATTATATAAGCTAGTGAGTAATACAAAATAACTTTTAAAACAATTCTGTTTTGACTCTTTGTGATAAAAACAAATGAACCAAACAATCCAAGTAATGTTTTACCAAACATGTAACCCACATGGTAACCATAACTATTTGGAATCACACTTCCTAAACTATCAATTGAAATTGCAGAAACAACTCCGCATAAGGGTCCAAATAAAGAACCTAGTAAGAAAATTATTCAATCACCAAATGCCAATCTTACGTTTCCAAATATAGGAATACTATAACCAATAAAGTTTGTAAGTATTACACTTACAGCACCAAACATTGAAATCAATGTTATGTGCTTTAGTGAAATCTTTTTAAATGTAAAACCTTCCATAGCTAAAGCTATAACTAAAATTAACGCAACTCCAGTTGCACCAATTATATTTGTTATTAAATATCAATTCATTATTTCAACTCCTCAAATCACTCATAGACTTGTGGAATGAAATATAAACTTCCACAAATAATAAGTTTAGTATCTTTATTTTTTTCTAAAAACTCTTTTCAATTATATACTTTATTTTTGTGTTCTACATCATTAATATTTCAAGCTTTAGGGTGTTCGAATTCTGTTACATAAAAATTCTTGACTTTACTTTCTAAAAAATTTATCATTTCATTTTTTTCTCTACCAGTACTTGAAGCAAATAACATTGTGTAGGTATCAATATCTTTAACAGAATTTGCAAGTTCAGTTGCTCCATCTAAATTATGACAACCATCCATAACTCAAATTGGATCAGATTTCAGAACTGTATTTCTACCAAGAGGAGCTTTTATATTTTCTGAAAATTTTAAATTTAAATCTTTTATTAATTTTTTTGCAATACTTTTATTATATTTTTGAAAACCAAAGTCTGATGTATTTTCACAAAACACAATTTCATTATTTGTGTTTTGCAAAAATTCTTTTTCATACTTTTTATTTTTTTCAGTTGTATAAATTTTAGAATTACCTTTTACAATTCCTAATTTGTTTCAAACAATTTTTTCAATTGTATCACCAAGAATTTCTGTGTGATCAAAACCAATTGAAGTTAAACAAACTGCAATTTGATTTTCAAAACAATTAGTTGAATCTCTTCTTCCACCAATTCCCGCTTCAACAACTGCATATTCAATTTTGTTTTGATTGAAATATTCTATTGCAATGTAAGTTCAAATTTCAAAAAATGTTAGGTTATATTTTTCAAACAAAGAATTATTTTTTTCTAATAATTCTTTTAAATCGTTATCTCCAATAAAGTTTCCGTTGACTTGAATTCTTTCATTTTGAAAAATAAAAGCTGGTGAAAAAAACATACCTGCTTTTTTGTTGTTTAATAAAAGATTTTGATAAATGTAATTAGATGTTGAACCTTTTCCATTTGTTCCAACAACATTAATTACTTTGAAATTATTTTGAGGATTTCCTTTCTCCTCTAAAAGTTTTTTTAGATTATATTCTTTTGCAAACTGAACTTTAGTTTTTACAAGTTCTCCATTTACACTAATCATTTAAATATTCTTTCAAATATTTTGCAGTGTAACTTCCGTTAACTTCTGCAACTTGTTCTGGAGTACCAGTTGCAAGAACTTGTCCCCCACCAGAACCACCTTCAGGTCCTAAGTCAATAATATAATCTGAAACTTTTATGAAGTCTAAGTTGTGTTCAATTGTTAAAACTGTGTTTCCTTGATCAACTAAAATATCTAACACACTAATTAATCTTTTTACATCATCAATGTGAAGACCTGTTGTTGGTTCATCAAGTAAGAATAAAGTTTTACCTGTTTGTTTTTTTAATAAGTAAGTTGAAAGTTTAACTCTTTGAGCTTCTCCTCCAGATAAAGTTTTTGCATTTTGTCCAAGTTTAATATAACCAAGACCTACAGCAAGAATTGTATCTAACTTATCTTTTATTTTTGGAACGTTTTCAAAAAATTGAACAGCTTCGTCAACTGTCATACTTAAAACATCTCAAATATTTTTTCCTTTGTATTTAACTTGTAGAGTTTCGTCATTGTATCTTTTACCTTCACAAGTTTCACAAATTACTTCAACAAATCCTAAGAATTGCATGTCTACTCTTACAATTCCATCTCCCTGACATGTATCACATCTTCCACCAGGAACATTAAAACTAAATCTTCCTTTTTTGTATCCTCTGATTTTTGATTCAGAAATTTCTGCGAACAAGTCTCTTATGTCGTCAAACACACCAGTGTAAGTTGCAGGATTTGATCTTGGAGTTTTTCCGATTGGGTCTTGAGAAACATAAATAATTTTATCTATGTTTTCAGAACCTTTCATTTTTTTATATTTACCAGCTCTAATTAATTCTTTATTAATTTCTTTTCTTAATCCTTTGTAGATAACTTCTTCAACTAAAGTTGATTTACCACTTCCACTAACTCCAGTGATGGTTACAAATTTTCCTAAAGGAATTGTTACATCAATTTTTTTTAGGTTGTTTTCTGTAATTTCTGTTATCTCTAACTTCTTACCATTTCCACCTCTACGTTTTTTTGGAACAGGTACCATTTCTTTTTTAGAAAGATATCTTCCAGTTAAAGAATTGTCATCATTACAAATATCTTTGTAAGTTCCTTGTGAAACAATTTCACCACCGTGAATTCCAGCTCCAGGTCCTATGTCTACAATTCAATCTGCTTCCTTCATTGTATCTTCATCATGTTCTACAACTATTAAAGTATTACCTAAGTCTCTTAATTTTTTTAGAGTTGCAATTAGTTTGTCATTATCTCTTTGGTGTAAACCAATTGAAGGTTCATCCAAAACATATAGAACTCCAGAAAGTTTTGAACCTAATTGTTTTGCCAATCTAATTCTTTGAGATTCTCCTCCAGATAAAGTAGTTGCACTTCTTGAAAGTGTTAAGTAATTTAAACCAACTTCATTTAAAAAACTAATTCTTGAAAGCAATTGATTTAAAACTAGTGATGCAATTTTTTCTTGTTGCTCACTTAATTTTAGGTTTAATAAAAATTCTAAACCTTCTTCAATTGTTAACTCAACAAAATCTGCGATGCTTAGTTCATTAAGTTTAACACTTAATGCAATTTCATTTAATCTCTTACCGTCACAAGTTTTGCAAACTTTAGAAGTCATGTATTTTCCATAATATTTTCTGTTTTCTTCTGATTTAGTTTCAACATATCTTCTTTCAATTAAACTCCCTACACCTTCAATGTAGTTGAATTGATTAAATTTATTACCACTTGAAGATTCGATACTAATCTCAATTGGTTCATCACTTCCTCATAACAACATGTCGATTTGTTTTTGTTTTAAAGTTGATATAGGTTGATTTAAATCAACAAGATAGTAATCACAAAGTTTTTTAAATCTTTGTCACTCAATGTTTTGACTTCCTACAAGATTTTTGTAATAAAGTATTCCACCATTGTTAATTGATAAACTTGGATCTGGAATCATTAAACTCGGATCTGCTTCTAAATTTACTCCAAGACCAGCACATGTTTCACATGCTCCACTTTTTTTATTGAATGAAAATAAATTTGGTTCTAGGTTTGGAATTATAAAACCACATACACTACAAGAATATTTTGTTGAAAATAATCTTGTTGCTCCAGTTGATTTTGGATAGAAAATTTTTATAAGACCATTTGAATAAGTTAAACCAACTTCAATAGCTGAAAAAATTCTTGATTGTAATTCTTCATCATTAGCTTTATAAATTAATCTATCAACCACAATATCAATGTCGTGTCTTTTGTTTTGTTCAAGTTCAATTTCATCTTCTAATAATTTTATTTCTCCATCAACTTGAACTCTAATGAATCCTTCTCTTTGAAGTCTTGAAAATAAATCTTTGTGCGTTCCTTTTTTATCTCTAACAACTGGAGATAAAATAAATATTTGATCATCTTCTTGTGTTTCAACTTTAATTGTATTTACAATTTCTTTTATTGAAGAAGATTTTATTTGTCCATGACCATTTACACAATATGGAGTTCCAACGTTTGCAAATAACAATCTTAAGTGATCGTGAATTTCAGTTGTTGTTCCAACTGTTGAACGTGGGTTATGACTTGTAGTTTTTTGGTCAATAGAAATTGCTGGACTTAATCCTTCAATGTCATCTACATCTGGTTTTTCAACTGATTTTAAAAATTGTCTTGAGAATGAAGAAAGTGATTCAATATATCTTCTTTCTCCTTCTGCATAAATTGTATTGAACGCAAGAGATGATTTACCACTACCAGATAATCCTGTGAAAACTATTAATTTATTTTTTGGTAATTCAATATCTACATTTTTTAAATTATGTTCTCTTGCTCCTTTAACTATAATTTTATCTAAACTCATAATTTCATTCCTAATCTACAGAGATTTCTAAAATTAAATCTCTAAGCTCTGCTGCTTTTTCATAGTTTTGTTCCTTTGCAGCTACTAGCATTTGTTTTCTTAAATCTTCAATCATTTTTTCTTTTTCGCTCATTCTAGCTTTTTTAGATTTTTTATTTAAATCATTTAATCTATTTCTAATTGAAGCATCCATTCCAAAGTCACTAATTTTTTTGATAATGGTTGTTGGTGTAATGTTATGTTTTTTGTTATATTCAATTTGTTTATTTCTTCTTCTGTCAGTTTCTTCAATTGCAAGTTTCATTCCATCTGTCATGTTGCTTGCAAAAAAGATTACTCTACCATCAGAGTTTCTTGCAGCACGACCAACTATCTGAATTAAACTTCTTGTATTTCTCAAGAAACCTTGTTTGTCTGCATCAAGCACACAAACTAAACTTACTTCTGGAATGTCTATACCTTCTCTTAATAAGTTAACTCCAACAATTACATCATAAACTCCTTTACGTAAGTCAGTTAGAATTTGATTACGTTCTAAAGTTTTTAATTCTGAGTGAAGGTAAGCTACTTTAATATTTCTTTCTTGTAAAAAATCTGTAATAGCTTCTGATTGTTTAATAGTCAAAGCAGTTATAAAAACTTTTTGATTCTTTGCAACAACCTTGTGAATATTTTCAATTATAACTTCCATTTGATTATCTTTTGGAAGAACATCAATTGTTGGATCCAATAGACCTGTAGGTCTAATAATTTGTTCTGCAACTTTGTGATCTGCAAGTTCCATTTCATAATCACCAGGAGTTGCAGAAGTATAAATTACATTTTTTAGCTTTGCAGTAAACTCTTCAAATTTTAATGGCCTGTTATCCAAAGCACTCGGTAATCTAAAACCATAATTGACCAAAGTTTCTTTTCTACTTCTGTCAGTATTGTACATTGCTCTAACTTGTGGAATCATCATGTGTGATTCATCAATGATTGTTAAAAAATCATCTCCAAAAAAATCTATTAAAGAGTAAGGCATAACTCCTGGAGGTCTAAAATCTAAATGTGCAGAATAGTTTTCAATTCCACTACACATTCCAAATTCTAAAAGTGTCTCCATGTCGTATCTAGTTCTTTTATTTAACCTATCTGCTTCTAACATTTTTCCTTCGTCTAAAAGAACTTTAACCCTGTCTTCTAATTCTTTTTCAATGTTTGAAACTACTTTTTTCATTTTATCAAAATTAGTTACGTAAGCTGCTGCTGGATAAATTGTAAACATTCTAAGTTTTTCTTTTACAGTGTTGTTTAAAACATCAACTATATCTAGAGCTTCAATTTCATCTCCAAACATTGAGATTCTTAAATTAAAATCATCAGTTCAACTTGGTGCTATGTTAATTACATCTCCCTTAGCACTAAAATTTCCCATTTCTAAAACAGTATCATTTCTTGTATAACCTGTTTGAACTAAAAAAGTTAATAGTTCTTTTTTTGAAATAGTTTGTCCAACTTTCAATTCAAAAAATACTTCACTATATTCATTTGGATCTTGAGTTGCATAAATTGCAGCAACCGATGCAACAACTATTACATCGGTTCTAATCATCAATGCATTCATTGTACTTAATCTCATCATTTCAAGATCATTGTTTCTTTTTGCATCTTTATCAATGTATAAGTCTCTTGAGGGTAAGTAGGCTTCTGGTTGATAAAAGTCAAAGTTTGAAACAAAGTATTCAACTCTATTGTTTGGGAATAATTCTTTTAACTCAATATATAATTGCATAGCTAAAGTTTTGTTGTGAGCTAAAACCAATGTTGGTTTATTAACTTCTTTTATAATGTTTGCCATTGTAAAAGTTTTTCCCGTCCCTGTTGCTCCCAACAAAACTTGATGTTGTTTATTTTCTTTAATCCCGTTTAATAAGTTTGCAATAGCTGTTGGTTGATCACCACTTGGTTTAAATTCAGTTACTAATTCAAACTCTTTAAATTCCTTTTTCATACGCTCACTCCTCTATTGAAAAACACTAGGATTTGGCCCTAGCTGTACTTCTATTTAACTTTTAAGATAATAGCATAATAAAAAATAAAAACTATGAAAATAAATTTTAGAATAAAAAAATAACCCAAATTTTTTAAGAGATTAATCTTATGGGGTTATTTTTAATATTAATTAAGTTGTTTTACTATTACTTTTTTGACTAACCAATTCTTCTTTAGGAGATTTCTTTTTATATTTTGCTATTCAAACTTTAGTTTTACCTCTTATGTAGAACACCAAATTATTAACTGCTATCAATAAAATGTGTTGTGTTACAATCCAAATTACAAAAACAACCACCACTAAGGTCATATAACCTCCAACAGATGTTCCCAATCACAAACTATCTTTTTCAAATTCCATAAAAGGATATGG
This sequence comes from Spiroplasma chinense, assembly GCF_008086545.1. Classification (NCBI taxonomy): domain Bacteria; kingdom Bacillati; phylum Mycoplasmatota; class Mollicutes; order Entomoplasmatales; family Spiroplasmataceae; genus Spiroplasma; species Spiroplasma chinense. Next base: position 105,091 of record NZ_CP043026.1, on the reverse strand, counting down.
TCATATGTGTTCACCATCTTTTAAATAAATTAAACCTCTAATGTAAACATAAAATAAATATAGAAAAGGATACAACAAAGAAAAGTAAATATCTTTTTCCTTATACCAAGTTATGTAACTTTCCTTTTTATGTCCTGTTGTAAATATGAATATAAAAAACAAAGCTAGAGTACAAATAAAGTGTGTCATTACTGTACACACAATTTGTGAAATTGTGTATTCATCTAAAAGTTTTGTATTTGAATCTTTCAATTCAAAAATAATACCTGCTCAAAAAATTATAAACACTATTAAATTTCAATTCATCATGGTTTTTTTAAAACCTTCACTTGTCAATCCTCTTGGTTCTTTGTCAAAACAAAGAACCACAAATATCAATCAAACAATTGTCATTATATTAACTTGAACCGAGAAAAAACTCATAAGGGTATCATAATTTAAAAATCAAGAACCCATATTATATCAACCTTCAACAAAACCAGCCATGTAAATTCCTCACATCATGAAAAACATTAAGTTTAATGTTAAAACAAGATAACAATACCATACTGGATTTTTAAAAAATCTTTTTTTCATTTTATTTCAACCCTTCTAAAATTGATCACTTTTAAATTTAGATTACTATTTTTTTAATATATATAAAGTAACCTATTACCAGTAATATCAATCCAGAAAAGAAATAAGCCATATAAAATGATTTTGTTGGAATAATTTTTTTTGTTATTAGCACTGAACTTACTGGAAATAAACCATCAGAATTATAGGTTTCTCCAAAGTTTTTTTCCCATTCCCTGTCAGTTATTGGTAATGCTAATCTAATGGTTGTGAAAGATTCAATATAAAAACTTCTTGCCAAATAAATTTCTTGTTCAAAATCTGTATTTATGCCAGAAAAAATTGTCATGTAATTGAAACCAGTTAAAGGATTTAAAACATAGGGTACAAAACTTGTAATTTTTTTATCAACAATAGCATCATACATATCTTGAGTTTCCTCAGCTACCTTATCTGGTAAACTATTCAAATCGTTTATAGCATTGAACAAAATACTTTGATATAGTTTGGCACCGTTTCTAACCATACTGAAATTATGTGCATCCTTTTCGTCAATTTCAAATTTTGTATCACCTATTCCAAAAGAATTTCTTTCGAAATATTTATTGATACCAACAATAATATGATTCGGTGCTAAATAATTAACAAAATAATCTTTTAGTATTTTGTTAAATGCAATCATTTCATTTCTATCAATTTCTAAATTCAATTCTTTATTTAGCTCATCAATATTCTCTTGTGAATTTAAAACCTTTATCACATCATCCAATTGACCTTTACCACTAATATTTGCATGACTTTGTTTGTTAAAAAAAGTATCCTCAAATTTTCCTGAACCCTCTGTAAAAACAGGAAGATTTAAAAATTTGTAAATGTTTGATTGTTTAAATGAATTGCTTTGTTCTACCAATCCAATTGATTTTATAATTCTAATTTCATTTAAAACTTCTTCTCCATCTACTAGGAAACCTGTATTTGAAAAAGCTATTGTCAAAAAACCTTCTTTCTCAAATAATCCATTTTTTATTTTTTCTGCCACATCTTTTTCAGTTTGAGACAAATCGTCATATTCTTTTAATGAAAAAGATTGGTTATAACTATTTAGATCTTTTAAATTTTTTACTATCCAATCAAATAAACCATTTGGTTTAGCTTTCCTTTGATCTAAAAGTTCTGACATAACTTTTTTCCCATCACTCATATAGTGATGGGAATTTCTTGCCATTGCAGAAAATTGTATTACCCCAACAATTGGTGATAATGTAAATAGCGAAGAAATAAAAGCAGGGATAGCCACTGTTAATTTTATTTTCAAACTAGAACCTATTATAAAAATAATACCTGTCATTAAAATATCTAGAGCATACAATGAACATAGTCCTGGAAGTATGCCCTTACTGTATACCCAATTATTTAATGGATTCAAAATAGATTGCAATATCACAAATTGCAAAATAACATAAGTTATAAAACTTAATGTAATTAATTTGACAATTAATAATTTAATAAAAATTAAATACTTTAAATTTACTCCACGTCTTACTTCCAAACTTTGAATACCGTTTTCAATATCGGAAATCATAAAGTTTGGAATTCATGCAATATTGCATGTACATAAAATTAGAACTGAAGAAATGATTAGAAATATAAAACTTATCATTCTAAATACTTTTGAATCATAACTATCTAAATTTATTACAAGCAACGAGAATAAAAAAGTTGATAAAATCCAAACCACTGTGATAAGTATAAAAAACTTTGATTTTAAAATTCTTAACGCATGAAAATTAAATACAGTTATCATGTTTTAACCAAAAATATCGTTTATATCTTTGCTTTGACTTTGACCAAGCAAAGCTTTTTCGGTTGCGTCTTTGTAAATTTTTAAAATTTCATCACCAGGTTTTAAATAGTTTTCAAATATTTTTTTCCCTTTATCAATAACTATTATTTTATTTACAAGTCCTTGTAGTTCATTAATGATATGACTTGTTATCAAAATTGTTTTTTTGTTTCCTGCCAATTGTCTTAAATAATCCATAAATTCAAATCTTGTTGTTACATCTAAATTTGCAGTTGGTTCATCCAAAATTATTATGTCAGGATTTGAAATCATAGTTATTGCTAACATTGCTCTTTTTTGCATTCCAGCAGAAAGAATCTTAAACTTTTTCTTAGCATAAGCTTCTAAACTTAAAAATTTTAAAAGTTTTTCAGTTCTGATCTTACAATCTTTTTTGCTAACACCAGCCAACATTCCAGAGTACACACAATAATCTTCTATTGAAATGTTGTTGGGATAGATACTTTGATCTGGAAAAAAGCTCATTTTTTTGTAACTCTCTTTTGTAATAGGTAGGTTGTCAATAAATATCTCTCCAGAATTTTTGTTATACTCATTAAAAATTGTTTTTATTATTGTTGATTTTCCAGCTCCGTTATCACCGATTAAACCAACTATGTCTCCTTCTTGAAAGGAAAATGAGATGTCATTTACTCCACCTCCACTTTTAAATATCTTGGATAAATTTCTTACCTCTATCATTTTATTCCTCCGATCCTATAGCGGATTTGGTTTTATAATTGATAGGTTAGTAATTTATATTTATTTATAATTTATATTATTTTTGTAATTTATATTGCTAGTATTTTATTTCCCGCTATTCTCATTCATAATCGAGTAATTATTAGCTTTACTCTTATCTTTATTATAACTTTTGTTTGACTAAATAAAAGGAAAATAAAAAAACAATACTTTTAGTATTGTTTATCCTATTTTAACTTTAGTTACAACTTGTTCTGTATCTTCAGTTTCATCTTGGTTAATTGTTCCATCAGGATTTGTTTTTATAACTTTTGTTATATTTCCATCTTTGTCACGAATAATATATTCGTCACCTTTCGCTTCTGGTTTTTTAACAATTTCTTTTTCTTTAACAGAATCTGGAGCTTTCATATTTGTCTCAGATTTGTTTTCTGCTTTTTCTTCTTTTGCAGCTTTTTCAATTTTTTCTTTAGCTCTTGATAATTGTTCTGCAATAGCCATTAAAATTTGTGAATGAATTAATAGTTCATCTTTTTCTTCGTCAGGAGTTTCTTCCATTAGTTTTTCAAATGAACCTTTTACTTCTTCAGCTGTAAATGCTTTTCCAGTTAGTCCAAATCTTTCAACTACTTGATCGATTTTTTCTTTTGAGATTTCTCCCATCATGCCTTTTTGTTTTTCAAACATGTTATCTAACTTGTCCATCAATCCTCCAAGAACGTGTTCTTGTAGATCTAATTTTCTAAGCATTTCTGAATCATCTTTAAATTGTTCTCTTAATTCAACTAATCTTTCTTGAACTTTTGGTCTTGAGAATTCTCTTTTATCAATTCCAAGTTCAGTAAGTATTTGGTCAATATCTTTTTCTGTTACATTAATAACTTTTCTCTCTTGAGGTTTTTCAACATTAATTGTTTGCTCTTGAGGTGCTGTGTTAAATGAGTTCAACAATCTTTCCATTGATTCAAAGGCAATAGAAATTTTCATTCTATTATATAGTTTTGAAGACTCTTCAACATATTCATGAAGTGGGTTATTTTGAGCATATTGTTGCAAGTAAATACCACTTCTAAGTTTTTGTGCTAAGTTAATGTGACGTGTTCAATATTTATCAAATGATTGTAAAATAGTTCTTCTTTCAAGTTCATGAACTACGTTTTCAGGAACTGATGAAGTTTTTGCAACATAAAGTTCCATCATTTTTTCTTGAATTAATTTTGCCATTTGACCTTTTTCTAAACCAATAATATCTGATTCTTTTAAAGAACCTGGAATAATAAAGTCTTTGTTTAAAACTTGAATTAATCTTGGTACGTCAACTGTTCTTTCACCACGAACAAGTTCACTACATTCTTCAATAGTTTCAAATGCCATTGTGTATTGGAATTTTGCTAATACAACTTTTAAATCAGGTTGTAAAAGAATGTCATCTCTTTGAGCATACATAGCTTCACGTTGTTGACTCAAAATATTGTCATAATCTAGAACATTTTTTCTTTGATCAAAGTTTAAACCTTCCAGTTTCTTTTGAGCATTTGTAATAGCTCTTGTAAACATTCTTGACTTAATATGTTCATCTCCAAGTCTTAAGAACATTTGTCTTACTTTTGGAGCTGTAAATCTTACCATCAAGTCATCTTCCATAGAAATATAGAATCTTGATGAACCTGGATCACCTTGACGTCCAGCACGTCCTCTTAACTGGTTGTCAATACGTCTAGCTTCGTTACGCTCAACTCCCATAACAAACAACCCACCAAGTTTTCTTGTTTCATCAGACAGTTTAATATCAGTTCCACGTCCTGCCATGTTGGTTGCCAATGTAATAGCTTTAACTTGTCCTGCTTTTTCAACAATTTCAGCTTCTCTATGGTGATTTTTGGCGTTAATCATTTCGAATTTAAAGTTTGCCTTTTCTAAATAACGAGCAACTTGTTCTGAAGATTCAACACTTGTTGTACCAATCAAGATTGGTCTACCTTCATCATTTAATTCTTTGATGTCTGCCATCATTTTTTTAAGTTTTGCATGTTTTGTTCCAAATGTTAAATCTGCTTCATCAACCCTAATGATTGGTTTATTTGTTGGACAGACAATAACTCTTGTGTTATAAATTTTGATAAATTCTTCTTCTTCAGTTTTAGCAGTACCTGTCATACCTGAAAGTTTATTGTAAAGTCTGTAGAAGTTTTGGTAAGTAATTGTAGCTAATGTTGAAGTTTCTTCTTCAATTGAAACATCTTCCTTTGCTTGCAATGCTTGTTGTAATCCATCACTGTATGCACGACCCGGCATTGTTCTACCTGTAAATTGGTCAATCAATACAATTTCATTGTCTTGTACAGTATATTCAATTTCAATTTTGAATGTAAAGTTTGCTTTCAAGGCATTCATAATTAAGTGGAATACCTCTGTATTTCTTACATCAAATAAACTATCAACACTAAAGTATTTTTGTGCTTTTTGAATTCCTTGATCTGTTAAATATACTTGTTTTGATTCCAAGTCTATTTCTACATCTTCAGGTTCTTTTAAAGTTTTTGCAAAAGCATCTGCTGCCATATACATGTTAATTCTGTTTTGACTTCCCCCAGAAATAATTAATGGTGTTCTTGCTTCGTCAATCAAGATTGAGTCAGCCTCATCAATAATTGCAAAGTTTAATGCTCTTTGAGCTTTTTGTTCAAAAGCATAAACCATGTTATCTCTTAAGTAATCAAATCCAAGTTCTGCATTTGTAGTATATGTAATATCACAAGCATATGCAGCTCTTTTTGCATCCTTAGATAAATCTCTTCCGTTTAACCCTACAGTTAAACCTAAGAAGTTATAAACTTGTCCGTTTATTTCGCTATCCCTTTGTGATAAGTACTCATTAACTGTAACAACATGAACCCCTTGTCCTGAAAGTGCATTTAAGTAACCTGGGAAAAGACCTGTTAAAGTTTTTCCTTCCCCTGTTCTCATTTCTGCAATATCTCCTTGGTGTAAAATAATACCCCCAATTAACTGCACTTTAAATGCTTTCATTCCTAAAACTCTATAAGCAACTTCTCTTACTACAGAATATGCATCTACTAGTAAGTCATCTAAAGTTTCTCCATTTGCAAGTCTTTCTCTAAATTCATCTGTTTTTGCTTTCAATTGTTCATCAGTATAACCACTATATTTTGCATCATTTGCAATTATTAAATCTGCTATTTTTGCATGTTTTTTAATTATGCCTTTATCGCGTGCCATTTAAGCAACTCCCTCTCTTAAAAAATGATTTAAACTAAATCATAAACAAAATAATTATATAGTTTTTTAACACTTTTTGGTATAAAACCCTTCAAAAAAATATATGTTAATTAAAAAAGAAATCTTTAGATTTCTTTTTTAATTAGATATTATTAATTTCTAAAACTTTTCTTTTGAAAAAGAAAAATAGAAACAATAAATCCGATAAGTATTTTTATTATATAAATACTATAAACATAAACTAAAATATTTGTTTTTTTAACTTCAACTCCACTATCAAAAACTGATGAGGTTGTGTTTAAAAAATTAGAATTTGCAACAGAATTATATAACATGTTTTCTTCGACCTTAAAGTATTTAGTAATTTCAAGATCTCAGAAATAATATACAGAACTTAAATATTGATTAGTGTATAAAGGATCTGAATATTGAAATTGTAAGTATTTACTAAAGTTGAAGTAATTCAAAAATTGACGTTTTTTAGATTTTGAAATTATTTCATAATAATCATTTAAATTCATTTTTCTTGTATTTGAATTTTGATCAATGATAAAAATATCACCAATTTCTATCATTCATGACTTTGTAAAACCTTGTGTAAATAAGCTTGAAATTTGTAAAAATTCAGGATGTTCTTGGTAAAATTCTTTCTCCGAATTGTTGTCATCTATTTTAAAGTCGTTCTCTTTGTATTGGAATAATTCATAGTTTTTTTCAACAAAGCTAACTAAGTTTCTATACTTAGAACCAAAATTTGTCTTTTTTAATTCATTTACAGTATTAACAACTCGTAAATAACCATTCAATTCTTTATTTATTTTCATATCTTTTAAAGTTTCTTTTAACGATAAGAACATGTCTAAAAAACTTGGATCAAATCCCATGATATAAATTTCTTCGTCATTAATTAAGTTTTTATTTAAGGTTTGACCATAAAAATAAGACTTTCATAAATTTTCATCAAATTTTTTCATGGCATTTTCATTAAAGTTATTCAACCCCATCAAGGAACCATCATCGCCTAAATAAGAATAATAAAATGGATTTGATCAATCACCAAAAAGTTGTTGAGCATTTTCGGAATATAGGGTCAGGTTGTCATCTTTTGCTGCCCTATAAAACTGTTTACCCAAATTTATATTAATCAAAAACTCATCAACACTTCTGACGTGTTCAAAATTATTTTCTGATTTTAAAGCACTTGATAGTATTGGACTTGATGCTGTTAACACCATTAAAGTAGTGTAAAAAATTGTCCCTAACACTTTACTAAATAAAATTACTAAAATAAAAATAATACTTATAATGAATAACACTAATAATAAATAGTTTAAATGAGGCAAAGCGACATAAACCGCAATAAAGGAAATATCAAAATTCACCGCTAACGAAAGTAGCAATATAGATTCCAATCCTATAAATAAATATATGTAGCATACAACTAAAAAATATCTTACTAAGAATGATTGCCATTCTTTAATTCCAAATTGCTTTTCAATAGTTAAAAGATTTCTACCTTCATTTGAGAAAAATATTTTTAAAACAAAATAACCAAGATACACGTTTAATGCAATATACGAAAACATACTCTTAAAAGCGAGTATTTTTCAAAAAGCTGCATTGTCTTTAGTTGCCCCTCCGTTAAATAAAAACAATAAATAAAAAACCAAAAAATAACCTAAATAAATTATTGAAGAAATGTAATTAGACTTATTAAGAAATAATCTTTTGGCATTAATTTTTGCCAGTGTATAAAACTTAAATATATTTTTGTTTTCCAAATTGTTCACCGCCTTATTTATAAAAACACTCACAAGTGAGTGCTGTTTGTTATTAAGCAAAATATTCAATATCTATACTATTAATTCCGAATCATACTGTTCCGGTATTATTTCCTGAACTATAAGATTTAATATAGGTTGTAATTGTAGTGAAAATATTGCCATATACAACCCTATTTATTTCATCAAGCAGGAATAAGTTTGTTTGAATCATAGATATGTAATTAGTTTCTTTTTTAATTAATTGTGGTAGGTCAACGACCAGCATCTTACCTATTGAGTGATCCGACTGTCCTGTATACCATTCCAGATAAGAAACTTCAAAACTTTCAGGGTTCGGAATAACTCAACCCTTGGCATCACTTCTTAAATCTCAATAAACACTATTAAAATTAAAAGTAAATTTAGAGCTATATAATTGTTGTGTTGTAAGCCCTATATTTTTTAAATCTATAAAAAAATCTGCTGATTTATTTGGTCTAAAGGTTAAACTGCCTTTGGTGTCTCTAGGGCCAACATCGTGTGTTTCTCCTCTATTTAATGAAATTGTTTTTTTAATAACACTTCTAGAATCAACCCTTAGTTTATTGTTAACTTGGTATTCTTCTTTAATTGCCCCCGAAGAAGCTGATATTGGAGTTATAGTTAATAATGTACTTGCTAAAACAGTAATAAGTTTTTTCATAATCCACCTCCAACTACATTATATAATAATTTAGTTAAATTGGAAATATTTTCTTAATTTCAATCTTTTTTAGAATTTTTAACGTATATTCAAAAACTTAAACCAGACAAAACAACCATCAAAGCAAAATTTACATTATAAATGTATATCAATATGTTTGTATGTTTTTCCTTTATAGATTTTGAAAATATTGATTCTGAAGTATTTATAAAATCATAATCATATCCAAGATCTGTTTGGTTATTTAACATTTCTTCATTTATAACAAAGTTTTTAACAGAAGAATAAGTTCATGTTTTCTTTAATTGATTTAAAGCTAGAGTTGCTTTATTTGAAGATAAAAACTGACCTGTTAAATAACTATTATAGTTAAAATAATTCAAAAATTGATTAACTTTATTTTTGTTTAACATTTTTTTATATTCATCAATTTCAAAAGCTATATCAACATTTTTTGAAGATGATATATTGTATTTTGAAATATTCAAATTAAAAGAATTTATGAATCCTATATTTATCACTTGTGATAAAAGTAAAAATTCAGGATATTCATTATAAAAATCATTAACCTCTTCATTTTGTGTTAAAACAAAATTATCTCAAACCTCATCTCCTTTAGAATCAACTCCACCATCTTCTGTAAAAAGCTTATAAGAAAATAACTCATTTAGGTTGTAATTTAAGATAAAGTCTCAATATTGCTCAACAAATCTTATTAGATTGGGGTATTTGGTGTTCAGATTTGAATGTTTTAATTCATCGATCAATTTATTAAAATCAAACTTCTTTAATTTTTGAGGAAAAGATTTTACAAAGAAAGGAGTTTCTTCTCAACTAAAACTAACATATCTTGATCTACTTTGTAAAAAATCTTGTAATTCTATAAAGAAATTAATATATTCTTTGTTAAAACCAAGAATATATTTAACATCATCTCCCACATATTCTCTATTTAAAGTTTGCCCCGATAAATATGTATAATAGACATTCCTAAAATCAACTTTTATTTCGTTAGAGGTTGAAAAATTTCTAAAGCTAGTTAATAATTCTGAATCATTTAAAAAATTATAATAATATTTGTCATCTTCCTTATTCAGTTTAAACAAGTGACTTTTTCCATCATAAAGATTTAATTCATCTCTTTGTGAGGCTTCAAAAAAATCTTTACCTACTTTTATATTAAAATTTACCTCACCTATTAAAATATCATTTTTTCTTGCAGATTCAGATTTTAATATAGCCGAAAAAAGAGGTCCAATATTTACAAACAAAATATATATCACAGTTAACATTATTCCAATTTCATTCTTTACAAGTATTGTAAGAATAAAAGTAACCCCAAATATAACAGGTATAAAAATTAGTAAATTAAATTTTGACAAGGCAATTATTTTTGCTAAATCTCCATTTCCAAGACCTAGATAAATTACCATAACTTCTAATAAAATATATAATAAAGTTACCATCATGACATAAGACATTAATGATAAATATCTTATTAAGAAACTTTTATAAACTTTCAAACCATATTGTTTTTCTAGAATTTGATAATTCTTAGCTTCTTTTGAGAAAAACATTTGAATTGTTAGAAATCCCGCAAAGAAACCAAAAAATGAATATACAACAGTGTTTTCTATAGCCAATAAATTTAAATAAACAGTGTCATAACTTTCTTTAGAATTTATTTTTAAGTACAATGCTGAAAAAATTATAAAAATGATCGCAAACGATGATAAGAATGCTAAGTTTATATAATTTTTAGTAATATATCTAAAATTAATTTTTGAAATTTTAAATAAATACTTAAACTGTATATTATTCATAAATTTTGTCTAAACCACCAAGCTTCGATTCTTTATCATCTTTAAATTTCAAATAAATTTCTTTAATGCTTATATTTTTATTATCTATTTTTTCATTAAACACTAATTTACCTTTTTTAATTATTATTAATTTATTAGCAACTTCTTGTAATTCTTCAATAATATGACTTGTAATTAAAATACCCACACCTTTTTCATGTAATTTCTTAATTAGTTCTATGAATTCAATCTTTGCCTCAACATCTAAATTAGCTGTTGGCTCATCTAATATTATAAATTCAGGTTTAGAAACTAGTATAGCTGCCATTACAGCTCTCTTTTTCATACCTGCAGATAAATTTTTTAACTTTTTCTTTTTAGCATCTCTAAATTCTAACATTTCCAAAATGTTTTCAGATCTAGCATAAAACTCTTTTTTACCCAAACTTGTAACTGCAGCAATATATTCCATATAATCTAAAACGGTTAATTCTAAGGGAATATTATTTGAATCGGGGAAAAAAGCAATTTTTGTTAAGTTAGAATTTGAAAATAAACTTTCGTTATTATAATAAATTTCTCCCCCATCTCTCTTTATTAAATCGAAAATTGCTTTAATTGTGGTTGTTTTACCAGCACCATTATCTCCAACAAAAGCTATTAGTTCATCTTTTAAGATCTGAAAAGATATATTCTCTATACTAAAGTCTTTATATTTTTTTGTTAAATTTTCAATACGAATCATTTTAACCCTTCTTTCTTTTTTAATCTCTAAAACTCTTTTTCTTAAAAAGAATAAAAGAAATTACTAAGCCTAAAATTATTTTTATTAAATAGATCGAATAAACATAAACTAAAATATAAGTTTTTTTGGTTTCAAAATCTTTTGAATAAATGGAGCTTCTTGTATCTAAGGGTTCATTGTCTGCACCTTTATTCATCGCGTCTTGAGATATTTGAAAATATTCAATTATTTCACTATCTCAAAAGCCATAAACCAAATATAAATATTCCCCATTTTTAATTTGGTTGGTATATTGAAATTGTAGATACTTATTAAAATTAAAGTAGTTTAATATTTGTCTTTTCCTAGACTCTTTTATTATATCAAAATAATCACTTACACTCATTCTACGAGTTGTTTCATCTTTTAAAGTAAAACGAAAAAAGCGACTGTCAAGAGCAAAGGAATTTTTAAATCCAAAAATCAGAGTGTGAGAAATAATCAAAAATGAGGGGTTGTCCATATAAAATTTTTTGTATGAATTGTTTTCATCATACTCATCTTGATTAAACATTTCATCATAAACATAACCCCTAATGGTTTCATTATGTTCTTGAACGAAACTTAACAAGTGTTTATATTTTTCTCCAAATTCCTGTTTTTTTAAATATTCTACAATTTCTTTATACGGTAACTGTTTTGCTTTTTCTGTACTAACATTTAAGTCTTTTACACTATCTTGAAGTGAAAAAAACATATCCAAAAAACTTTTATCAAAACCCATAACATATTTATCTTCTCCGTTTATAGAATTTTTATTTAAAGCTTGGCCTAATGTATAAGGTTTATACAAATCTTCTTCAATTGATATACGTATAAAATTTTCAGCTGGCTCTGTATCTAAAAACTCTTCAAAATATGAATAATAAAATTCTGAGTCTTCATCCATTTTAAAGAGTTGTTGATTTTGTTCTCCAGAATATAATGTCAATCCATCTTTTTTAATAGCATCGTAAAAATCTTTACCTATTTGTGCATTAAAAAGTAGAGTATTTACAGAATTGACATTCATAAGGTCAATTTCGGTTTTCATAGCACTTGAAATTATTGGGCCCACAGAAAGTAAAACCGCTATAGATGCATAAACTAGAGGACCTAATAGTTGATTAAATAAAAATAAAGTTATAAAAGCTATACTGAAAATAAACAAGATTATTAATAAATAATTAAAATTTGGCAGGGAAAAATATAATACTATAAAACTAAGATCATATTTTAATGTAAGTATAAAAGATAGTAAAAATTTTATTGATATAAATATAAACATATAACAAAAAAATAAAGAAAATCTTACAACAAAGGTTTTTCATATCTTAAAACCATATTGTTTTTCAATTTGTAAATAACTTTTTGCTTCGCTGGAAAAATAAAGTTTTATCATTATAAAACCACTATATAATGAAATGAAAATATAACTAAATATATTTTCGAAACTTAAAAGCTTTCAAAAATTTTCATTTGATTTATCAAGACTTCCTAGAGAGAAAAACAATAACAACATTATTGCGTAAAACATATAGAAAGATGCAAGTCAGATACAATTTTGTTTATTTAAAAATGTTCTTTTTGCATTTAATTTAAAAATAGGTAAAAAATTATTATTATAGATTATTTTCAAAGCGTTCATCCTTTCTAACAAAATATCTAATTCTTGATTTATATTTATTGGGGTTTTTTAGATAAACATAAGAATCCCAAAATTAAAGCACTATAGTTATAATTGTTAGAAGTTTTTTTCAACGTTTACTTCTTTATCATTATACAATAGAAAAAAAGCCTTATAACCACTCAATATTAATTGCCAACATTTATCACATTGCAGACTCTAAATTTAATTACCAAACTTCTCTTTTTTTTAAAAAAATATAGAAAGATAATAATGAAGCTATTGTAAAAACAAAAAGATAAAAACCATAGATGTAAATAAGAATATTGGAATTTTTAGGTTTTCCAAAGTCACTAAAAATTGATCTTGTGGTATCTACTCAATCTTGTTCTTGACTTCAATAATCATTTGACTTTATTTGTTTTCTAATATCAAAGTACTTAGTTTGTTTTATATCCCATAACCCTTGTACTTGATTTAAAAAAATGGCTTTTTCAAAATTATTAAAGTATTGAGAGTTAAGATAACCATTAAGATTGAAAATATTTATAAATTGACTTGTCTTATTGTTTTTTAAGTATTTATCATACTCATCTAAAGTGATTACATAATTTCTAACCCTATCTGTATAAATTACATGATTTAAAAAATTGATATTAAATGAATTTACAAAACCTTTGTTTAGTATTTGACTTATTAATAAGAATTCAGGGTTCTTCTTGTAAAAATCATTTACTTCTTTGTTTTGAAATAAAACACTACTCTCTCAAAGTTTTTCTTCAATGTTGTCACCTTCTGGTAAAACATTTATTTCTTCAAAAACTTTATATTTAAAAATGTTATTATAATTTTTATTTAAAAGTGAATTTCAATTTTTTTCAATAAATAAAATTAAATTTTTATAGCGACTCATCATTTCACTTTTTTTGATTTCCAATACAAAGTTAGTTAAATCAAATTTAATAGGTTTTATCTCTAAAATATCATTGTAACTTGGTGTATCTTGTCATTTTAAATTTGACATTAAGTCTTTAGATTGTAAAAACTCTTTTAATTCGTTGAAAAAAGTTAAATATTGTAAATCAAATCCTAAAATAAATTTGACTTCACCGTTGTTTTCTAAAATATCTCTGTTTAGATTTTGTCCTTTTAAAAAAGTTGCATAGAAATTTGAAAAATCAGCTTTAATATTGCCAATATTTTTATTTTTATAAAATGATGATAGATTTTCAGAACCTTCAAAATATTTATAATAGTAATTTTCATCTTGTTCATTTAATTTAAAAAGATGATAATCCTCACTATAAAAATTAAAACCATCTTTAACAGCCGCCTTATAAAATTCTTGACCTAATTTTATGTTATAAGTTATTTCTCCTAACATGATATCATTTTTATTTTTTCAGTCAGCTTTAACTAAGGCTGAAAAAATAGATCCTAAACTCATAAAGGAAATTAAAGTGATAGCAGCAATTATTCCATAAAAGGAGTTAAAAATTGTTAAAAAGATAAGTGATAAACTTGAAGTTAAAAGAGAGAAAATAAGTAAATTAAGTTTTGGAACTACTATCATCTTTATTGAAATATTGGTTGCAACAATAAAAGGGATTGTAAATATTTGTAAAATAAAATATGCAAAAATAGTTAAATACAAATACATAATTATGGTCAAATATCTTAAGCCAAAAGATTTAATAGTTTTTATACCGTATTGCTTTTCCATAAGATATCTGTTTTTTGCTTCTGGTGTTACATAAACTTTTGCTACTAAAATAATTGAAAAGAAACCAAACAAAATTGCAGTCAAAGTATTTTCAATTGAAATTAGTTTGTAATACTTTATTTCAAAATCACTTTTTAAATCATAAGAACTATAAAGACCCAAAAACGTGAAAAATAAAACTGATATTGAGATTAGAAAAACAAAGTTAATGATACTTTTAAAAATAAATTTGAAATTCAATCAAGAAAATAATACATTCATCCTTAAACTATTCATAAATTTTATCCAACTCTTTAAGATTTGATTCTCTTTTATCTTTAAATTTCAAATATATTTCTTTTATACTTGATTTTGAGTTATCAAAAGCTTCATTATAAACAATACTTCCACTTTTAATTATTATAAGTTTGTTAGCAATTGATTGAAGTTCATCAATAATATGACTGGTAATTAAAATGCCAACTCCTCGTTCATGTAATTTTTTTATAAGTTCAATAAACTCAATCTTTGCCTCAACATCAAGATTTGCTGTAGGTTCATCAAAAATTATAAATTCAGGTTTTGAAATTAAAATCCCAGCCATCACAGCTCTTTTTTTCATTCCTCCAGATAATTGTTTTAGTTTTTTCTTTTTAATTTCTTTTAAGTTTAACATTTTAAAAATATTCTCAGATCTTATAATGAATTCTTCTTTTTCAACATCAGTGATGGCTGCTATATATTCCATATACTCGATGATTGTAAGTTCTAAAGGTATGTTATTTGAATCTGGAAAAAATGCTATTTTTGATAAATTAGAATTAGTATGTAATTTATCATTGTTATAGTAAACTTCACCATTATCTTTTTTTATTAAGTTAAAAATTAACTTTATGGTTGTGGTCTTTCCTGAACCATTATCTCCAACAAAAGCAATTAAATCTTCTTTTAAAAAATCAAAACTTACATTGGATAAACTAAATGCTTTATATTTTTTAGATAAATTTTCAATTTTAATCATTTTTATTTCTCCTTTTGATTTTTTATATTTCAATATTTCTTCTGTTGTAAATCACAAAACTAATCAACAAAGTTAGACTAGCTTGAGCAATAAATAAAGCGTAAGCAAATATTACAATCTGAGTATTTTTTAATTTCAAATCATTTTTAAGAACTGATGACTTTGTAGATAAGGAGTTATTTTTCCAGTTACTAATTAATAAGTCATCATTTAATACATAATAATTTTTTGGTTCTAATCATCAGAATTGATAAGTTTGATTTAAATATGCATTTGAATAAATGCCATTGTAATAAGAAGTGTTTAAATAAGAAGAGTAGTTAAAGTAATTAGCATAACTTCTACTTTTAATTTTTGAAAGGGTTTTATCATAATAGTCTAAAGAAAAAAATTGTAATGAATTGTTTTCAAAAAAGTTAAGAGCTCCTGTATAAATGGCATAAGAATTCATTAAACCAATATTTAATACTTGAGAAATTACAAGAAACTCTGGATATGCTTTATAAAAATCATTAACTTCTTCATTTGTATTATTAATATATTTTTCTCATAATTCATTTTTCTTAGGAGTATCAATTACACTTCCTCCAATAAATCTTGTTGAAAAAAATAAAGGATATCTATCACTAAAAGGGTCTCTATAATTTAATAAATCATCTAAATTAAGTTCAATAAACTGTAATAGATTTTTATAGTTTTTACCAAAGGTTGTTTTTCTTAATTGTTTTAAAGTTTTTTTAAAATTAATAGGAACATATTTTTCATCTTCCACTCATTCATAATAAGGTAGTTGAGATCATGTGACATTTGTTTTTCTTTCTATAGATTCGATAGAAGTTTTTAAGTCTAAATGAGCTTGTAATAACTTATCACTAAATCCAAGTAAATATTTATTATTTTCATTTCTATTTAAAGTTTGTCCCATCCAAAAAGCTAAGTAGAAATTTAAAGGTTCATCATTATAAATAATTGCATCCACAACATTTGATCCTTGATAAGGATAAAAACTACTTAAATTTGACATTAGATTAAAGTCTTTAAAGTAATATTCATCTTCATATCACATAAAAAGTTGCTCATAACTTCCATCATAAAGATTTAGTTTATCTTTTTCTGAATACTTAACAAATTGTTTACCAATATTTATTTTAAAAGTAAGTTCTTCTACTACCCTTTGGTTTTGGGGGTGTGAATCATCTTTTAAAGCAGCTGTTACAATAGGTCCAAATATTAAAGACAATATATATAATGTAGTTAAAAATAAACCCGCCAAGCTTTTAACAATTAATGTTAAAAGTATAAAAACATTCAAAACTAATATACTGTATAAAATTAGATTTAATTTAGGCGCACTAATTAAAGGAAAAGATATTTTCACCCCATTAATTTGAGTTAACATTGTTTGCAACAAAAAGTATATGAAAACTATTGTCAACAAATAGACGAAAATTAGAAAGTATCTTACAAAAAATGACACTCAACCTTTTAAACCATATTGTCTTTCCAAAAGCTGGTAACTTTTATTTTCTGTTGAAAAATAAATCCTAGATGTACAATAGATTGAAAATAAAGAAAATAAAAATAATATACATGCATTTTCTATTGCAAATACATATGAATAATCAGCGTTATTAGTTCTGTTAAAATTTAAAAATATATAGATGCCTGAAAAGGCAAAATTTACAAAAAGGATTACACCTAAGAAAGCAAAATTTATTTTGCTTAGTGTAACCATCTTTAAGTTAATTTTTGCCATTTTAAAAACATTTTTCGGAATATTAATTTTTCTCATTACTCTACCCCTTATAGCTAAATGATGTATTTAAAATCGATTTTGGACAGCCCATAATAAGCTGTTCCTCTGTTATTTCCAGAATTATAAGACTTTACGTATGTCTCGACAATGGATGAAATTGTTGCATGTAAAATATTTTCTTTTGTATCCAACTTGAAATAATTTTGCTGAATCATTGAAATATAATTAGTTTCTTTTTGAATAAGTCTGGGCAAGTCAAATCTCAACATTGTACCTATTGAGTATTTACTAGTACCAAAATATCAATCCGCATAACTTACAGTAACAGTGTGAGTCGCAGGACTAACCAGACCCTTTGCTTCGCTACTTAAGTTTCAACCCCATGATGCAAAAACAAATGTAATTAACGAACTATATAGTTGAGCATTAGTAAGTCCTCCTTTTAAATTGATATTTAAATTTAAGGCCTCATGGTCAGTATTCCTTCTAACAACACCTTTTCCTCAGTAACCCACATAATATGGGTGAGATTTGGAAATATAAATACTGGTTGTTCCATATCTAGCTATATTTTTATCTACTTTTAAATTATTATTTATTTCATTAATGGTAGGCACCATTGAACCTGTCACTAAAAAAACGGATGCTAACTTTAAAAATGTATTTTTCATATTCTTTCTCCCTTCAACTAAATTATATTCTCTGGCAAATTAAAAACTATAAAGTAAAAATTCTAAATTTAAAGGTTTTAATGACCTATTTTGTTTTTTTTACAGCTAAAGGCTCAAAAAAAAGAGTAAAACTTTTAAATAAGTTTTTACTCCAATGCCTATTGACAATAAATTTAAAATATGATTTTTTAAAATTATATGGTATTATTAAATTAATCAGCTATATGTAGTTGGGTACTTAACCACAGGTTATAGTAGGACAAAGAAGGTTGCGCGGAGCGACATAACAAAAAAAAGGGATTGCCTCCCTTTTTTTGTTTATAATTACAATATTACGAAATACAAAGCCAAGCAAACATGTTTAGATATACAAAGTTTAATGGAGATTACTATAAAAAATTAGCGAATAAGTGTTTCATTTTAGAGAACTAGTGTGTAGAATATATATGTAACGAAAGTGGTTTTTTTATGAAGGTCTTAAGTGAAAACAAAGTTTACACATTTGAAGAAACAATAAAAAAATCTAAGTTCATTACTTACATTGGTGTTGTCAACACCAAAGAGGATCTAGACCAATTTATTAACAAGTACAAAAGAAATGATGCAAGACATAATTGCTGAGCTTACAAAATTGGAACAGACGGTAATCAATACGGGTACAACAATGATGGTGAACCAAGCGGGACTGCAGGTGAACCTCTACTTAAGTTACTTGAAGTTAACAATCTAACAAACATAATAATTTTTTGTGTTCGCTACTTTGGTGGAATTAAACTTGGAACTGGTGGATTACAAAAAGCGTATAGCAACGGTGCAATACAACTCTTAAAAACTATTACAACAAAAAAATTAGAGTTATTACATTTAGTTACTATTAAGTTTGAAATTCAAAACCAAAAAGCGGTTTTGAATTGTTTGAGAACTTTAAAAGTCCAAAATATTGTTAAGCATTTTGATCAGAATCTTGTCTATTTCACATTTCTGATAGAAGAACTAAGCAAGTTAGAAAGTGTAAATAAATTAGTTAGCGTAATAGATGACAAATGAGATTATTTTTAAGAGGTATAAAATGGAAGCAGAAAAGAAAAAAATTGTAATAGTTGATGGTTATCATCTTTTACATAAGGGTTATTACGGGTCTTTAAAAAGAAAAAAAGTTGCCGTTAATCGTGATGGAGTTTTAATAAATGCAGTTTATGTATTTGTTGCAAAAATAAATGAAATGATAGCATCAGGAGATTATCACACAATTATAGTTACTTTCGATGTAGGAAAAGAATGCTGAAGAAAAGAGCTTTATCCAGCATATAAAGCTACAAGAAAAGAAACACCTTGTGATTTAATTCCCCAAATGCAACTTGTACGTGAGTTCTTAACTTCAGCTAACATTCCATGATAT
This sequence comes from Spiroplasma chinense, assembly GCF_008086545.1. Taxonomy (NCBI): domain Bacteria; kingdom Bacillati; phylum Mycoplasmatota; class Mollicutes; order Entomoplasmatales; family Spiroplasmataceae; genus Spiroplasma; species Spiroplasma chinense. The sequence goes on along the minus strand of NZ_CP043026.1, from coordinate 85,544 downwards.
GAAAAATCACAATACGAAGGTGATGACATTATGGGAACTGTAGCTAGAGTGGCAGTTAAACTAGGTTATAAAGTTGATATTATTTCAAATGATAAAGATACATATCAATTAATTTCAAAAGATGTAAATGTTATTTCTCAACAGTCAAAAAAAACCTGTAAAGAGGTTGTAACAGAAAAAGATGTTTTTGAGAAATTTGGTTGTAAACCTTGTCAAATACCAGATATGAAAAGTTTACTTGGAGATCATTCAGATAACATCAAAGGTGTTAAGGGAATGCACTACAATACAGCTATAAAGTTAATTGAAAAATATGGATGTGTGGAAAATATATTTAAGAACTTAGATGATTTCCCACCAGAACATCAACAAAAACTTTTAAATTGCAAAGACCAAGTTCTTTTAAATAAAAAAATTGCAAAGATTCTTAAAAATGTAAATGTTGGTAGAATAAACTTCAAACCATTAAGAGTTAACTACATTAGATTTATGGGATTCTTAAAACGCGAAAAAATGTGAGCCTTTACAAAAGTAATTGAAGATAAGGTTAATCATCAAGTTTTAGAAAGACAAAAACGTCTTGAAGAAGCAGAATGCACTTGTGTTGAAACACCAAACTATTGTTTCAAACACAGAATCAACTTAAATAAAGCAGAACAATAAAAAACGATCATTAATTTATGATCGTTTTTTTCATGCTTACTAAACAACTTTTTTACTTAGCTCTTTTAGTATTACCAAGTTTTCAACATATTGATTGTTATAGTATTTTTTTATAAACACCATTGAAGACACAAATGAAACCAACGGTATATAGGCAAGTATTTTAAAAACCTTGATTTTTTCGTTATCATAAGATTCTCTAGGTTTTGTAACCTTTAAAATAAAGTAACTTACAACAACAGTTAATAAGTACATTCATCCAATTACAATACCAAAGATAATAGCTATAAAAATAATGTTTTTATCATAATCATTTAAAGCTACAGTAAATGTTGTAATACAAATACATGAAATTAACAAAACATTTATAAAAACTAAAAACAATATAGTTAATGGAACTGAACTGTTTTTTGCTTCTAAATATACTTTACTATTTTCATATGTTTTAGAATATTCTAACATTATACAAAACCAAATAAATATTCCAATAATTGGAACTAACGAAAACATTACAATTCAATACTTATAATTCTTGTCCTCAAAATGCAAATTCATATATGTATAAATTTGCATTTTCTCTGTTACAGCATTTACAAATCCTGCAACAATTAATACTAAAAATACTATTTCGGTTTTACCTAAGCTATCATTTCAATTTCGTGTGATTAAAGCAACCCCAATAAAACCAACTAATAAATCTCAAATAAGTGCGGTTCATCCCAACAAAATATAGTTGGATCCCACAACTTCTCTTCTCTTTCTCATATTTTATTCCCCTTTGACAATCTAATAATAATTTATTAAAAGAAAAAAGCAATAGTTACAGCAAATTGAAAAACAACTTTTAAAATTTGAAACAAAATAAAAAAAATTTGAAATCACTTTATTATTAAGTGTTTCAAATTTTTATCTTCTTGGACCGGTTTTTTTCCCGTTTTCGTCAACCTCATAAAGTCATTGAGTTAAAATTTTAACTTCATTGTGAGAAACTTTTAAGATTCCTCTATGCACATGAACATATTTTACACCTTGTTCATTTACATATTTAATTTGACCAACTTTTAAAGTTGAAACTATTGATGCATGTCGTGCATAAATTGTCATATCTCCAGCTGAAGTTTGAACATTTATGTTATCTATTTCAATTCCATCAACATAAACTCCATTAGGTGTTATAACTTTTAATTTAAGTCTATTCATTATTTTTGACTTTTAAATCTTTCTCAAACATCATCAATTGAACCAGCATACATAAATAATGTTTCTGGAATTTCATCAGTATCACCGTTTAAGATTGCTTTGAATGATTCAATTGTATCTTTAACTGGAACATATTTACCACTACGTCCTGTGAATTTTTCACCAACTGTAAATGGTTGTGACATAAAGTTTCTAACTTTTCTTGCTCTGTTAACAACAATTCTATCTTCTTCAGAAAGTTCATCCATACCAAGAATTGCTATGATTGATTGAAGTTCTTTATATTTTTGTAAAGTTTCTTGAACTTTAAGAGCTACAGTATAGTGAGTTTCTCCAACGATTTGTGGGTCAAGCATTCTTGAACTTGAACTTAAAGGATCGATTGCTGGATAAATTCCTAGAGCTGCAATATTTCTATCAAGAACAACTCTTGCATCTAAGTGAGCAAAAGTTGTTGCTGGTGCTGGGTCAGTTAAGTCGTCAGCTGGAACATAAACTGCTTGTACTGATGTAATAGAACCTTTTTTAGTAGAAGTAATTCTTTCTTGTAAAGCTCCCATTTCAGTTGCAAGTGTTGGTTGGTAACCAACAGCTGAAGGCATTCTACCTAATAAGGCAGACACTTCACTACCAGCTTGTGTAAATCTAAAGATGTTATCAATAAATAAAAGAACATCTTGATTTTTTTCATCTCTAAAGTATTCTGCAATTGTCAATCCAGTTAAAGCAACTCTCATTCTTGCTCCTGGTGGTTCATTCATTTGTCCAAATACTAAACTTGTTTTATCAATAACCCCTGCTTCAATCATTTCGTAGTAAAGGTCATTTCCTTCTCTTGTACGTTCTCCAACTCCAGCAAAAACTGAAATTCCCCCATGGGCTTTGGCAACGTTATTAATTAATTCTTGAACTAAAACTGTTTTACCAACTCCAGCTCCTCCGAATAATCCAATTTTTCCACCTTTTGAGAAAGGCATCATTAGATCTACAACTTTAATTCCAGTTTCTAAAATTTCTGCAGAGGTTAAAAGTTCATCATAATTAGGTGCACTTCTGTGGATTGGCATTCTTCTTGTTTCAACTGGTGGTTTTTCATCAATTGGATCTCCAAGAACATTAAACATTCTTCCCAATACTTCATCCCCAACAGGAACACTAATTGGGTGTCCTGTATTTTGTGCATCCATTCCTCTAACCATTCCTTCAGTTGGTCCCATAGCAATTGTTCTTACAAGATCGTCACCGATATGTTGAACAACTTCTAAAACCAATTTAGTTCCGGCATTATCAATTTCAATTGTGTTGTAAAGTTCTGGCATTTCAGCTTCGTCGAATCGAACATCGACAACTGGACCCATAACTTGAACAACTTTACCTTGACTAGTTTTCATAAGTCTTTTCCTCCTGTATTTTAATTATCACTTTGAGCATTTGCACCACCAACAATTTCACTAATTTCTTGTGTAATATTTTCTTGGCGTTTTCTGTTATATGCAATACTTAAATTTTCTGATAATTCTTTTCCATTTTTTGTCGCAGCTTCCATTGCGGTTCTTCGACTTGCTTGTTCTGAAAGTTGTGATTCTAAAATTGTTCCAAAAATAATAGTGTTTAAATATAATGATACACTTGTTGCCAATACAGTTTCTGCATCAGGTTCCAAAATAATATCTTCACTTTTTTCTTTCCCATTCGGATCTTTTACAATTGGAAATAGGTTAATAATTTTTGGTTCAAAAGTTACGTTGTTTATAAATTTTGTATAAACAACGTTGATTGCATCAATTTCTTTTTGTGAGTATCAACTTAACAAGTCTGATGCCAAGTGGTTTGCTTGATCGCTTGTAAAGTCAACATCAACATTAGTAATTGCTTGTTTAATTTTTAATTTGTTGGCATTACAATATGAAACAGCTTTTGTTCCAATTGCAATTACCTCATCGTTACTTTTTATTTTACCTTTAATTTCTTTAAAGACATTTGAGTTATATCCTCCACACAAACCTAGGTTTGAGCTAATTACAACTCATAAAGTTTTATTAATTTGAGTTTCTGGTTTTTTTAAAAATATTGAGTCCTCAGAATGAGAAATTATATAGTTGAAAACATCATAAACTTCTTCAATGTATTGGTGAATGTCACCAACACGTTTTGAAATTCTTTTAAGTTTAGCTGTTGCAACTAGCTCCATGGCACCAGTAATTTTACCAATGTCATTTACTGAACTAATTTGTGTTTTAAGTTCACCTAAGTTTGCCATCTTACACTAATTTCTTTCAGTCTTCTGCTGTTCCATAGTTTTCAACTTTTCAATCTGGAATTTCTTTTACAAAATCTTTCAAGACTTTTACTAATTCTGATTTGACTTTTTTTGTTAATTCTTCATCAAAAGCTTTTTCTGTTTCTAATAATTTTCTTAAAGCTCTTGCTTTTTCATTTGTTTTAAAGTGTTTTAAAATCTCAGTTTTATAACCTACAACTTCAGTTACAGGAATTCATTTAATCAATCTTTCTTTTATTGCTAAAAGAATAATTGCTTGATTAATTTGACTCATTGGTGAAAATTGTCTTTGTTTTAAGATTTCAACAATTTTTGCTCCATGGTCTAAAACTGTTTTTGTAGTTTCATCCAAGTCACTTCCAAATTTTGCAAATGCTTGTAATTCATAGTATTGTGCAAGTTCTAATTTTAAAGTTCCTGCAACTTGTTTAACAGCTTTAATTTGTGCTGAAGAACCAACACGAGAAACTGAAAGTCCAGTATCTACTGCAGGTCTAATCCCTGAGTTAAATAATTGTTCTGATAAGAATATTTGTCCATCAGTAATTGAGATAACGTTTGTTGGAATATATGCAGAAATATCTCCTGCTTGAGTTTCAATAATTGGTAAAGCAGTAATACTTCCTCCTCCAAATTTTTCATTAACTCTTGCAGCTCTTTCAAGTAATCTTGAGTGAAGATAAAATACATCTCCAGGGTAAGCTTCTCTACCTGGTGGTCTTCTTAAAAGTAATGCTAATGTACGATAAGCTACCGCATGTTTTGATAGATCATCATAAACAATAAGTACATCATCACCATTTGCCATTCACTCTTCTGCAATTGAAACTCCTGTATATGGAGCAATGTATTGCATTGGAGCAGATTCACTAGCTGATGCAGAAATTACAGTTGTAAATTCCATTGCTCCAGCTTGTTTTAATTTTTCTACAACTTGTGCTACAGTAGATTCTTTTTGTCCAATAGCTACATAAACACATTTTACGTTTTTACCTTTTTGATTTATTATTGAGTCAATTGCAATTGCAGTTTTTCCAGTTTGTCTATCTCCAATAATCAACTCTCTTTGACCTTTACCAATTGGAATAATTGAATCTATTGATAAGATTCCAGTTTCTAAAGGTTGGTCAACTGATTTTCTTGACATAACTCCTGATGCTATTTTTTCAACTGGAGAAGTTTTTTTCTCTTTTAATGGACCATTACCATCAATTGGCAATCCAATTCCATTAAGAACTCTTCCAAGTAATTCATCTCCAACTGGAGTTTCAACAACTTTTTTAGTTCTTTTAACTTTATCTCCTTGTTTGATTTTTGTATCATCACCCATAACAACAGCACCAACAGCACCATCTTCTAGGTTAAGAGCCATTCCATAAACATCATCGTTGAAAATTAATAATTCTCCCATCATCACTTGGTCTAGACCAAATAACAAAGCAACTCCATCACCAATCGCAGCAACAGTTCCAAATTCTTGAACAACTATTTCTTTGCCATAATCTTGAATTTGCTTTTTAATAACTTCTGAAATTTCATTTATTTTCAATGACATAACATCACCTATTTTCTATTTTGTAAGATAGTTTTTTTCATATCTTCTATCTTACCTTGCATTGATGAATCATATTTTTGTCCATCAACAACAACTCTGATTCCTGAAATTAGTTCTTTTCTGATTTCATTTTCTAGAATCACAGCTTTGTTTAATTTTTTTTCTAATTTTTTTTGTATGTCTTCAATAGTTTTTTTATTTAATTCTTCTACTGAATATACAATTCCTTTTACAGTATTTGTTTGAGCTAATAAATCTTTTACAACTTGTTTGAAAATTTGTTTTGCATTTTCAATTAAGCCTCTTTCAGTTAAAAGTTTTAAGATATTTAAAAATTCTTTATCTAAATCCTTTTTAAAAACTTTATCTAATAGTTCAAGTCTTGTTTCTAATAATATATTTCTGTTTGTTAAGAAAGCTAAAAATTCAGGGTTTCTTGAAAAGATAACTTTAAGATCGTATGCGGTATCTAAGAATTCTTTTGTTTTTTTGTTCTCAACAGCAAGTTCACAAATTGCTTTTGATCAATTTTTAAGTAAACTTTCTTTTACTAGCATGATTAATTATCGATACTTTCTAAGAATTCTTGAATTAATTTTTCATTAGTTTTTTTATCAACATTAGTTTCTACTAATTTTTCAGCGGCAATAAATGCTAGGTCAATAACTTCTTTACGGATGTTTTCTTTAGCTTCATTTCTTTCGAATTCAATTGCCATTTTTGCATGATCTTGAATATTTTGTGCTTCTGATTTTGCATTATCAATAATATCAAATTTTAAATCATCTGCTTCTGCTTTTGCATTTAGAACTATTTCTTTCGATTCTTCTCTTGCTTTAACAAGAATTTTTGCTGCATCTTTTTTATCTTTATTTGCAAGCGCTTGCTTGCTTGATGCATCATCAAGTAATTCGTTAATTTTTCTTCTTCTTTCTGCTACAACTTTTTTAAATGGTTTGTAAACTAATTTTGAAAGAAAAATAATAATAACTATTGTAGATAAAACGTGCGCAATAAAGTTTGGTAAGTTTGGAAACAGTGATTGAGTGATTTCAGGTATCCCTGGAAATCCATCATCTGCTAATAAACTTACGTGGTTTAAAATATCCATTATTAGAATACGAATAATAGTAGCAATGCAATAACTAAAGCATAAATAGCACCAGATTCACAGAATCCTGCTGTAATAATCAATGTAGTTGTAATTTTACCAGCAACTTCTGGGTTACGTCCAATTGCAAGACAAGCTCCATAACCTGCCATTCCTTGACCGATACTTGCTCCGATCATACCAATACCAGTTAATCCAGCACCAACTCCGATTAATCCTCTACCTGTTGTTGCGTTTTCACTAGCAAATAAGATTGGTAATAATGTAATTAAGTTACCTCCAAATGTTAAAAATACGTTTGTGTATAATTCTGCTAACATAATTTTTTTCTCCTTTTATTAATTATTTTTTAATTTTGTTTTTATTTCATTTACATGACTTTTAATTTTAATTTTTTTAACTTTAATTTTCTTTACATTTTCTCTTTCAACAGGTTCTGTTGATTTTTCATGTTCACCGTTTTTTGCATTTGCTCAGTATGATAGAGTCAACATTACAAAAACAATTGATTGAATTAAACCGTCAAAGAGGTCAAAGTAAAGGTGAAGTCATGGCAATAATGCCACTGACATAAAGTTAAATCCAGTTCAAAAATATTTGAACTGAGCTGAATATGCTCCAAATCAAATTTCTCTTGAAGCACTTGCGTGTCCAAATAGAGCTCCTTGAGCTCCAATTAAAGTACCATACATTAGTCCTAAAATAATTGAACCTGCCAATATGTTTCCAAATAACCTAAATGATAAAGATAATATGGGAACAAATTGTGTAATTATTTCTACCGGGTTAAATATGAACTTTGTAAAGAACATATGTTTTTGATATCTTAACCCATAATAATAAATCCCAAAAAATGAAACCAAAGCCATAGCTAGGGTTACTGAATAAGAACTTGTTAATGGTTCAAATCCCAGAAGGGCAATTACTGAAGAGATCATAATGTATAAAAATAAATACATTATATAAGGTGTTAGGTGTTTAAATTTTTTACCCATAACATTAACTACCATGCCTTCCATAGACACAATAAAGCTTTCAGTTAGTACTAAAAACCCGCTCAACTCTTCGCCTTCCTTTAAATTTCTTATCTTAACATTATAAACTATACAAAAAGTACAGATTATAATCGTAGTTAAAAAAATAGACATTAATTGGGGTGTTATATCTTTTCAAGATTCTAACAGTTCACTGACTAGAAACATTTAAATTCCCCCTTTTCATTTTTTTATAAAAAAATAACGGTATAGGCATTTTTATAATTTATTCTTTAATAATAACTGGAAAAATAACTATTATTAAAAAACCAATTACAACTCCAATGGGGTTGATGTGATTAGATAAATAAATGCTTATAAGGAATGGAACCATATACATCCCAATTCGCAAAATTGCCAAAAATATAAATGTAAATACATTTTGATCATCAACAATTTTGTCTATAGCAAATCTTAGACATATAAAAGAAATAAAACCAAAAGTTATTGCAATTATAAAACCAGTTATTCAAGAATAGCCTACTATTTCAAATATACATAAAACAGCCAATATGCTGACTATACCAGCGACTATTGGCAATAAAAATATTAGCATTCTTTTTTTATTCTTTTCTAACAGATTTTTTAACATGCTTCACCTCTAATAGGTTCCATCTACATAATAATACTCCTATTAATTTTGCATATCAATAAAATGGAAATATATATTATAAAAATAATGCCCTTGTAAAGCACTTTAAAAATTCTGGTTACAATTTTCATATTATTATTTAAAAGCTTTTTATATTCTTATATAAAAAGCTATAAGAAGGAAAAAAATATATTATTTGAACTGTTTTAAGTCAATTTCCTAATACTTTTACTTTTAAATTGTTATGAGACTAAAAAGTATCATTCTCACAATCATTTTATCACGAAGTTTAATTCAACTCATAATGTATATTTTATTTATGAAATATAGTACACAAAGAAAATAAAAACTGAATCAAATTCAGTTTTTATTTTCTAATCGTATTTATCTTTGTATCATTTCAACTCAGTTTCTAAACCGACTATTTTTGCTTTAAGATCAACAACTTCATCTTTAAGTTCATCAATTAAAACTTGTTGCATCTCAATTTTTTGGTTTTGTAATGAAATAATTTCTAGAAGTTCTGCCTTTTCAATTTTTCAAGCTTCTCTATCAGCTGCTCAACCATCTGTCAATTCCTTTATTTGTCTTCTTAATTCCATAACTAATGGTGACTCTGCATAATCTAGATCTAGGAAATATTGCTTTTCTTGGCTTAATACATTTTTCATATCCCTATTCATCAAATCTAAACCTTTCTTTCCTTTTGTGTTTTGCAAATATATTTTATCATATTCCTCACTTAACTTCGGGTCACTTCTAGGTATTAAAATTTTGATTCTTGGTATAATCTTTCCATTTGCAAAACTTACAGAAAAAATATATAAATCATATTCTTCCATAATTTTTCCTCCTTTCTTTGGAATACTGTCTTCCCTTATTACTATCGTCATGAAATCAAAAAAAATGTACAACTTTTTTTAAAAAATTGTACATTTTATATAATTTAAGTTTTAACAGCTTCTTCTAAGACTAACAAAAAGTTTTCAATAGCAATTCTTGGCAATTCACTGTATGGGTATGTGTTATCTTTACAAATAATCTCTAATCCTTTAGTATCCTTAAATAATAAAGTTCCTCAACTTATTTTCTTGATATATTTTAAAAATATTTTTAAAACCTTATAATCTTGATTTTCTTTTCCTAATAATAAAAGTTCTTTTCCCATTTTTAATTGAGCCTTTTTAATTCTACTTATAGCTTTTTTATTTTTCTTTTCCTTTGTAAAAATAAAAGTCATACATTCATGGTGTTTTTCCATTTCAAGAATTGATTTCTTAAAATTAATAATAGATTCTTCTTTTGAGAAAAATTTATACTTTGAAACACGTTTTTTTATGTAAAGTATATAGATTATAGCTTCGACTAGAAAAATTACTTGCATTAATGAAATTAATAGCAAAAAAAATAAATATCATTTTGAATCTCTTGGTGCAAATAATACAATCGGTATATATGTCATTATAATTATTGATATTTTTATATAATGATCAATAAAATGGGTTTTACGTTCTATTGGTAATAGGTAGGGAAAAGTTTTTGGATCTAATATATCATCAAAAATAAATATAGTAGTGGACAATTTTTTCTTTTTATAATCTTCATTAAGGTGATGAAGATATGAGAAAAAAAATAAATTCGAGGTAAAACCTGCTACAACATATAAATATGTTCCTAATTCAAAATCCATAAAAAACTCCTCATAGATTAATAATTATTTCTTGTTCAATCTCATGTGGTAGTCACAGTCACTACAACCGCCGCTAAAAAAGGGGCTGCTCATTTGGTGGGTATAACTCCAAGCACATAAACTTCAAAAGCTCAAAGAGCTGCTCTGGCTAGCTTAAATCCAACAATAATGGCAGCATTAAAAACATTACCAAACTTTTCATGATCATTAGAATCTTTATAATAAATAGCCAACATTACAGTAATACTCGCTGCAGCTACAGAAGAAATTAGAGCAGCCGTTGTACAAGCAATTGCAGCTTTTAAAGTGGAATAAAAGAGCCATGGAGCTGAAGCATATAAGGCAGCTGCCAGTATTGCAGCAGCAGCACCTCCCGTATTAATCGCCCTACGTACATTTTTAAGACTAGAGACTAAATTCTTATTTTTGTCAATCATCTGATTTTCGTTACCCAACGTTCCCCCTAAATCTAATGCTCTATTTGATTTTTCATCTTCATTTTTTGCAACACTAGAAATTTCACTTGGTAAAATAAAATCATTATTTATTAACTGCATCTTTTTGAATTCTTCATTAAACTCTGAACTTTCTTCTAAAACAAAATCCATATAATCTTCTAACTCATAATTACTGTTCGTTAATTTCTCTAATAATTCATTTGCTTTACTCAACACAATTTCTGATTCCTCTTCAGAAAGAGAAAAACTAGATTTTTCTGTTTCTGCACCTACCGTAGCACTTTTCGAGATTTTTGGGCTCTTTTCTTCGGATAATAATTGTTGAAATGTATTATTAATAGAAGTACGCACATCCTCCAATTCAATTTTTTCGGATTCAATGTTTTTTCCAATTATATCGACTTTTTTGGCTGACACAAGAAGGTTGCTAGGTAATGTTGTGGTTAAACTGATAGCTGATAGTATAATTAGTAATTTTCTCATTTATAAAACTCCCTTTCATTTTGAAAAAATCGGTTAATTAAAAAAACACTAACCCATAATTTCATTATTTTTATAAGTTAATAATCATATTTTTTTAAAAATAACCTTTAAGAATTAAATAAATGCTTTAAATCGTAAAATTTTATTGGTTATAATATTTAACTATATATCATTCCTTAGATATTACTAGTTTATATATTGCTGACTTTTAAATAACAATTTTAGTTACAAAATTAAAAAACACACTCTCTCTAGAGTGTGTTTAAAAAAATATTATTATTTAGTTCCAAAGATTCTATCTCCAGCGTCTCCAAGACCTGGTGAAATATATCCTTTTTCATTTAATACAGGGTCTAAACTTGCTGTATAGATTTCAATTTCTGGGTGAGATGCTAGAATTTTATCAACACCTTCTTGAACAGCTACTAAACAAACAAACTTAATGTTTTTAGCTCCTCATTCTTTTGCAATTTCAATTGCTTTTGCAGCACTTCCTCCAGTTGCAAGCATTGGGTCAACAACTAAAACATAACTTTTATCCATGTCTTCAGTTTGTTTTGCATAGTATTGAACTGGTTCTAAAGTTTCTTCATTTCTATATAAACCAATGTGTGCAATTCTTGAAGTTGGAACAAGTCTTTGAATTCCTTCAGTCATTCCAAGTCCAGCTCTAATGATTGGTACTAGAACCACTGGTAAATCAACTGTGTATCCTTTAGTTTTAGTAACTGGTGTTTCAATATCAATTTCTTTTAATGGTACATCTCTAAAAATTTCATATGCCATTAGTTGACCAATTTCATTTAAGTTCTCTCTAAAATCTTTTGATGAAGTTTCTATTTTTCTCATTCTAGTTAATTTATCCAAAATTAATGGATGATTAATTATATTTAATCCCATATTATTTTCCCTGTCCTTCTATTGTCAATTTATCAATTCTTTTTTGATGTCTATCTCCTTCAAATTCAGTTGATAAAAATACATCAACTAAACCTAAAGCTTTTTGATTTGCTATAAATCTTGCTCCAAGTGCAAGAATGTTTGCATTATTGTGTGCTCTTGCAAGCATTGCACCTTGCTCTTCATATGCAAGTGCAGCTCTTGCACCTTCAACTTTGTTTGCAGCAATTGATATTCCAATTCCACTTCCACAAATTATAATACCAAATGAACCTTTGTTTGCAACAACTTCTCTTGCAACAGCTTTTCCAAAGTCTGGGTAATCCACTGAACTGTCTTTATCTGTCCCTAGATTAACAACTTCAAATCCTTGTTCCTCTAGATGTTTTGTTATTATATTTTTCATTTCAACAGCTGTGTGATCATTTCCAATAAATATTTTCATCTTTCATTTCCTCCTTTTAAAACTATACACTAAAAACAAGAAAATAAAAAACTAGACTCAAAATCTAGTTTAATATTTGATGCCATTTGCATCGAGTAAGTTTTTTAATCTACTAATTTCATTTTTAAGTGAGCTTACTTCACTTTTTAAAGATGTTACTTCTAATTGAAGTTCATTTATAGTAACTTGTTGAGTTTCAATTGTTTTTTGTTGAGTTTCAATAGTTTTTTGTTGAGTTTCAATAGTTTTTTGTTGAACTGAAATAATTTCAAGCAGTTCTGCTTTTTCAATTTTTCAAGCTTCTCTATCAGCTGCTCAACCATCAGTTAGTTCCTTTATTTGTCTTCTCAACTCTATTACCAACGGTGACTCAATATAATTTACATCAAAAAAATACTGACTAGTTGGTTTTAATACATCTCTAAAATCCTTGTTTAACATATCTAACCCCTTCTTACCCTTCTCGTTTTCTAGGTATATTTTAACATAACAATTATTTAATTCAGGGTCACTTCTTGAAGTAATAATTTTTACCTCAGGAATTACTGTTCCATTAGTAAAAGTAAGTCTAAATGTATATATATCAAAAGATTGTTCCATATTTCTCCTTTCAAGGATTACCCCTCAATATAACTATCGTCATGGTTTTAAGAAAAATGTACAAAAACTTTCAAAAAAAATTATAATCATCTTATAAGGGGAATAAAAAAATGAAAAAATTACTTGGTATTATAAGTTTTGTGTCGACAACTTTACCAATCACAACTCTTTCTGTTTCTTGCGGATCTTCTGTTCCAAAAGATTGAAAAGTTTCTACTGCAAAGTCTCAAATAGAAAACTTGGTAAATCAAAAGAAACCTCTCGAAAGTTTTACAATTACTGAACTGAGAGATTTATTAAAAGAATTTTTAAAGCTAGATGATAAATTTAGTCTTGAAAAAGTTTCACCAGAAGTTGAAACTTTTTCTTATGAGTTAGCTAAAGAACACAGTGATAATTATGTTCTTTCAATAGATGAAGAAAATACTTCCGATTACTTTGGAACCACCAAATTCACACATAGTTGAAATGAAAACAAGGATACAACTATTCAAATTAGTTCACAAGTTGTTGAAAATTTAAAAACAAAAATTGAAGAAAAAACTTTTTGAAATCCAACCGATGTTAAAGACAAAATTTTTAGTAGACTTTTGAAGGATACAAACTCAAGCACAATCACTCTACTTCGTGAAATTTTAAAAAATCTTAAGATTGACGATTCGTCAAACAGGAAATATTATAATATTGAACCTAAAACTATTTACAACGAAAAAGAAGAAGAAAATATTGTTTGAACCATCATTGCAAATGGCAATGTAACAAACAAGGCTGCTTATAGAGGTTCGTTTTTAATTTGAGTGAATTTAACAACAGAAAAAATAACATTGGAATTAAATTAAGAATCAAAAAAATACCCTTTCGGGTATTTTTTAATATTCTGAATCGTAAGTTTCTTTTCCTCTTTGGATGATGTCAGCAGATCCTGTTAATCCAGTTCCTGCAGGAATTAAGTTTCCTAACATAATGTTTTCTTTCAATCCTTCAAGTTTATCAACTTTACCTTTGATAACTGCTTTAACTAAAACTCTTGCTGTATCTTGGAAAGATGCACTTGATAATCATGAATCTGATTCAAGTGGAGCTTTTTTAATACCAAAGATTACGTGTTTTGCTAAAGGAGGTTTTTTACCACTTGAAATTGCTGCAAGAACTTCATTTCTGTAAGTTCTTGAAGAAATAATTTCTCCAGGTAATAATTCAGTTTCTCCAGAATCGATAATTTTTACTTTATTTAACATTTGTTTTACAATGATTTCAATATATTTATCTGATATTTCAATCCCTTGTAAACGGTAAACTTTTTGCACTTCTTTAAGGATGTAGTTTTGTACATCTTCAATTTTTGCAACTTCAAGAAGTTCTTTAATATTAATAGCACCTTCTGTAAGTTTTTTACCACGTTTAACAAAGTCACCAACTTCAACACGAGCGATAGCTCCATATTGAGATTTGTATTTTCTTTCATCTTGGTCTGAAGCTACAACAATTGTCAAGATTCCTTCTTCGTCTTTTACTTCTTTTACAGTTCCATCAATTTGTGAAATAATCGCAATTGATCCTTTTGGAATTGTAACGTCAAGTAATTCTTTAATACGAGGAAGTCCTTGAGTAATGTCAGCTCCCCCAGCAACCCCTCCGGTATGGAATGTACGCATAGTTAGCTGAGTACCAGGTTCCCCAATTGATTGAGCAGCAACTACTCCAACTGGTTCTCCAAGTGCAACTTCGTGACCTGTTGCTAGGTTTACACCATAACATTTTCGACAAACACCACGGTTTGTATCACATGTTAATACTGTTCTAATTAGTACATCTTCAACTCCAGCTTCAACAATTTTGTCAGCTAAGTCTACAGTTACAAGTGTGTTTGCAGGAACAATTGTTATTCCTTTATCATCTACAACATCTGCAAATGTATATCTTCCAACAAGTCTGTCTTTTAATGGAACGATGATGTTATTGTGTTTTGTTTCAACGATTGAGTATACGTTAAATCCTCTTGTACTTCCACATTCTTCTTCTGTTACGATGATTTCTTGTGAAATATCTACAAGTCTACGAGTCAAGTATCCTGAATCGGCAGTTTTTAAGGCAACGTCGGCCATCCCTTTTCTAGCCCCGTGGGTAGAAATAAAGTATTCTGACACTGTTAACCCTTCTCTAAATGAAGATTTAATTGGAATTTCTTTAATGTCCCCTTTAGGGTCATTCATAAGTCCCCTCATACCTACAAGTTGAGTAAAGTTAGATACGTTACCACGGGCTCCAGAATCGGCCATAACAAATACTGGGTTTTTTGGATCTTTTTTAAGAACACCTTCAAGTTTACCTTGGATGCTATCTTTAACATTAGATCAAATCGCAATAACACGACGTTTTTTCTCTTGTTTTGTAAGCATACCCATGTTATAGAATTCTGTAATTTGGTTAACTTTTTCATCAGCAACTTTAAATTCTTCGAATTTTTCTGTAAAGGCAACAACGTCAGCGGCACTAATTGTAGTTCCTGATTTTGAAGAGAATTTAAATCCTAAGTCTTTCATGTTATCTAACATTTGAGCAGTTTTTTGTGCTCCATATGATTTAAAGTATCTTTCAATAATTAAAGATAATTCTCTTTTCTTAATTGGTTGTTGAATTGTATAGTCATTTTCGATAAAGCTTCTGATATCAGTATCTGGTTTAACTATAAAGTTTTTGATTTCGTTTTCTGCATCTAAAATGTGAGTGTTTGCAATTCAAGGGAATTCTTCAACAAACATTTGGTTAAAGAATACTTTACCAACTGTTGTTATTAAGTAATTGTTTTGATCTGCTTCACTGAACATTTTGTTTTTTAATTCAGAAATTGGCATTGCTACAATTGCATTTAATGAAACTGAATCAGTTTCATATGCAATTTTAACTTCTTCATAGTTAGAAAAGACAGTTCCTTGTCCTTTAACAGGATTTGTTTCAGTGTCTTTTTCTTCAGTTGTAATGTAGTAGTTACCAAGAATCATATCTTGAGTAGGAGTAACAATTGGTTTACCATCTTTTGGTCCAAGAATTGCTTTACTTCCTAACATTAAAGCTCTTGCTTCAGCAACTGCTTCATCACTAATTGGTAAGTGGACAGCCATTTGGTCCCCATCGAAGTCGGCGTTGAACGCTGTTGTAACTAATGGGTGAAGACGAATAGCTTTTCCTTTAACCAATTTAGGTTCAAAGGCTTGGATCCCTAAACGGTGAAGAGTTGGGGCACGGTTTAAAAGAACTGGTCTATCTTTGATAACTTCTTCTAACACGTCTCAAACTTTTGCATCGTTTGAAAGAATCATTTTTTCTGCAACTTTTACGTTTTCTGCATATTCTTTTTCTTGTAATCTTTTAATTACAAAAGGTTTAAATAATGTAATTGCCATATCTCTTGGAATTCCAGCTTGATACATTTTTAAGTCTGGTCCAATAGCAATAACTGAACGACCTGAGTAGTCAACACGTTTTCCAAGTAAGTTTTGACGGAAACGTCCTTGTTTCCCTTTAAGAATAGAAGTTAGAGATTTTAATGCTCTCTTATCTTTTCCTGTAACTGGTCTTGGTTTACGTTCGTTATCTAATAATGCATCAACAGCTTCTTGTAACATACGTTTTTCATTGTTAACAATAATACTTGGTGCTCCCATAGATTTAACTTTTTTTAGACGTTCATTTCTAATGATAATTCTTCTGTATAGATCATTAATTTCTGAAGTAGTAAATCTACCTCCGTCCAATTGGATAATTGGTCTAATATCTGGTGGAATAACTGGTATTACATGTAATACCATTCATTCTGGTCTTGATTTAGATTTTTCTAATGAGTCTAAAACTTCAAGTCTTTTCATTAATTTGTTTTGTTCTGTAGAACCTTTACGTTCTTTTAAATCTTCTTTGATTTTTTCAATTTCTTTTGGTAAATCAATTCCTTTTAAAAGTTCTTCAATAGCACTTGCTCCAATTCCAAATTTAGCTCCAATATTTCTTGAAATAAATGTTGCAGCTTCATCCATTGAGAATGGAGTTTGAGTAGATGTTAATTGTAAAATTAAGTTATCTGCTCTTTTTCATTGGAATGAATCAGGTTCAAGTTCATTTCTGATTTCTTCTAAAGTTTTTTTCAATTTTTCTCTAGTTTTTAAACTAGCTTTTGCATTTCCTAAATCTAAAACTTGTCCTCTTTTTAAGTGAGTAGAAGTTCCAGGATCTAGAACAATGTGACTTACAAAGTAAACAACTTCTTCAACTTCTTTAGTTTTTAAATCTAAAATTGAAGCGATTCTTGAAGGAGCAACTTTTAACATTCAAATATGTGTTACTGGTTCTTCAAGTTCAATGTGACCCATTCTTTCACGTCTTACAATTGTTTCTGTAATTTCAACTCCACAACGTTCACAAACTTTACCTTTGTTTTTTACTTTTTTGTATTTACCACAACTACATTCGTAGTTTTTAGTAGGTCCAAAGATTCTTTCATCAAATAGACCTTCTTTTTCAGTTTTTAATGTTTTATAGTTTATTGTTTCTGGTTTTGTAACTTCACCACGAGATCAACTTCTGATCACATCAGGAGAAGCTAGTTCAATTTTAATCATTCTTTTGCTTGCCATTTTTTTAACTTCCTCCTAATTAATCTTCTAAGTCTGCATCAAAGCCGAATAAATCATCAGCTTCCATGTCTTCATCTGCAATTACATCATCATCTTCACTAGCGTCTCTAAAACCAATAGTTTCATCAGCACTAAATGAATCATCATTTGCAGGAACATATGAAGAATCAAATTCTGTTTCGATATCCTCTTCTTCGTATGCGTTGATTTGTACTTTAACTCCGTTTTCATCAATCATGTGCATGTCAAATCCTAATCCCATAATTTCTTTTGTAAGAACATTAAATGATTCTGGAATTCCAGGTTTTGGAATTGGTTTTGACCTAACGATTGATTCATAAGTTTTAATACGACCTTTAATATCATCTGATTTAATAGTCAAGATTTCTCTCAATGTGTAAGCTGCCCCATATGCTTCAAGAGCTCAAACTTCCATCTCACCAAATCTTTGTCCCCCGTTTTGAGCTTTTCCTCCAAGAGGTTGTTGAGTAATAAGTGAGTATGGTCCAATGTTTCTTGTGTGAAGTTTGTCATCAACCATGTGAGAAAGTTTTAGCATATACATAACTCCAACAGAGATTGGTTTATCAAATGCTTCTCCAGTTCTACCATCAGTTAATTTAACTTTACCGTAGTTTGTCATTCCAGCTTCTTCCATGATTTCAACTAAATCATTTTCTTTTACCCCTTCAAAAACAGGAGTATTAACTTTAATTCCAAGTTTTTTAGCAGCCATTCCTAAGTGAATTTCTAAAACTTGACCAATGTTCATACGTGAAGGAACCCCTTGTGGGTTTAACATAATGTCAACTGGAGTTCCATCTTCCATATGTGGCATATCTTCAACAGGTAAGATTTTTGAAATAACCCCTTTGTTACCGTGACGTCCAGCCATTTTATCTCCTTCTTGGATTTTACGTTTTTGAACGATGTAAACTTTAATTATTTCTAAAATATCTGCTGGAAGATCGTGTCCGTCAGCTCTACTGAAACGTTTAATTGATTTAATAATTCCTTCTCCACCATTTGGTACTCTTAATGAATTATCTTTAACGTTTCTTGATTTTTCACCAAAGATTGCGTGTAGCAATTTATCTTCAGGTGATAATTGAGTTTGAGATTTTGGTGTAACTTTACCAACCAAAATATCTCCAACTTTAACTTCAGTTCCAATAGCAACAATACCTTCTTCATCAAGGTGTTTTTTGCTAGCTTCACTAATGTTTGGAATTTCTCTTGTAATTTCTTCAGGTCCTTGTTTTGTTTGTCTTCTTTCAATAGTATATTCATCTATGTGAATTGATGTAAATCTATCATCGATTACAATTCTTTCAGACACAATAACAGCATCCTCATAGTTGTAACCATTTCAAGTTGTAAAGGCAACAACAACGTTTTGTCCTAAAGCCAATTCTCCTTTTTCCATTGAAGGTCCGTCAGCTAAGATATCTCTTGCTTTAACTTTATCTCCAACTTTAACGATTGGTAAGTGAGTAATTGCAGTTCCGTTGTTTGATTTGTTGAAATCATTTAAATCATAGTTTTTGATTCCATCAGCACCTTCAACAGAAATTAATTTTGAGTCAACATATCTTACAATTCCATCAGCTGATGCTACAACAGCATCCCCTGAGTCACGTGCAGATTCATGTTCAACACCAGTTCCAACAATTGGTGATTCTGGGTTAATTAATGGTACAGCTTGACGTTGCATGTTGGCACCCATAAGTGCACGGTTGGCATCATCGTTTTCCAAGAATGGAATACATGATGTAGCAATAGAAACAATTTGTTTTGGTGAAACGTCTACAAAGTCCACATCAATTGGACTTGCCATCATGTCATCTCCTCTGTAACGAGCAACAACACTTTCATCTAAAATTGTTCCGTCTTCTGCGATTTGAATATTTGCTTGAGCAACAATAAAGTCTTTTTCTTTATCAGCTGTTAAGTATTCGTATTCACCTTTAATAACTCTTCCTTTTTCAACTTTTCTATATGGAGTTTCAATAAATCCAAATTTATTGATTCTTGCATATGTAGATAAGTTGTTGATCAACCCAATGTTTGGTCCCTCAGGTGTTTCAATAGGACAAATTCTTCCGTAGTGAGACGGGTGAACGTCACGAACTTCAAGAGCTGCTCTATCTCTACTTAACCCTCCAGGTCCAAGAGCTGTTAAACGACGTTTGTTTGTTAACTCTGACAATGGGTTAGTTTGGTCCATAAATTGTGACAATTGAGATAAGTTAAAGAACTCACCAATAATTGCAGTTAATGGTTTATTGTTAATAATACTTGATGGTTTCATTTTGAATGGGTTTGAAGTTGCTAATTTTTCTTTAACATTTTTTTCAATACGCATCATACCAATTCTGAATTGGTTTTGTAGTAATTCACCAACTGTACGCACTCTTCTGTTCCCTAAGTGGTCAATATCATCGATTTCCCCGATATCATCGATCAGGTTAATAGCGTATGAAATTGTTGCAAGAATATCTGGAACGTTTATGTACTCATCATTTGATTTTTGAGTAACTCCAATTAGTGTGGCAACTTTATCTCTTAAGTCGTTGTCTTTGTAAACTTTAACTTTTTGAATTTCTTTACCTGAATCAATAGCAGCGTTAAAACTGATTTCTTGAGTCATAGCTCCAGCATCTAGAACTGCTTCTAGATCTCTGAACATGTCTTTTGTGATTTCTGTGTCTTTTGCAAATGCAACTTTACCATTAACATCAACGATGTCTTCGGCTAACACTCTACCAATTAAACGGTTTTTAACTGCAAGTTTTTGTTGTAATTTAAATCTTCCAGCTTTTGTTAAATCGTATTTTCTTTTGTCAAACAATAATCCATATAGGTATTTACTTGCTCCATCAGCTGTAGCAGTTTCTCCTTGACGGATTTTTTTATAAATTTCTTGAACTTGTTGTTCAAAATCAATGTTAATATCTCCACTTAAAGTATCTTGTAAGTAGCTTGCCTCAATTATTTCATCATTATCAAATAGATCTAAAACTAAATCTTTATCCATTTTAAATGATGTTAATAAACTTGTAGCTGTTGTTTTTCTTGATTTATCTATTTTTACATAGAAAATATTTGAAACTTTGTTGTCTAAAGTTTTTTTAGCATCAAGTTCAAATTCTAATCATGTACCACGTGATGGAATAATGTCTGCGTAATAGATCATTTCCCCATTTTTACGGTTCATTTCTTTTTTAAAGTAACTTCCAGGTGATCTTACAAGTTGTGAAACCACAACTTTTTCACTACCATTAATTACAAATGTTCCTCTATCTGTCATTAATGGGAACTCACCAAAGAATACTTCCCCAGTTTTATAAATGTCTATATTTGCCACATATAGATCATCTTTTTCTTCGATAATTTCTATTTGAATAGAATCTTTATCTCCTGATTTAGATTTGTATTCAAAAAAGTATAGCTGTCCTTGGCTATTTTTAATTTCAACTCCAGTTGATTCAATTTTTTCTTGCAATCATCCTTTTAGGAATGTTTGCATATCTCCTGAAATTTCTTCTTTGAAGATTTCTACATTTTCTTGGTGAACTGTTAAAGAAAGGTTAGCATAAATAGGTGCATCAAATATTTTTGATTCCTCTTTAGCTTTAACAACTGACATTCTAGGTTCTCTAAATTCTCAGTCAGTTAAAGTTAAAACGATATCCCCATCAGCAGAAACTACTGGGAATACCTCACCAAACACTTCACTAATACCTTCTTTTAAAAATCACTCAAATGTATCTGTTTGCAATTCGATTAAGTTAGGTAATGGTAGATCTCCCGATACCTTTGTATAATCGCGTCGTTGCACTAACGCATTTACGTTTTTAATTTTGTAACTCATAATGGCCTCCGTTCAAGCAAAACATACGCAAACAAATTCTATATGAAATAAACGCTAAAATCAATGGTTTTTTGATTTTTCTTTTATTTTTAACATTAAAAATTTGTTTGCTACATGTATTACAAAAATACACAAAATGGGTAAATAAAAACAAACTTTCATATAAAGTTTGTTTTTATTTTTATATAACTGTTATTTTAAACGTTCTTGGTTTGGTATTGTATCTTGTTGTAATAGTAACATTAACTTCACCAACTTTAAGTGCTGTTATTTCAAAATTTCCCTTTGCTGAACTTGTAGAAATTTTGGCAACTTCTACAATTCCTTCAACTTCGAGTTCAACTTTAAAAATTAGGAAAGAGGGGCCTGTAGTGAAATTCACTTCAAGCCTAGTTACTTCACCTAATGCAATAGCTACATTTTCAATAGGCAAAATCTCTGGTATTTCTACAACAGTAACCCAAAATGTAACATTCTCTGCTCTGTTGTAAGTTAAGGTAACCAAAGTTCTTCCAACTTGCCCGTTTGCAACAATACCAATAGAGCCGTTTCCATTTTCATGTATTTGTGCAACTACTCTTACATCTATTAAGGAGTTAGAAGCTTTTATCTTTAATTCAGTGCCTAATATATGATTTGAAACATTCAAACTTCTTGTTAAACCTCCACCCACTATTGCTACATAATCGGATTGTTTGGAAATCTCTGGTTTATCTTGGTTATAAACAGTTACAGTGAATTTAACTGGCGCTACATCATGAGCAAATATTACAATTTCACTAGTTCCATCTCTTGATCCAAATAATGTTAGTTCTCCATTGTTTAAAGTTGTTTTTACTGTTAATGGCTTTTCGTTTTGAATAATTAATAACTTAGGATCTAAATTTTTAGTTCTTACTGTTATTTTTTTAGTTTCCCCTAAGTTTATTTTTTGATTTGAAATACTAAATATTTCTGGGATTAAACTTGACGGAATAACAAAGACATTAAACGGAACCACTCTATTTTCATCAATATGTAAGAAACCAGTTGTTTCTCCTCGTACATGTCCATAAATTATAAAGCCTGTTTCTGTTAATTCTCCAGTTACTAGATCTTTATCTGCAAACGATAATTTTGTATATTTATTTGATCAATTATTCAAATGTAAGTTCGCTTCTTTTTGTGAATTTACTTCAACTACTTGATCACTAATTTCTACTTGTTCTCAGTCAATTACTCTATCAACAACTTGAACATTAAATGTTACTTTATCATCCACGCCAAAATTTAAAGTTAAAGGAGTTTCTCCTTTTTTTAAACCCGTTATAAAAAGTTGTTCGCTAGAATTGCTAACTTCAATTATTTCGGCATCATCCATACCCAATGTTATGTCTTCTTCAAAAACATTTAAGTTAATATTTAATACCTTGGTTTCTCCAAGTGTTATTTTTTGGTCTTCAATAACAGAAATTTGGAATGAGTTGATTTTTACTTCTTGGGTAAATGATTGAAGTTCGCCTCAAACCAGATTTTTATGATCACCTTTTTCGTAATCAGAAACTCTGTAGTATATTCTTAACTCATCTCTACTTTCAAAGGTTTCTGCATTTACATACAAAACTTGAAAGTCATTTGTTGGTTGTTCATCTCCGACAAAAACACCTTTAGAATGATCAGATTCCATTTGTGTATTTAAAGCAGAAATAGCATTCCCTAATTTTCTTCATCCATTATTAATATTTGTTATTTCTTTTGTTTTAACTTTTAAGTTATTTACAGCAACTTCTCAAGGATAATTAATATCTCCATAACAAGAAACAGCTAGAGAACTTCCAGATGTTATCAGAGAAAATGATCCCAAGAAAGCAAGAATTTTTTTCAAATCGCTCCTTCCTTTCTTTTTTTTATTTGTTGATTGTTAATTTTTCATAGAAAAACAAATACATAAATATGTATATTGTTCACCTATGCATTTGTAATTCTCATGAAGCTTATACATCACTATATAGAATAGAAAAGGAGTGATGCATAAGAAGAAATTTATTTTTAATACTTTTATTATGACTTTAATATTTGTGAAGAATAGATTGGTTGAACAGCTCAACTAAAGATTCATAAACTTTATTTCTCACCAATAAAATTTTTACCGAAACTTCTACAAACATTATTACTAAAGGAGGTATAGTTACTAATAGAGGCTACTAATGATTAATTAATTCTCATGACTTTTAGTACCTTTTTTTAATAAAATATTAAGTTTTATTTATTATTTTTACATGGTGAGACAATAAACAGATTAATAGGTTGGTTAATATTTGCAATAACCTAAAAAAGGTTATCACTAACTTTCCTCACATAGTTATAGTACAAAATTTTTTTACAGAATACTAGTGTTTTTAGAAATTATTTTCAATTTGTCTATTATAAGTGTGTTATATATTGCTACTTGGGTATTAAAAAAACAAAGAGTTACATCGCTCTTTGCTTTTTTACACTAGAAGAAGTCGCCTTTTTTATTTTCGCTTTGGATCATCTCATAAACATATGATTCAAAACGTATGGTTCCATTAATTACTGCTAACAACGGTTGTGTTCCAATAGCTACAGGTAGTTGTAGCGTATCTGCAACATATTTGTCAATTCCTTTAAGCATTCCCCCACCTCCACAAATGGTAATACCATTTCTAAAGATATCTCCAGCTAATTCTGGGGGTGTTTCTTCCAAAACCTGAACAGTTAAATCAATAATTCTTGATACTGGAACTTTTAACACTTCACGTATTTCTTCTGGTGTTACTTCAATTTCTCTTGGTAATCCAGACACTATATCTCTACCATACACTTTCATTCTTCTTTCATCACTATATTTGGCAATGGACCCGATATTTATTTTTATACTTTCGGACGTTTTCAAACCGATATCCATTCCATATTGAGATCTTACAAACTTTTGAATCTCTTCATTAAAAGCATTTCCTGCAACTTTCACAGATTTTGAAAGAACCAAGTCACCCGAAGATAAAACTCCAATATCACTAGTTCCTCCACCAATATCCATAACAAGTCTTCCTGTTGGAGCAAAAATGTTAACCCCTCCTCCAAGGGCTGCCATTTTTATTTCCTCTTCAATAAATACTCTTGAAGCTCCAAAATTTAATCCTATTTTCATAAGAGCAGTTCTTTCAAGCTGGGTAATTACTGAAGGACAAGCCAGCAACATGATACAACCTTTTAAAGTTGAATTGATTCTTAGTTTTTTAAAGATAAAGCTAAGCTGTGCTGTTGTTGTTCTTATATCTGTAATTATTCCGTCGACCATTGGTCTAACTATTCTAATAGTCTTATTTCCCTTACCTATCATTTTATAGGCCTCTTCACCAACCGCAATTATTTTATTTTCACGGATTCTGTAGGCGACAATTGATGGTTCATTATAAACAATCCCTTGTCCCTCAACAAATACTAATGTGTTGGAAGTACCCAGGTCAATAGAGACGAATTTTTTCTCATTTTTTTTCATTCATTCACCTCATTTTTTTTGTTACTACCAACTTAATATTACCATTTATGTACGAATTTTTAAAATATATTTCCAAATAAAATATCAACATATGGAATATTTTATTTGAGATTAAGCAATAAAAAAAGCCTAAGAGGCTTTTTGTTCATTATCTACAACAACTACTTTTTCATTTCCGCGTTTTAACATGTCATAATCGATGATCTTGTCTAGTAGTTTTTTCATAGCACCACAAAGTGGTCCTGTTGCAAAAACAAATACAAGAGTTCCAATTGAAAGGTTTGTAAATAAGAATCCAGTTTTATCTCCGTTTGGTATAACTCATAACAAGATTAAACCAGGAACTACCATAGCAGCATCGCAAATTAAACGTGCCATAGGGAATGTCAATCTAGTCATTTTTAACAATTCATCACAAACAGTGTTGTAAGGTCCTGTTGCTCATCCTGATTTTACTCAACAAGTAACTCCTAGACAAAATACTATAAACGCTCCTGCAAAAATTCAACTAGCAACCCCAGTAGAAACAACACCGTTTACCATTATCATATCTTTTACTCCATCATAAGTAACATACATTGAGTTTAAGTAAACTACTTTTGGAAGAATAAAAGTAATGGCTATATTTGTTATTAGAGTAAATACAAATCCAATTCAAACTTTTGGTTCCATAGTTTTTTTGTGAGCTCTAATTGTATTTACTAATCCCATACAAGTAGAGATGAAAGTTAAAACTAAATAAAAATAAATCAACATGTCTGAATATACTTTAGTGAAGTTATCTAATCTTTCGGTTGTTCCAGTTTTTAAACCAACAAGAACAAATGTTGTAAAGTCTACTTGACTAGCTCCAATTTCAGTTGGAATATAAATTGCAATTCCAAGTGCCATAAAGTAAATTCCAAATAATAATAAAACGAATTTAATTAAATTAATTCTTCAATCTTTTTTGGCGTTTTTATAACCCGTAGAAAAATATTCTTTCATTTTATTTTTCTCCTTCTCTGTTTTTTAATAGTTCTGGTAATAATGATTTAATCTCTTCAATTGGTTTATCTCATCATTGCAAAGCTTCTAGCTTTGCAATTGTTTGATCATCAAATCTTTTTCTAATTACCTTAGCAGGATTTCCTCCCACTACACTGTAGGGTTCAATGTCTTTTGTAACTACAGCTTTGGCTCCAATAATTGAGCCATTACCAATTTTAACACCTGGTAAAATTGTAGCCCCATATCCTATTCAAACATCATGACCTATTATAGTATCCCCTTTTGATTTAATGTTTTTTGTTAACTCTTTTGGAGTTTCAAACTCATTAAAAATATCAAAAGGATATGTTGAATAGGAATGTAGTCTGTGATTTGCACCACTCATAAGAATTTTTACTTCGTCTGCAATTGCACAAAATTTTCCTATGACAAGTTTATCTCCTGTCATTTCAGGAAAATGATAAAGTACGTTTCTATTTTGAAATTCTTTTAATGCTTGTTCACCATTAAAAGAATAAAAATAACTATAGTCTCCAACTTCAATACCTGTGTTTGTAATATATGGTTTTAAATATTTTACTTTGTTTGATTTAGACATTTCCTGCCTCCCAGATATGATTTTAACCTATTTAATCTTTAATGCATAAAAAAATCACTTAGATTTCTCTAAGTGATTTTGCATTTGATTTATTATTTTAAATCAACTGATGCACCAGCATCCATTAATTGTTTTTTGATTTCTTCAGCTTCTTCAACTTTTACGTTTTCTTTAATTGCAACTGGTAGAGTTCCGTCAACTAATTTTTTAGCATCCATTAATCCTAATCCAGTTAATTCTTTAACGATTTTAATAACTGCAACTTTGTTTCCACCTGGGTTTGTTAACATAACGTTAACTTCTGAAGGTGCAGCATCTGCTCCTCCAGCTGCTGGAGCAGCAACAGCTGCTGCTGCAACAACACCAAAGTGGTCTTCGATTGCTTTAACTAAGTCGTTTAATTCAGTTAATTTCATTTCTTCTAAAGCTTTAATAATATCATCTTTTGTAATTGCCATGATTTTTTTCTCCTTTTAATTTATTTCTTTTTTTTATTGTGCTATTAGTACACTTTAATTAAATTATTCTGATCTTGTATTTGCTATTTCTTTTACAGTCAACATAAATTGACGTAATGGGTAGATAAGTGATGAAGCAAACATTGAGTAAAGTTCGTCTTTTGATGGAAGAGAAGCAATTTCGTTGATTGCTTGTGTATCCATAACGTTTCCTTCGTATATACCTGCTTTAAGTACTAAGTCTTTGTTTGTTTTTGCAAACTCTGAAACTAATTTTGCAGGGTATAGAGCTTCTTCATCTGAGAAAATGTAAACATTTTGTTGAGTTAAGTAAGCATCTAATCCTTCAATTTTTAATTCACTAACTGCTCTTGAAACTAATGAGTCTTTATAAACTTTAATAAAGATCCCTTGTTCACGAGCTTTGTTTCTTAAATTTGTCATTTGTTCAACAGTTAAATTTTTGTATTCAGCAATAACCATACCTTTACAGTTTTTGATTTTTTCTGAAATTTCTTTAACGATATCATTTTTTTTGGCATGAGCCGGTCTTGAAACTGACACTAGTAATGACCTCCTTTTTACTATTCTATAAGTTAGATCAAAATAAAACCTCGGAAAATAGTTTCCGAGGCAAATTAAAAATACACTAATTATCCGCTCTTAAACAAACAGATTATATATGTAGTTTCATTCCTCGGTAACAAATTAAGGGATAAATCCCAGTTACTTTCTTCGGTACGAATAGCAAATATATAATAGCATATTTTTAATAAATTTTGTTAAATTTAAAAAACAGTAATAAATTTTTATTTTTGAACATTTATTACACCACCCACAAATGAAAAGTATGATACAATTTAATTAGTCAGATCATTAGGTTGGTCTAGTCGTGCTTGAAATAGTACATAAATTGAGTTTATACTCCTACACTTGTGTATGGGGTTTTTATTTTAATTTGAATAATCAATACAACCGTTAACGCTGTTGTATTTTTTTTATTCTATTTTGCACGCCAAGACTTTTAATTTCACATTTAATATTCTAAATAAAAAAACACAAGAGTTAAAAATAAACTCTTGTGTTAAATAAATAAAATTCTTCTTTGTTTTTTAAAGTTGTGTATCTACTACAAGTTTTTTATAGAAATTTGTCTGAACAAATTTATTGGTTAAAAAATTAATACCTTGCATGTACTTCTTATATGGTCAGTATATTAATAAACTTATTAAAAAAGTTATAGCTGATGCAAGTGAATACATACCATCGCTATTATATTTTCATCCAAATAAATGAAAGAAAAATTTTGAGAATCATATAGTTGACATATGCAAAGCAAATATAAATAACGAAATGCTTCCTAAAAAATCTATAAATTTATAATTCTTCATTGGCATTATTTTAAAACTTGCAAATAAAAAGAATGAAGCTCCAAACGATAAAAGTGAACCATTGTTTTTTGATAAATCAAATCAATCATCTTTTTGAGGATATAAAAAAACATAAAGTAAGTGAAACCCTAATTGAACTAAAAAATATACAATTGTAGAAATTCATATAGTTTTTTTATAATTAAAAACATTTTGTCCAAATAATTTTAATCAACCACCAAGTAAGTAAGAGAAAAATAATGTTGGCAATGCATTATGGATATATGTAAAAGGTCTATATGAATAAAGTAATAGAGCTTGGATTTGAAAAGTTAATCAAAAAGAAATTATCAAAATAAGCGACACTTTTTTCCCAGTAACTTTTAATCCTGCATTAAAAAATGGTGTAAAAATATATAAAATAAATACTGCATAAATATATCATCAAGGACCAGTTCCTAATTGCAAGAACTTAATTCATTCCAGTCTAGTTGAAAAAATTTTATAGTCACTTGAAAAGTTAAAGATTAATACTAAAGATAAATTAATAACATATAAGAAAACTATTGTCGGTATGAATTTTAAAAACCTTAGGTTATCTTTTTTTTCAACCAAATAATAACCAGAGATCATAGCAAAGGCACCAACACAACCATGAAGAAATGGTATGTTTGCTTGAAAGCTAGGTAAAAAATGAATTACTAGTACGCATATTGCCATAAAAATTCTTAGCAATTCGATATTACTTGAGCGTTTTGTTTTTACTTCTTTAATGTTATTTTCGTTAATTTTAAATACTTGTTTTTCCATTGAGAAATTCTCCCTAAAAAAATAGTATCATTTATTGCACTCATAATTTCTTTAATGATTAATTTATCAAAACCCAAAACATTAATTTATAACTTTATTATGATCAAGCATTTATTAAAAACTTTTTATAAGAAAAGAATAATAAACAACATGAAGATAAGGAAAGCAACAAATAAATATAACCTACTAAACCATAATAGAAACTATAATTTATTTTAATTGTTTCGTTGTAGAAAATGCTGTCCCTGAAAGAATTAGACCCAGAATAACTATATTTATTTAAACTTACTTCTGTAGAATTTTCTCCTTGTTTGGCATCAATTAACTTTTCAATTTCTGGAGAATATTCAACACTCGTAACAGCACTACTTTTAAAATGTATTCCGTTGCCCGTTTTAAAAAATTCTACTAGTATTGGATTTATATTTCTTGGTTGATTTAAAGTAGATAAGAATGTAAATGGATTCAAAAAGCTTTCCAACCTTTGTTGCCTTTTAATTTTTTTCATCTCTTTAGTAGTTAAATTTTTCGAATCGCCATTAGAAGCCATTTCAAAATTCATTCTTATTAAAGGAATGTCAACAGACTTACTTCAATACGTATTTAACATCTGCATATATAAATTAAATTCAGGAACTCTTTTGTAGAAATCATTTACAGCACTTTCTTTTTGTGACTCTTCTATTTTATTATCACGGTATATGTCTTCAATGGTTTTATATCATTGCCCTTTATTTCCATTTTGATAAAAAAACACAATTCTTTCATCTAAAAATTCGAATAGTTTTTTATATTTATTTCAAAATAATTCATTACTTTTTAATTTTGACATGAACCATTTGGTATCTAGATTAAATGACCCAGTGCTTTTTGAAATTGGAGAATCTTCAATTTTTAATTTACTGTCACTAGTTTCAAAAATAGAATAAGTTTCAAAAATTAAATCAGTTAAAAAATCGTTTCCTCCATATAAAATCAAAGACTCTTTTTGGATTTCACTTTCTGAACTTCTAGGATCTTGATTTAATAATTGTCCAGCTTTAAACATTAACTCTTCTTCTATGCTTTGTGGAGTGATATAAGAACTTTGACCAAGAAAAATTCTTTCATCAGAATTTTTAAAAACAACTTGTCTCAAGTTTTCTGACTCATAAATTTTATTTATTTCATTATCTTCACTAAATTTATTATAAAATTCTCACCCCAAAAATGTATTTGCATTTATACGTGCAAGACTAGCTGAGTTTTGATCTCTATTTCTATCAATAATTTGAGTCAATGCTCTATTTATTATTCCTGAAAAAGCCATTAAGAAAATCAAAGTTCATGCCAATATAGACGAACTTACCTTATTAAAATAATTAAACACAAACGAAAAGAAAGTGTTAGTTGTTAATGCTAGAAATAGCATTACAAAATAGGGAAGTATAATTAAACTAAAGTAGGTTGAATTCATTGTAGTATTTCCAATAAGAAAAAAACTACTTGTTATCAAGACTACAAATATCAATAAGAAATTTATTAAAATTATAATTAAGAACCTTGTAAAAAAAATGCTTCACCCTTTATATCCATATCTTTGTTCGAGAGTAATTATGTTTTTTGCAGTTTCACTTTTAAAGAATAAACTTCATAAATAAACCGAAAATAAACCTAATACTAAATAATTAAACATGTAGTAGAATACTAGAAAATAAGTTTGTTCACTTATTAAAGGTCCCCTTTTAAAATAAAGACCAAAAATTTGTAAACCTAAGTTTCCTAATATAAATATTGCAACCATGATGTAAGTTTTGATATTGGAAGCTAATAGCTTATAAGAAATTTTACAAATTGGCAGTAAGGTGCTAAATCTATTTTTCATATAGATCTCCTAGTTGTTTTGTAACATTTTCTTTTTTAATATAAAACCTGTTATAAATTTCTAAAATCTTTCCACTACCTTTTATATATTTTTCATCGTAAACTATCTGTCCATTTTTTAAAACAATAAGTCTATTAACATATTTGTCTAACTCATCTGTTATATGACTTGTTATAAAAATACCAACTTCTCTGTTACTTAAAAAATTTATTATTTCCAGTAACTCTTCTTTTGAATCTATATCCAAATTAGCAGTTGGTTCATCCATAAAAATAAAACTGGGTTCCACTATCAACACACCAGCCAACATTACTTTTTTTATTTGACCTGTTGATAAAGTTTTTATTTTCCTTTTTTGTAGTTCAACTATTTTTATAATTTCTAAAATTTTTATGATTCTATTGTTGTAACTTTCTCTGTTAACATTTGCTAACACAGAAACGTATCACAAATAATCTTTAACAGTTAAGTTGTAAGGGATTTCCCCTTGATTTGGAAACAAACAAATTTCCTTCAGTTTGTTTTCCAAAAATAAATTTTCGTTGTTAATAATTATTTCTCCATTATCTTTTTTTAATAAGTTAAAAATTAATTTGATAATAGTAGTTTTTCCAGAACCATTCTCTCCAATAAAAGCAATAAAGTCACCTTTATTAATTTTTAAATTTATTTTTTCTAGAGAAAAGTCTTTAAAACTTTTAGATAAATTTTTTATCTCTAACATATTTTCTCTTCTTTCAATTTGACAATAACAGTAAAAACTGTTTTATATATTTCTAATATTGTTACTTTAAATCAAATAGTTGATTTATCTTTTTACCAACCCCGTCATTTTCTGGGGACTCTATCATATTTTCACTTAATATTTTTATGTAACTGGGAGCACTTCTTGGAACATATGCATTCTTTTTAAAACGTTTTATCATTTCTACATCATTTATTCCATCTCCAAAAATATATACATCTTCATCTTTAATATTATATTTTTTATTAAGGTATTCTATACCAACAAGCTTTGAAGTATTTTTACTTGAAATCATAAACAAATCTGTTGCTTTTCTTGATGACTTTGAACAAATAAAATCTATGTCAAGATCTTTGTTCTTTAAAAAACTTTCTAGATCATCGTATTTATCTTTTGGACAATAAAGAGCAATTAGCACAACATTGTTTCAGTTAAAGTATTCATCAATTTCTATAACTCTCATGTTAGGAAGTATTCCCTGTTCAACTCCATACCTATCTAATTTTATATTTGAAAAATATATAGCCGGTTCTAAGTAATCTATGATGTAAGCTTTTATTTCTTTCAATGTTAAGTAGTCAACAATTCTTTTTACAGATTTTGTTTCTATAGTTCTTACATTTTCTGGCTCAAAATAATTTGTGTTAGAAACATATGAACCATTACAACAAATAGATTCTTTAAAGTTTTTGTTTATTTCTAAAGTTGCTGCAAGTTCTGTTACTTCTGCAAAAGTACGTCCAGTTGCAAAAGCAACTTTAACTCCTTTCTTTTGAACATTAATAATTGCATCCCTTGTTAGATCACCTAAATTTTTATTCTTATCCAATATTGTCCCATCAATATCTAAATAAATTATTTTATTCATAATTAAACCTCACTTTCTTTTTATGGTTAGTAGGGTTTATACAATTAATAATTTATATATTTAGCAAGAGAGGAAAAATAAATAAAAAGTACCAACTTTTAAGATTGGTACTTTAAATTAATTTTTCTATTTCATATACATGATCAATTAAATGATCGACTACTTTTTCAACTCCAGGTTGATGGTGTTTCATTCCAAAACCATGTTTTGTCATTGCCAACATTTCAATGTCATTTTCTCCATCTCCACTTGTAACAACATCATCAAGTTCAAAACCTTTTAGTTTTTGAACTTCAAATATTCCATGAGCCTTTGAAACATTTTCATTCATAATTTCAATTACATTTACATGTGTTCTTACAGCTTTGCAACCTTTAACTCTTCCTTCAATTATTTTTTTAACCTCTTCTACTCCATCTTGTCTTACATAAATGTATAACAAGTTTAAGTCTTGGTCTTCTAAAATTTCTTGAGTTGCAATTTCAAAGTTGTTTTCTCTTGGAGCATAGTCTGTTAAAAATTTATTGTCATCAATTTCTTTTTCAACTACTCTTGAGTATCCACGTCTTTCATCTAATATACAATATCCCAAAGTATACTTATCTCTAATTTCTTCAAACAATTCAATGATGTCTTTTCTTGATTCCATTGGAATTGAGGTTTTTGAAATTATTCCTTTTCCTTTTTCATAAACTACAGCTCCGTTATTACAAACCATATAGTTATAAGGAATGTTTGCAGCTTCTAACTGAGGTCTAATTTCGTGTTCCATTCTTCCTGTTGCTATTGCAAATTTATTTCCTTGTTCAATTCATCTATTTATAAATTCTAAATCTTTTGGGTCAATATAATCATTGTGTTGTAAATTAATTGTCCCATCGTAATCTGAAAATCATCACTTCATGTTTTTGATACCTCTCTTGCTAGATAAGTTTATTATATCAATAAATTTTTGAATACTTTAGATAAAGAAAAACTCCACACTTATTTGCGTGGGGTCTCTTTATTTTAGTCTCACAAAATTTCTCCTTTTGTATCTGAAACTTTTTTAAATCACTTACCTGATTCTTTAATTTTCCTATCACCCGTTCCTTTTCCAAAATCATCAATATCAACATAAATGAATCCATAACGCTTAGACATTTCCTTTGTTGACATTGAAACCAAATCCAAAGCAGTTCAAGCAGTATACCCAATACACTCAACCCCATCCTGCATAGCCAGTTGAATATTTTTTAAATGAGATTTTATATATTCAATTCTGTAATCATCTTTAAGAATATTTTCTTTATCATCTCACTTTTCATCCACACCAATTCCATTTTCAACTATCATTAAAGGTTTTTGATAACAATTATAAAGTCTATTCATAAAAATTCTCAAGCCTATAGGATCAATTTGTCAACCTCAATCACTTTCTTTTAGATAGGGATTTTTGCCACCAAAAAATAATGTACTTCCACCTTTATCTAATACTTCTTGTCCCATAACAGAAGACATGTAATAAGAGAAACTTAAATAATCAACTGAACCTTCTTTTAAAATTTCTTTTTCTTCTTCACTAATATTTAACTTAATATTTTCTTGTTCAAAAAAGTTGAGTATGTATTTTGGATACGCTCCTCTTGATTCAATTTCAAAAAATAAATCATTATTAATTTGTGAAAACTCTTGATTAATAATTACATCATTTGGATCACAAGTACTGGGGTAACTATTTACAGCAGCAATCATTCCTCCCATTTTATTATCTTTATTTATTTTATGTGCTAACTTAACTACCAAAGCTTGTGCGACAAATTGATTGTGTAAGGCTTGGTACTTTATTTCTTTGTTTTTTGGATTATCTCTTTTTAGCACAACACCTGCCCCTGTATAAGCAGAGTGTGTTGTCATATTAATTTCATTAAAACAAATTCAATAGTTAGTAAACTCGTCAAACTCTCTTAAAACTATTTCGCTATATTCCAAGAACTTTTCAATGGCGTCTTTATTTGCAAAGCCATTATATTTTTCAACCAACCACATTGGATAATCATAATGACTAAGTGTAAGAACTAACTCAATTTTTTGTTCTTTGAATTTTTTAAAAATCTTTTTATAATGCTTTATAGCTTCATAATTTATAACTCCTTCTTCTGGAATTATTCTACTTCATGCAATAGAAGTTCTGAAACAATTCATTCCTATTTTTTTAAAGAGTTTTATATCCCCTTCGTACTTATTATAAAAATCTACTCCTCAACGATAAGGATAAATTTTGTTTTCTTCTGTATCTTTCAATTGAAGAAAAACATCTTCATAACATTCGATTTCGTTCATGTTAATTTTTTTTCTATCAACTTTAGGGTTATAGGTTTTGTAATCTGCTATACTTAAAGATTTTCCATCTTGTTTATAAGCTCCTTCGTATTGACTAGCTGCAGCTGCAGCCCCTAATAAAAAGTTGTCTGGAAATTTTAATTTTTCCATTCTATTCCTTCTTTCTATAAATCAAAAATTTGATTTATTTTTTTTCCTACGCCGTCATTCTCTGGTGGTTCAATTATATTTTTACTTATCTCTTTTACATAGGCTGGTGCATTTGATGGAACAAAAGCATTTGACTTAAATTTTTGTATCATTTCTAAGTCATTTACTCCGTCACCAAATATATATACATCTTCATCTTTGATGTTAAATTTTTTATTTATATATTCTATTCCTACCAGTTTAGATGTATTCTTATTTCCGATCATAAATAAAGGGTTGACCCTGTGTGATGATTTTGAACAAATATAATCAATCTCTGTTGATTTACTTTCTAAAAAATCTTCATAGCTTGAAAGTTCATTTTTAGGACTATCAAAAGCTATTAGTACAACATTATCTCACTTAAAATCATTATCTATCGTTTTAACTTTCATTTTAGGCAAGACCCCTTGTTCTATACTAAACTTATCAATATTCAAATTAGAATAATAAGTTTTAGGGTCCAAGTAATCTATAAAGTAACCCTTAGTATTTTTACTTGATAAAAAATCTGCAATATCTTTAGAAACTTCTTTAGGAATGGTTCTAATATTTTCTGGTTTAAAAACATCAGTGCTTGATATGTAAGAACCATTACAACAAATAGCTGTATTGAAGTTCTTGTCCAGCTCTAACAACTTAGCTAAATCTTTTATTTCAGCAAATGTTCGACCGGTTGCAAAAACTACTTTAACATCTTTTTTTTGAACATTAATGATTGCATCTCTTGTTAAATCTCCTAATTTTTTTTCTTTATCTAATATAGTTCCATCAATATCTATGTAAATTATCTTATCCATTTTTTACTTCCACCTTTTTTATTTTTAATTTTTTTAAGTCAGAGAAATTATTGTCGTAACCTTCCAACAATTTATAATTAACTTCTAATCCATGAGAAATATTAAACAGAACATTTCCAATGGTATTTAAACTTTCGTTTGTTATATCATTTAATGATTTTATTTTTTTCATAACTAAGTCATACATTGCTAGATGATCCTTATCAACAATTTTCAATTCAGCTTTAATTTCTTTTTCAAGTGAATTTATTTGTTGTGTTTCTTTCTCAATTCTTAATTTTTGACTATCTTTTAAATTTTCTTTACTACTGTATTTTTCTAATAGATACTTTTTATTATTGCTAGCTACAACTTTTTTTTCTAAAATTTTTGTTCTTCTTAAATAATCTTTATTTTGCATTTGATTTATATTATTTTTCATTTCAGAGATTTCAGTTATTCCAAGTTGATTTGAAATTTTACTAATAACTTTAAATAATTTGAAGTATTCTCTTTTTTCATTTTTTCTTTCTTTGTAAACTAACATAGTTAAAGCAAAACAAACAACAAATATAAATGCCATACAAATAAAATACTTAGGTAGATTTCAGCTATCTGCAAAAACCGATATGGCACTTGTGAATCCTAAAACTCCTCTACCACCAGGTTGATATCATCTTAAATCTAATAATCCTATAAGAACTCCAGTCAATCCTCTAGCCACTACAACCGGAACAAACAAGATTGGTCTAATCATAGAAATACTGTAGTAGGTTGGTTCTGAAATTCCAAACGCTCCCGGAACTAACGCGCCGAATGCAATGGTTTTTATATTATTTTCTTTAGCTTGAATACCAACAGCAGCACATGTTGCTATTGTTGTAATACTTGTCATTGTTGTTAAGGCCAACAATGTTGAACCCACTTCTGGATTACTTAAAAAACCACTCATCATAGCTGTTGCCAATGCCAAATGCATTCCAGTTAATACTAGGAATGTTCAAGCAAACCCAAATATTCCAATTCCAATTCCGTAAGGAATTTTTTGTACACTGTTAAAAATATAAAAGACACCTGTTTCAACAAGACCCAAAATTGGTCCTGCAACAAAAAACATTATTCCACATGTTATAAAAAATGCCATGAAGTGTCTCAAAATTATATCTAGAGCAGCTGGTATTCAAGTTTTAATCCAACGATCTAAATAAACATAAATGAAGGCAGCAGCAATCTGAGGAAATATCATTGTAGTATATCCCTGAAATTTAATATCTACTGGTCCAACTGTGAATAGAACTCAAGCCTTTCCAGGATATAAAAATGGACTTGCAATAGCTAAAGCTACTAAGACACCCATTGGTAAATTACCCTTCATATATTTCACAGTATTGAAACACATAAACATTCCAATAAATTGAAGTGCTGTATTGGTAATAACAAACAGCGAACCTGAAATAAGGTTTTGATCTGTTGTTAGATTTGGAATATTTGAAGTTGTTATTGGGTCAACCGCTTTTGTTATAGTTAAGATTGCAAATAAAGCTTGACCCATTCCTCCGACCATCAATATCGGAATGGTTGGCAGCATAACATTACTTATAAAATCGACAAAAGCTCTTTTAAATTGAAACTTTTGTTTATTAATTAGTTTTTTAGAAGCTGAACCATTAGTTTCAAAAAGCGATATATATTTATCTCTTACTTTGTTTACCTCGGGTCCTATAATAACTTGCAGTTGATTACCACTTCAATTGATTCCTCTTACGAAGGATATTTGTTTTAATTCTTTGATATTAACTAAATCTTTATTTATAATATTAAACCTAAATCTTGTTACACAATTTAAATGCGAATCAACATTTTCGCTTCCTCCGACATGTCTGTTCAATAGAGTATAATCACTTTCAATATTGCCCCCTATTTCTTTTATAGGTTTATCAATCAATTCAATTTCAATCTCAGCTATCAAGTCTCCTTGTTTTGCGTTTTGTTTTAAAATTAATACTTTTAGTTTTTTTACATTCTGTTGATCAACACAAATAACGGTTTCATTAGAAAGTCCTTCTTTTTCGATCAAATCTAAATTTACATTTAGTAAAGCTTCACTTAAACTAACTTCCTCCTTTTCTTCAACAAGAATATTAAAAGGTTTTCCATTTAGATTTACTGTCTCTAAGCCTATATGCATTAGAAACTTTAGATTTTGACTTTCCAAAAATATAGCATGTTTTGTGTCTGCGATCATAGCAACTTTTGACGATTCCAAAAATGATTTGAAACTTCCGTTTTTGGGTATGATTACTAATCCATCACCCAACATTTTTTGAGCAAAAGTTTCATCACTACACTCACCAATTGACTTTACATCACAGTCAACGGGTGCATAAATTTTAATCTTCATTTCTCTTTCTCTCCCTTCATAATGATTTTATTGACATCAAAGGAAAAGAAAAGTAATAAAGAGTACTAACCATTAGTTAGTACTCTTTATTAGTTTCTTCAATTATAAAACTTAAAGCCAGGTCAAAAATGTCTTTCGCTACATTAATTTTTGTAAATCTCTTCATTTCTTTTATGTATCTTGGTTCTGTGATTAACCAATAAATAAATGCAAGAAAATCAATTCATTTTACATAACCTCTTTCTTTTAAGAAGTTTCTAAGTTCTATGAAATGAACTTTTATTAATTCCAGAACACATTCTATCTTAGTAACATTAAAATTTATAAAAGCAGAGTAAATAGCTTTTCTGTTAGCTTTTAAAAAACATTTACTCTTTTCATCTTCATACCAATTCTTTTTAGAAATGAATAATCTAGTTAAAAGAACAGGTGCAAATGAACTGTTACTTAAAAATTTGAATGTTGTTGTGTTATAAATGTTGAGCGCTTCGTCGTTATTCAAAAACAAATCTATGTTTTTATAAAAATTTAATCTATCATTTTTCTCTATATCAAAATAATAAATTAGTGCATCGTTTATAGCTTTTTCACACAAATCTGTAAGTATAAGTTTAATGTTTTCATGTCTAAATTTTAGTTCGGACAGCATTTTAATATACAAGAGTCTTTTTATTTTTTTTAAATCAAAATCATATTTTTCATTCTTTTTTTTCTCTTCAAAAAGACCAGAACGAATATAACTTTTTATTTGTGGTAAAGTAGTAAACGCCTTTCTTTTTAGTAAAGAAATCCCTCAAACCAACTTCATTTTATACCTCGCTATTTCTAGGTTGTTAAATTTCTATAATAAATAAAAATTAACAATTGTTAGGTTGGTACAATATTGATAACCAGCATTTCTGCATCAAGTTAAGTTGAACATATTTTAGAAATATATTTCCTTCTTTAACTAAGTTTATTATATCAATAAATTTTTGATTCCTTTAGATAAAGAAAAACCAATACATCAGTATTGGTTTTTATATTGCTATTTATCAAAAGGTATAAAGAAATCATTTATTCATTTATTTATTACTAAATTATTTCTTGAGTAAACTTCTTTTTCAATAATAGTACCTTGACTTGAATTATCCTCTAAGTATTTCAAACTTCTTAACAAGTGTCCTCTGTAGTAAGCGCTTGATTGAATAAAAGGATGAATATGTTTTCCTGAAAAATTGTAAGCCTCTAAGAAACTTCCAATTACCATTGGTGCAACATGTCATCAAACTGGAAATCCTAACAAAATGTGTTCATAGTTGTTTATAAAGTCTGGTGTTTCTTTTAGTTCTGGTCTTTGATTATTAACAGCTTCAACTCTTGCTTGTTCTGATAACTCACTGTAGTTAGAAGGGTAATCTACTTTTCTTTCAATTCTAAAAATTGGTAAGTTTAGTTGTTCTGCTAAATAAGTTGCAGATCTTTCAGAATTTCCACTTCCCGAAAAGTAAACAACAATAGTTTTAGATCGTAAATCTTCTCCAATTTGTTTCATATTTGCATCTTGTGCTCTATCTTCTACATTTGTAGTATCTTTATATTCTGGTGGTAAATCATCTAGGTTGAAATCAGAATTAGAACCTGTTGAGTTATCTGTGCCACAAGAAATTAACTGACTTGTAGCATTTGCTATTGGACTTGATGCCAATAAAGTTAATAATAATTTTCTCATTATATCTCTCCTCTTAATTAATCCTATTTCATTAGAGTAACTATAAGGCAAGTGTTATTTTCAAAAAAAAAAAAAAAACACTAAATAAAATTTAGTGTATTGAACAATTAATAAAAACTTGGTTTATCAAAATCTGTGTTTGGTTCAGAAACTCCAAGACTTGTATTTTTAAAAGTTTGTTTATCATCGAAAATGATATCTTCAACAAGTTTCGCACAAGCATTTCTTGAAATTTCAACACCTTTAAATTTTTCGCCTTTTTGAGTTAATTCATAATCTTCATTTTTCTTATTATGCATTCATGCATATCTTAATATTGAATAATCAATTCCAAATTTTTCAACAAGTTCCATAGCATCATAGTATTTTTTGTAAGCAGCTTTGCCGCCAACCATACCTCAATGTCAATCTGCAAAAGGCCCCTCTATTTCATCATAAATTCCTACAGCACTAGCTCAAATTAATTTATTAACTTTTGTACCTTTTGCGGCTTCTAAAATTGAAATTGTGTCTTCAATATTTGTTGCAGCGTTTACATAAACTTTTTCTACACCTTCAAGCATTAACTCGTGCATTTTTTGTGTTTGAGAAAAATCACCATTTATTACTTTTACATTTTCTTTTTGAATAACTTGGTTGCTTATTCTTCTATTTGCATCTCTTGCAAATAAAACTAATTCTACATTATCTCTTTCTAGTAACCTTGCGGTAACTAATTCAGATATTCTTCCCGCTGCTCCTAAAATTAATATTTTCATAATTTTTTCCTCCTCATAAATAAATGATAAAACATTAGACCTAGACTAATGCAAGAGGAAACTTAAATTAATTTTCTTTTATTAAATCATCATAAAATTTTAATTTATATTCAAGATAAACTATTTGGTCATCTATATCTTTTCTGATTGAATGAGCTTCTTGTAATTGTTTTTCAATCATTTGTTGTCTTTCTTTTAAAGTATCACGACCTTGTTCTACTAACTTTAAATAATGTTTAATATCTTCTAAACTCATATTTGTCTTTTTAAGACAAATAATTACTTCAATAGTTCTTAGATCATCTTCATTTAAATATCTATAACCATTATCATCTCTTTTAAAATTCTTAAGTAACATTTTTTTATCATAATAACGTAATGTGTGTTCTGATATATTAAACTTTTTAGCTATATCATTTATATAGTATTTTTTTTCCATAAATTAATCATTCCTTTTCTTGATACTTTAAATATTTTAACATTATTTTAATTTTACTCTTGACCTAGAGTAACACTAAGGTTGTAAAATTTTTTATAGTTACAAAAAAGAGGAGGTAACTGTAATGAAAAAAATAACATTAAACGATGGTAACCAAATGCCAGTAATTTCATTTGGTACATTCCAAATCACTGACTTTAAAGAATGTGAAAGAGCAGTATTAGATGCTCTTGCAGTTGGATTTAGAGCAATAGATACTGCTCAAAGTTATATGAATGAACAAGCTGTAGGAAATGCACTTGCAAAAACCGAAGTAAAAAGAGAAGAGATATTTTTAACTACAAAAATTTGATTAAGTAATTATGGATATGAACAAACAATAGCTTCTTTTAAAAGAAGTTTAGAAAGACTTCAAACTCCATATGTAGATTTAGTATTATTACACCAACCTTTTGGTGAATATAGAGAATCTTTTAAAGCACTAGTTTCTTTAAAAGAACAAGGTTTAATTAAATCAATTGGAGTTTCAAACTTTTATGATGATAAACTTGTAGATCTTTGTTTATTTAATGACTATGGAGTTGTGCCAGCTGTAAACCAAATTGAAGTTAATCCTTTCTTTCAAAGAATTAACTCGATTGAAGTAAACAAAAAATATAATGTAACACCTCAAGCATGAGCACCATTTGGTGAAGGTAAAAATAACATTTTTGAAAATGAAATTTTAAATACTATTGCTAAAGCTCACAACAAATCTGTAGCTCAAGTAATTTTAAGATGACTTTACCAAAGAGAAGTTCCTTTCATCACAAAAAGTGTAAACAAAAATAGAATGGAAGAAAACTTCAATATCTTTGATTTTGAATTAACTTCTCAAGAAATGAATGAAATATTATCATTAGACCAAAAAGAATCTTTATTCTTCGATCACACAAGCGCAAAAGGCGTGGAATGAATTCACAGTTTGATTGCACAAAGAGGTTAACTCTAAAATAAAAAATACTACTTTTGAAAGTAGTATTTTTTATTCTAAACATAGTTTTAAATAGTTTCATTTATTGTTAATTTAAATACAGCAATATATAAAGTTGTATTATTCAAGAATAGGTTTAAATTAATAATAAAGGGGGGGATAATATGATTTTTAACGAAGAACAAGTAAGCGAAGAAATTCACCGTTGTTAAAAAAATATTTTCAAACGACATAAGTCGTTTGTTTTTTAAGTTGAGGAGTTTTATGAAAAGATGAATATTCAAAAAAATGGTAGTAATCAATAAAGATATCAATAGTATAGTATTTCAGCATCTTACCAAAAAAATTACCCTTCAGGACAAGGAGGGTAATTTTGAATGAGAAATAAAGAAAGTACAAGATAAACCCAGTTTTCAAGAAAGCGAACTAGATCCATCCCTTTTTAACTTTTTAAAAAATAAAAATCTTATTTTAGAACTAGAGGAACCCATTCATTTAAATGCAAGGTATGAAAAAAATTACCCTTTCTTTCAGGAAGCAATCAGGGATAATTATTCTATAAATGAATTTATTACTAGTATCGAAAACGAAATAATTTTAATTTTAGGTTGCGGAGGATTAGGCACTGTTGTTCTGGATTGCATGTTAAGAGCGGGATTTAAAAAATTTATATTGATCGATGGGGATAAAATAGAAATCTCAAATTTAAATAGACAACTTTTTTTAGTTATAAAAGAACAAATAATTATAAAGTAAATTATTTAAAAACTTTGATAGACCAGGAATACGAAGATGTTAGTATAAAAATTATAAACAAATTTATATATTCTACAGTGGAACTCAAAAAAATTTTGATTAACGAAAATCCTTCATTTTTTATAAATTGTGCAGATCAACCAAAAGAAAAAATTTTGGAATTAACTAGTAGATGTTCAAGAGAAACTAAAATACCATATATAACTGCAGCTGTTGGAATAGAATCTGGTTGATGAGGCCCTATTATTGATAAATACAACAATAAAAATTATAGTTTTCCAAAAAGCAAAACT
Organism: Spiroplasma chinense; assembly: GCF_008086545.1. Taxonomy (NCBI): domain Bacteria; kingdom Bacillati; phylum Mycoplasmatota; class Mollicutes; order Entomoplasmatales; family Spiroplasmataceae; genus Spiroplasma; species Spiroplasma chinense. The sequence goes on along the minus strand of NZ_CP043026.1, from coordinate 42,204 downwards.
GAAAGTAATAATTTAAAAATTGAAGGTTCTTCCTCAACAACAAATTTAATAATAGGTGCGGTTTTGTCTAATGATGTTATGAACTATTTTTTAAGAAAAAATAATAATCTCTATATTGGAAAGGAAATTAGTTTTTTAAATTATGAAATTAAAAGACGATAGTAGGAATATTTATATATTCCTTGAAGATATACCAAAAACCATAGATTTAATTGGATGTAGAGACTATAACCAAAACTATATACTCGGTTTCTTATATCAACCCATAATTGACTTTAATAATTCTGGTTCGATATGTTCGCATTTAATTCAGAAGAACAAACTCATTTTGAAAATTAGAGCTCAAAAATGGTCTAATGGTTTAAAAATTGAGCTGAGAGATGTGTATAATTCATTAATTTATCACTTAAAAAAACAAAACTCCAGCTGCTGCTTCTTTGGGTTTTATATTGGGTGTTAGAGAATATTTTGAAGACAAAATAGAACTAGATGAAATACAAATTTATTTTAAAAAAAACGAAATGGAAATTTATGTTGATGATTGAAAAACTGCTCAAGAAGTTTTGTCTTCCATTTACTTTAGCCCATTTAAGGTTCAAAATAAAAATTTGACCAATGGTGATTTTACCGTAGAGAAACACACAAGAAAAAAAATTGTATTAAAACCTATAATAAAAAATCGTAAGATCAAAAAACTTATATTCATAAAAGTAAGTAAAATAAATCTCGTTTTAAAAAAATTTTATAAACTTAAATGTAATGTTATAACAAATTCACTCTTTTTTAAGTACTCCCTCTTGAGTCGTAAAGAAATAATAGACAGGGTATTTGAGAAGAGTTCCGGGCTATATATGTGCTATGAATTTAAGGATAACAATTTAAAGGAAGCTTTCAAACTACATCTTCTAAAAAATTACAATACTTTTAAAAACTTTCATAAAAATTATTTTAAAGTTTTCGAATCTTCTTTACTCTTTGAAAATCGAAGTATTGAAAAAAAAATTAATTCAAAAAAAAGTGTGAATATTTTATTGCCCGGTTATTTTCCAAACAAGAAAAACATCACAACACTTATACAGTTTCTCGAGTCTAACTCGATAAAATATAAAATTTTTGAATTTAGTATGACGGATTATTTAAAGGAAATTTATAAAGACAATTACGATATCAAATATAAAATTTTTAAACCTATTACTAATGATTACTACACCTTTTGTAAAATTTTTATAAGTATGGTACGAGGAATGACAAATAGAAAAAAATTAATTAATTTTTTAAATCGACAATATTATTTACAAGAAAATAATAGAGAGTCGGTTCTAAAATATATAAATAGCAACACCAATATTTTAGTTTATGGTAACCTAAGGCATATCTATTTAACAAACAGCTCTATTAATACTTTTTTCTATATAGATGAGAATGATTTTTATAGATTTAAAGATAATTGATGACAGTAAGGAAGTGAAAAGATGAAAAAACAACAAAAAGTATTTTTTATTAAGATTTGTTTTTACACATTTTTTGTTACTCTTATGTTTGAAAATTCTTTGTGAATGATTTATTTAACAAATCTAGGATACTCTTTATCTCAAATTGCTACTTTACAAATTACTTTCTCTGTCGCCTTATTGTTCAGTGAATATTTATCTGGAATTCTTGCAGATAAATTTGGAAGAAAGAAAATGTTAATCATTGCAAATATTGGAATATTCACATATGCTTTGTTAATGATATTTGCATTTAAAATTATTTTACTTTTTATTGCTTTCTTAATTTATGCGTTTTCATTAGCTCTTGCTTCAGGTACAAGTGAAGCTTTGCTTTATGATAACTTAGACAAAGAAAACAAAAAGAAATATATTAAATTAAGTTCAATAATTCATGTAGTTTCAATTTGCTCAATGTTTTTAGCAGATTCTTTGGGAGGTCAATTAGTATGATTGTTGAATTGAAAATGAATATTTATATTCACTTGTTCTTCACATGTGATCACGCTTTTAGTTTTATTCGCAATTAAAGATAAGCACACTAAATATTTAGAAAAAAATGAGATCAAAATTTTTAAGGAATTGAAACTTGAATTTAAACATAAAAAAGAATTATATTACTTTATTTCTATTTTTGCTTTATTACAGTCTTCAGTTTCTATTATGTTTATTTACGGACAAGTAATTTTTGAAAACCTTTCTCAAACTCCTTTAAGTATAAGTTTGATTTATGCATTTACAAGTGCCTTTGGTGGAGGTGTGTTACTATTTCTTTCCTTTATCAAAAAATTGAATTGATATAAATTGACGTCAATTTTTATTTTAGTTTCTTTAGTTTTGATATCTTTCTTTACAACTAAAAACATTTATTTTTTTGTTGTAATTTTTGTTACATTAAACACAACCTTGATATTATTTTATGTACATCTAATGAATAAGGTTAATGAACTTATTTTAAGTTCAATTAGAGCAAGTTTTATTTCCATAATGAGTGGTGTATCTTCCATGTTGATGATAGGTTTTCAAATTTTGTTTTTGATTTATAAAGATTTTAAAATAGTTCAAAGTTCTATATTTATTTTTCTGATTATTTCATTTTCTCTTGCAACATTTTTATATTTGATTTACCTAGTAAAATGTTCTAAAGATATCGATCAAAAAATAAAAGGTCTTCTTTTATTAAAAGAAAAATATGGAAAGTTAAATTCAAAAAAAATGGTAAAAAAACTTTCTTCAATAGAAGAAAGTTTAAGTCTATTAGAGAAAACAAAATTACTAGCAGAAGAACAAGAAGAAATTTAAAATAAAAAAAACTACTTTTAAAAGTAGTTTTTTGTTTCTAGTTTTCGATTAGAACTTTGATTCCAGGACCCATTGTTGTTGTTACTGAAATGTTTTTAATGTAAGTTCCTTTTACAGCTGCAGGTTTTGCTTTTCTGATTACATCAAATAATGCTGCATAGTTTTTCATTAAATCTTCTTCTTTAAATGAAACTTTTCCTAAGATTGAGTGAATATTTCCTTCTTTATCAGTTCTGTATTCAACTTTACCTTTTTTAATTTCTTCTAAAGCTTTTTTAACATCCATAGTAACTGTTCCAGTTTTTGGGTTAGGCATTAATCCTTTTGGTCCTAAAACTTTCCCGATTTTTCCTAATTCAGCCATCATTTCTGGTGTAGCTACAATTACGTCAAAATCAAATCAGTTTTCTTTTTGGATTTTTTGGATTAATTCTTCTGCTCCAACAAAATCTGCTCCTGCTTCTTCAGCATCTTTAGCTTTTGTTTTTGTAAGAACTAAAACTTTTTGTGATTTTCCAGTTCCTCCTGGTAAAACAAGAGCCCCTCTAATTTGTTGGTCAGCATGTCTTGGATCTACGTTTAAGTTGAAAGCAACTTCTACTGTAGAATCAAATTTTGTAATTGAAGTTTCTTTTGCTAATTTAATAGCTTCAGCAATTGGGTATAATTTAGTTTTGTCAACTTTAGCGTTAACTGCAGTTAATTTTTTACTTAATTTTGGCATAACTATTTATCCCCTTTTTCAGGCATACCTGTTACTTTGATACCCATGTTTCTTGCTGAACCTTCGATAATTCTCATTGCTGCTTCAATTGTATTTGCATTTAAGTCTTTCATTTTGTATTCTGCGATTTTTTTAATATCGTCTGCAGTTAAAGTTGCAACTGTTTCTGTCCCAGTTTTTGATGCTCCTTTTTGAATTCCCGCTGCTTTTTTTAACATAAATGCTGCTGGAGCTGTTTTTAAGATGAAATCAAATGATTTATCATCATATGCAGTAATAACTACTGGCACAACTTCTCCTGCTCTGTCTTTAGTGGCATCATTAAATTGTTGTGTGAATTGAGGCATGTTAATTCCAAGTGAAGCTAATTCTGCACCTGGTTTTGCTTGCATTGCCATAAATTCTAATTTTGCTATACGTGTGATTTTCTTTGCCACGAACAACACCTCCCTGTTTTCGCTGTGGTACTAACGTACGAACAATTCTTGTTCTTACTTCCACAATTAAAATCTGCCATAAATAATAATAACACAAGAAGTATGAATTTTTTCATACTTTTTTACTTTAATAAGAAAAACAAAAGCACTTTCGTGCTTTTGTCTGGATTATCTATTAGCAAATTCTTTTGTAAAAGCATTGGGAAGACTTTACAAAAGCTTTGCTATAGGGTGAAACTCTATACACAGATCATAATTATCTAGTTAGGAGAACTACAACAATTAGAAACATGTAATTTAGTTTTAATAAATCTGTGTAATTGAAATTATTCACAACAGATGTTGCTTTCGCTTCAGCTAGTTTTCATCCTTTTTGTTCAATATATTTTTTAAATATAACCGTAAACTTTTTCTACTCATTCTCATTCAAGTATTGGGATAACCCACTATTATTATAACTAAAAAATTAAAAAATTTCCAAAAAGTTTTATTTTTTTCAAAAAAATAGAAAAATACCCTTACAGGTATTTAGATTAATTCTACAGTTTTAATGATAATTGGCTCTACTGGTACGTCATCGTGGAAACCTTTTGATGTAGTTTCAACGTTTTCAATTGCAAGAGCAACATCTAAACTAGCTTGATCACTTAATTTTCCAAATGAAGCATATTGTCCATCTAAGAATTTAGCATCTCCAGTTACAATAAAGAATTGACTTGTTGCACTATCTGGAACATTAGTTCTTGCCATTGAAAGAACTCCTGGAACATGACTTAATTCCATTGCATTTTTGTTTCAACCATTGATTGAAAACTCACCTTTAATTTCTTGTAATCCACCTTTTTCATTCATATCCAAAGTCATTCCACCACCTTGGATCATAAATCCTTTAATTACTCTGTGGAAAATAAGACCATCGAAATATTTATCTTTTATTAAGTTTACGAAATTTTCAACACTAATTGGTGCTAAATCAGGATATAAATCTGCTTTCATTTCTCTTCCATCCTCAAGAATAAATTTAATTTTGATTGTATTCATAATTGATACCTCCTACTAATTAATATAATACAATAAAAAAACATATCCTAAGATATGTTATTGATAATTAAAGTTTATAAGCTAATTCAAGACTTTTGAATTGAAATTCTGTTGGGGTCATTCTTCCGAACACTTCAATATTTACAACAGCCACTCCTTTTTCAAAATCCATTTCTGTTACTTGTCCTTCAGTTCCTGCAAATGGTCCATCTTTAACAAGTACAACTTCTTTGACTTTGAAGTCAGCTGTGTGAAGTACTTTTTCTTTTTTAGGTTGTGCTTGACCAGAATTTTTTGAAGCAGATTTTTTATCTTGACTTGATTCGTTTGATGCAAGCATTTTAGCTACTTCTTCACTTGTTAATGGGAAAGGTTTTGCACCTTTTCCAGATGATCCAATAAATCCAGTTACTCCTGGAGTATTTCTAACGATAAATCATGTTTCATCTGTCATTAACAAGTTTATAAAAATATATCCTGGGTATTTGTTTTTATCTGTAACTTTGTTGTTTTTTCCAACAACAGGTCCTTTTGAAATTCTAATGTCAAAGATTCTATCTTCAAGGTTTGAAGATTCTACTTTTTGAAGTAAATCTGCTCTAACTCTTTCTTCATGACCACTGTTACAGTTGATTACAAATCACTGACCTTTATAAGAACCAAGTTCTTCTTCTAAATAATTTAAATTGTCTTCCATAATAACCTCCTATATGATTTTTGCCAATGTAAATAGATACTGCAATGCAGTATCGACTGCATAAAAGAATATACCAAATACTATAAGAAATACAATAACTCAACTGAATTTTTGACCTAAATTTTTACGATCACTTCATTTAATTTTGTTAATTTCTTTAAGCATTTTAATTGGTGCTTCTTTTAAGGCAAGTTTATAGTTTATTTTTTCTTTGTGTTTTTTAATCTTTACATCTTTAGCTTTTTTAATTTTTTCTTCTTTAGTTAAATTTTTATCACCATCGAGTTGTTTATACAATTCCTGCATTTGTTCTTTTTGTGCAGATTTTTGTTCTTTCTTTATTCTTTTAGCTTCTTCTTTTTGCTTTAACTTATCTAGTTTAGCTTTGGCTTTTTGTTCAGCTAATTCATTTTTATTCTTTTCGCTCATTTTTTATCTTGTCTCCTTATGAGTAGTGTGCGCATTGCAATTACTACAGAATTTTTTAATAACTAATCTTTCTCTTTGAGAAAGAGTACTTTTTGTTATACTGTAATTCCTAGATAAGCAATCCTCACATACTAGGATTATTTTCTTTTTACTTTGTGACATTGTTTTACAACTCTTTTCTTACCAAATAATTATATATTACTTGGCCCATTAAATAAACTACTTAGGAAATTTTTTAACTTTAATAGTATTTTTTCAAGTTCTCTTCTTGTAATATCTAATTTATCGCATATTTCTTTCTTACTTCTTCCTTCTTGGAAGTAAATTAATGCTTTTCTTTCAAGTTCACTTTTAGCATTTGCTATGTGTTCCTTAAAAGAATTATCAATTAAAATTGTTCTTTGCATTGTTATGTAATCATTATATGCTTTTGACTCTAGACCCATAGAGTAAGAATTTAATTCTTCACCAAAGTAACTTATTTGTGAAACAAATTCTAGTTTATATTGTCTAGCCAATTTTCTAACGTAATCTAACATTCTTTTTCTAACAATAAACATGGCATAGTTTTCAAACTTAATACCTCTTTGTTCGGTGAACTTTTCTTTAACTTCAACTAATGCTAAATAAGCCGTAGTTAAAAGTTCATCTGGTTCACAAATTGTTTGTTTATTGTAAGTTGCAAACTTTAGCATATTTGCACGTATACTATACGTCAAATAATCTAAAGCTTCAGAATCAAGATTTGGAAATTGTGTATTTACAAGAACCTTGATGGTTTGATTAATATTAAGCACTTAAGTTTTTAGTAAATAATATGATACCTGCAGCTACAGATACATTTAAAGAATCTATAGCTTTGTTTGTTGGAATACTAAAGCAGAAGTCAGACTGATTTGCAATTTTTTTCATTACACCATCTCCTTCACTTCCCATAATTATTACGGATTTTTTATCAAATTTAATATTTCTAATGTCAGTTGATGTATCAGATAGGTATGAACAATATATTCAATACCCTTTTTCTTTTAACATGTTAATTGCATTACTTAGGTTTGATACTTTTACAATTGGTATGTTGTAAATTGTTCCTGCTGAAGATTTTATAACAGCTGGAGTTACATCTACTTGATTATGATCCAAAATTACGATTCCTTTAACACCAAAAAGTACAGCACTTCTGATAATTGAACCAAAGTTATTTGGGTCTTGAATTCTATCTAAAACCAAAATAGTTTGTTCTTGTTCATTTCCAATTATATCTTTCATACTTCTATAATTGTATTCTTTCATATCAGCTATGATACCTTGGTGATTTACTTTTTCGTGGATTAAGTTGTTAAACTTTTCTTTATCCAAAGAACTTCAAGATATATTTTTTTCTTTTATTACTTTATATACATCCCGGTCAAAAGAAAATCCTTTTAAAACATAAATATGTTTTATTAGGTTTGTAAAATTTACAATTGTATTTTGAACAGGTTTTTTACCATAAATAAAATTTTTCATAATTATATAATTTTTTCTACTTTCAATTTATCTCTAAGTTCATCTGCTATTGCAAAATCTTTTGCAACAACAGCTTTTCTTCAAGCTTTAAGATCATCTAAATTTTGACCTTCAATTTTTTTTGTTTCAAATACAAAACCAAGTGTTTGTAAAATACAAATTAACTTATTATAAGTTTGGTCTATCACTTTTTCTCTAACTTGTTTGTTTAGATTTTTAACCATTTCGTCAATTAAAGTTATTGCCATTGGTGTATTTATATCATCTTCCATATAACAACAGAATTTTGACATATATTTATACGAGTTAAAATCTTCATCAATTGGGGTTTGGTTGCTGTTTGTAATTTCACCCACCGCCAATGATCAATTAATTAAGGTTAAAATGTTTTGTACTTTATTTTTTCAATCGATTGCTTGAGAAATTAATTCTCCAGAGATATTTAAAGGTTGTCTATATCCAGAGTTTAAAAATATAAATCTTAGTTCGTTAGAACCATAATCATTTATAAAATCTTTAACCAATATTGTATTGTTTAAAGATTTAGACATTTTTATATTATCTACTGCTAAGTGACCATTATGCATTCAAACATTTGAGATTTCCTTGTTGTTTTTTGCAACATATTGAATTCTTTCGTTTTCATGATGTGGGAATTTTAAATCTATTCCCCCTAAGTGAATATCAATACTATCTTTAAAGTAAGAATCTATCATAACAGCACATTCAGTATGTCATCCAGGTCTTCCCAGACTTCATTTTGATAGTCATTTTTTCCCTTTTTCTGTTTTCTTTCATAAAACAAAATCAAAAGGACTTTTCTTGTTACCGTCTTCTTCTACTCTACTTCCAATTTCTAACTCTTCTAGTTTTTGTTTTGACAGGTTTCCATATTTACCCTTAGTTGCTTGTACATCAAAATATACATTACCATCAACTTCATAGGCAAATCCTTTTCCTATTAATTCGTCAATGAAATCTATGATTTCATTTATTTTTTCAGATATTGGAATGGTTTGGGTTGGTCTTTGAATATTTAAATTATTTAAATCATCTAAAAATGCTTGTGTAAATTTTTGGGTAAGTATTTCTTCTGGTATGTTTTGTTCTACAGCTTTATCAATGATCTTGTCATCAATATCTGTGATATTTAAGAGGTATTTATATTTGATATTTCTAAATTCTAAATACCTTACTATAACATCAGTTAATAGTAAGGGTCTAGCATTACCAATATGAATATAGTTATAAACAGTTGGTCCACAAGTATAAATACATACTTTTGGAACATCAACTTCTTTTAATTCAGTTGTTAAAGAATCATATAACTTCATATTTTTAAACCGTCTCTATCTATCTCTTTTTACCAATGGTGATACTGCTTTATATGTATAGTAAAGAACTGCAGTGTTAAACAAGATTTTTAACGGTGCTTGTACTAGTCTTGACATTAACATAATAATATAACCATTTGTATTAACTTCGTTACCAGATAATCCTAAAAACTCATAATCTCCTCATGCAGAAATTATTGAGGTAACTAAATATTCTGATGCTGTTGCAAACAGAACAATTGGTAGTAATGTGCTTAAAGCCTTTTTTCTTCCAGTTGCAAGAGTCACTAATGCCAATGTTCAAACAACAAAGACACAAGCAATAATTGAACCAATGAAAACTCACTTAAAGACTTGTTTGCTCATTTCGAAACCAAACACAGATATTGTTTCAAAAGATGCCAAGTCAATAATGTATGTCATAACAAAAGCAAAACCAATTAAAAAAGTATTAATAACTGTCATAATGATTCAGTTATTTCCTTTTCCAATTCTTAAAAAACTTGACCCTATTCCTGCAACAAAACCATAGAAAACTATAGTGATCATAAATGCAGGGTGAATAAATGAAGGTACAAAAATCATAACTAAAAGTTCTGTAATTAAACCTACTATTACTCCTACAATTGGACCAAAAATAAATCCTGTAATTTTTACCATAACCCCTTCAAAGGCTATTCTAATTGGTGGAAAAACTGTAATTGGTGCTGTTAATAAAATAACAACAGTTACACTTACACTCACCGCTGTAAACATTGTCATATAGGCTATGTTTTTTGTTGTAAAACGAATACCGTGATATCTTTCTTTTAATATTCTATAAGACAAGGTGTTATAACCAATATAGATAAAGATAAAAATACCTATAAAAGCTGACATAAAATATGCTAAATTGTTACCTTGTAATAGAGTTTCTGCAAACTTTTGCATTCCTTATTCCCCTTTTTATAAATCTCAATTAATTGGTTTTGAATTGTTTTCAACTAATTTTTCATTTATTTTTGAAAACGGTTTACTGTTTTCAAAACCTTTTTTGTAGCTGAAAGGAGAAGGGTGTGAAGAAAAAATCACATCCTTACCTTTAACATTAAGTTTATTATATAAGTTTTTTGCGTGATTTCCCCATAAACAATAAATTATATTTTTATTTACTAAATTTAAATTATTTAACGCTTTTTCAACGACCCGTTCTCACCCTAATTTGCTGTGAGAACCCGGTTTTGCCTTTTCAACAGTTAAAGAACTGTTAATTAGCAAAACTCCTTGTTTTAATCAACCCATTAGATTGGTATTTTCATAATGTTTGATACCCAAATCTCTCTCAAGTTCTTTAAAAATATTTCTTAAACTTGCAGGAGTTTTGTTATTGCTACTTACACTAAATGCTAAACCATCAGCCATGTTGGGGGTGTGATATGGATCTTGTCCAATAATCACAACCTTTACTTGCTCTGGTTCAATTTCTTCAAAAATTCTGAAAACATTTTTTCTTTCAGGAAAAATGTTTTCTCAACTGTCGATATTTGCTAAGATGCTTTCAACTTCTTTATCTATATTTTCCGAAATAAAAAGGGTTTTTCACCCTTGCTTAAAATTGTCTAAAAAACTTTTCATATCACTAACGTATCATTTTATTGTATTTTTTTCTATTCGCAGCTTCAGCTTTTTTAATTTTTTTAAGAGTTTTTTTATCTTTATTTGTTAATGTAAAATCTTCAAAATCATCTTGTTGTGCATCCATTCTTGGAGTTGAAAAGATATCATCTTCTTCATCAATGGGTCCTAAATCAATTAGTCCGTCATCTTTTTTTGAAGTAACTCTATTTTCAGGCATTAAGTTATTTTCATATGCTGAAGTAATAGTATCGTTTTCTCCAAGTGTTTTACTTTGCTCTTTGGTACTTTGAGTTTGCGTTGTAGTACCTAAAGAGGTTAAATTTTCATTTAACATGTTACCATAACTTCCTAAATCACTATTGGAAGTATTGTTTGTATTTCCTGCTCAATCATTGACCACAGGACTGTGACTCTCTACTACAGAACTCATATTATCTAGATCGAAATCATTGACAACATTTGTTGATTGAGCAATCGTTTCGTTTTGTAATAGTTTGCTAGTATCTTTTAATTCACTTTCGATATTTTTGTTTTCAACACTAACTAGAGCTTCGCCCTCTTCTTTTTTTGATTTCTTGTCCGCCTTTTTGTCCATTTTTCTTCGCTTAGAATAAGCTGCAGCTTCACCAAGACTATCATCGTCAGTGTTGTTGATCATTGGAGGATTAACCTGAATAATTGCTCCTAGTCGATCTTCTTCAAATGCACTCATATCGAATGACATCGTTGTGTCATCAAAACTCACATTCTTTTTCATTGAATCTTTTGTAGAAGTTTGACCCCCAAGAGATGCACCGCCTAGTGATGACATTCCTTGATTCATAAGTCCACCCGTTTGTCCCATCTGTGCTCCATTATGAGGAATGACAGGTCCATTTTGATTTACCATAGGTTGAGACATCATTGGTTGTTGCATCATTTGCTGTGGTTGCATCATTGGCATCATTGGCATCATTGGTTGTTGTGGGAAGTAAGCTGGCATGTATGGATTCATACTTGGCATTGGATACATCGGTTGTTGTGGTTGTACGGACGCTAAAAGAGATTGCATAAATTTGTAAGCGTCTATTTCGTTTACAAATGATGCAATCACTCTGTTTGTGTTACCGTCAACTATTTGGTAACTTCCGTTATCAATACGAATATAATAATTCACGCTAGCCCCTCGATTCTTATTACTATTATCTCATATTTTAGGCAGTTTTTAAACCCCCTAATTACCCTACTTTTGCTGTGTCGATTGTTACTTGAGGTTTAAAATCGTTTCCAAGCATTGAAAATACATCTTGCCCATTTGTGCTTGGTATAATTTCGTTTTTAAATTGGTATCCTACTGGCTCATATCAGAAAATGTATTGGTCATATTTTCTATCATCAGTTTTTGAAGATAAAACCAATCCTCTAAAACTAAATACTAAAGCCATTTTATTAATACCTTCATATTTGATAGTATAGTTATCCATGTCTTTTCCTGGATCATCATATGTCATTGTTAAAGTGTTTATTGCACTTTCAGATTCTGCATAGACCAAAGTATTTGTGAACTGGATTTTTTGTCCTGAATCATCAGCATATAATCTGAATTTGTCATTTACTTTACCACTTGCAATTGGTGTGTTGTTTTCACCAACTGCTAATGTTCCATCAGCTTCTTTACTTAAATTATATTTTCCAAGTAATTTAACATCTTTTAATTCTAATGCTTTTAATTTTTGAACTTCTTCTTTACAAGTTGCGTTATCTCCACATTCAGCGGTTGCGTCCTCATCTGATTTACCAATTGCTTTTTTTCAATCAGATAATAAACTTCCTGTTTTTAATCCTTTGTATGCACTTGCATCATCATTAATAATTGTGTCACTTACAAATTCGTTTTTATCATTATAATTTCTGTTAACTAAAAATACAGGAGCATCTCCATTATTAAAAGTATCAACATCAGCGTTAATGTTGATATTTGTAAAGTTTGTGTTTCTTGCAGCTGCATAAGATTTAGCAAACCCTCCATTAGTATTATCTTTTAGGTTTTCATCTTTTAAAACATTATCCAGAGATAAGTTCAATCCGTTTGTTCCTAAAAATTTTCTTTGTTGTTCTCTTTTTGAAGCTGTTGAATATTTAGAATCACTATATGTGATCCCTTCAAGTAATTTTGTTAAAGTTAATGCAACTTTTCCAGTAGCAATATCATTATCAAAATCTTTTGTTTCATATTTAGTACCGTCACTTCCTGTAACAGTTACTTCAATTTGTTTGGTTGGAACAGAACAAGCAACAACACTTGTTATAGAACTTGTTCCGATTACAAATGCTGATAAACTAGCTAAAAGCTTTTTCATATCTTATACCTCAATCTATATATACTAAATAATTTTACATTATTATTTATGTAAAATTTTAAGAATTTTTGGACTGGTCAATAAATTTTCCATAATTTCTTAGGAAGTTTACTTTTACTACACCAGTAGCACCATTACGGTGTTTTGAAATTATTACATCAGTTTCATCTGTTGGATTATCTTCTGCCATGTCATATTCTTTTGCTTTATAGTAAGCATCTCTATAAAGGAACATAATGATATCTGCATCTTGTTCAATGGCCCCTGAATCACGTAAATCTGACATTAAAGGTGTTTTTTCTTCTCTTTTTTCAACACTACGTGAAAGTTGAGAAAGACAAACTATTGGAATATTAAGCTCACGAGCAATTTTTTTAAGTTGTCTTGAAATTGCAGCAACTTCATTTTGACGACTATCAAATTTGTTTCCTATTGAAGAAATTAACTGTAAGTAGTCAATAAAACAAATTTCTATATTAAAGTCTCTTTTCATTTTTCTTAATTTTGACTGTAATTGTAAAACATTTAATCCTGGTGAATCATCAATTACAATATTCATTTTTTTGATTTGCTCTCCACCATTTGTTATTCTTGATCATTGTTCAGTTGATAAACCTTGAGCATTTCTTAATGCACCAGAATCAACTCCAGATACTGAAGAAAGCACACGTTGTACTAATTGTTCTTTTGGCATCTCTAGTGAAAAGAAAGCTACCCCTTTTTGTCTTTCTGCTGCATTAACTGCTAGGTTAAGTGCAAAGGCAGTTTTACCCATTGAGGGTCTGGCAGCTAAAATAATAAAGTCACCTTTTTGTCATCCGTTTGTTATTTGGTCTATATCTGTAAATCCAGAAGGAACACCATTTACTATTCCTCCATGTTTTTCTAAATCTTCAATTTTTTTAATTACTTCAACAACAGTTTTTTTAACTTCAACTGCATCATCCATTTTAATTTCTGTTTTGATATTAAGTATTTTTTGTTGAGCAACTAAAAATACTTCTTCAATTGGTGCTTTGCTTTCACGCAATTGTCTTATGTTAACAAGTACTCTATCCAATTGTCTTCCAATTGAATTTTTGAAAACTATTTGTACATAATCTTCAAAACCTTCATCTGTATAAAAGTAACTTGATACATCTGAAAGGTAACCTATACCACCAATTTTGTCCAACATTTTTTTCTCTTGCAAGTAATCTGCAAGCTTTGTAATTGTTGGGGTTTGACTATTTTGATTTAATTGATTTATTGCTTCAAAAATCACAGAATGAGATTCAAGCGAAAAATCTTCAGGTTGAAGTTGAGTTAGAATGTCAAATCCAGCTTTTGGCGAATGCATAGCAACTGCCAAAACAGCTTTTTCTGAATCTAAAAGTACCAATTCTTGTGATGTATCAATAGCTGTTTCCATTATTATTTTCCTTCTATATTAATTTTTAAAGTAGCAACTATCTTATGATCTAATTTGATTTTTAAATAATATAGTCCTACTTTGTTTAAATTATCATGTTTTTCAAATTTTCTTTTATCTATATCTATGTTATATTCTTTTTTAAGTCTGTCACAAATTTGAGTTAAAGAAACAGAACCAAAAGGTTTTCCGTTTTTAACAACGAGAGCAAATGACATATTTAAATCTTCAATTTGCTTTTTAAATTGCTCAACTTTTGCAACATCTTCTTTAGTTGCTTGTTCTTCTTTTTTTTGACGTACTCTTAAATGACTTACGTCATCCTTAGTAGCAACAATTGCAAGTTTCTGAGGAATAAGATAGTTTCTTGCATATCCATCAGACACTTCAACAATGTCATCTTTTTTACCGTAGTTTTTTACGTCTTTTAATAGAATCATTTTCATAAATATCACCCCATTAATTATAACAAACTATTAAAAAAACCTACCCATAATAGAGTAAGAAAAAAATAAAAGTTTTAGATAAAAAAATCTACACCAAATGATGTAGATTATTTAAACCCTATTCAAAATTGGGTTTATAGTTTTAAAATTATTGATTTACGAATGGTAATAATCCCATAATTCTAGCTCTTTTGATTGCTGTTGAAAGCATTCTTTGGTGCTTAGGTGAAGTTCCTGTAGCTCTTCTTGGTAAGATTTGTCCGTTATTTGAAATAAATTTTTTTAATAGATCTACGTCTTTGAAATCAATATAGTCAATGTTATTTTTAGCAAAGAAATTAACTTTTTTTCTTCTTACAAATTTTTTCATAATTTCTGATTCTCCTTATTAGTCTTCTCACAAGATTGAATCGTCATCATTTGAAGATTTACTATCTTCAATTAAGTCGAAATCAAAGTTGCTTGAACTAGATTGGTTTGATTGAGCAGGACTTGAAGGTTGAGCGAAATTGCTTGAACCTCCAGCACTTTGTCCTTGTCCTGTTCCTCCTAAAAATTGAACTCTGTTTGCTCTAACTGTAACAACTGTTGAAAATTGTCCGTTTGAGTTATCTTGTCTAACATTTAAATTTCCCTCAACAGAAATTTGAGCTCCTTTTTTTACAAATTTTGCTAAATTTTCTGCAGTTTTTTCTCATGCAAAACATGGAATAAATTGAGTGAATTGGTTTCCCCCACCAAATTCATTAACAGCAAGAGTGAAAGCAACATAGCTTTTACCACCACTTG
Source organism: Spiroplasma chinense (assembly GCF_008086545.1). NCBI lineage: Bacteria > Bacillati > Mycoplasmatota > Mollicutes > Entomoplasmatales > Spiroplasmataceae > Spiroplasma > Spiroplasma chinense. The sequence goes on along the minus strand of NZ_CP043026.1, from coordinate 26,639 downwards.
AAGTTCTTAATTCTGGGTCTTTTGTTATTCTTCCGATTAAATTAACTGAGTTCATTTTTTCCTCCTAAATTATTCAGCTGGTTTTTCAGCTTTTTTTGTTGTAGTTTTTTCTTCTGCTTTTACATCACTAGCTGGTGCAGCTTTTGGAGCAGCAGCTGGTTTTGAGTCATCATTTCTTCTGTATGGTTTTCTTTCGAATCCACGTTGTGGTCTTTTTTCTTCTTTGAATTTAGACATGTCAGTTTTTGATAACTTAGTTGATTGAATATATTTTTTTTCGTTTTCAGTGTTAATTACTAATTCTCTAACAACGTTTTTGTCAATTTTAGCAATACGTTGGAATTCAAGAATGTTTGCTGAATCTGTATCAACAATAACAACTGAATAGTGACCTTTTTTCTTTTTGTTTATTTCATATGCAAAATCTTTTAAACCTCAGTCTTCTGAAGCTAGAATTTTTCCACCATTTGCTGTAAGAGCATCGTTCAATTTTGTTTGAACTGCTTTTACATCAGTAGTGTCTTGATCAATAATGTACATAACTTCGTATGTTCTTATCATATAAAAATTCTCCTTATGGTCTTTGGCCTTATTCAAGGCAAGGAGTTAATAAACATTAACTCGCAAATATAATTATATATTATTTTTAACTTTTTTATTAAGTTATTGACAAATTAAGTTTTTTTAACTATGAACAAAAAGAAAAAAAGAGTTTTACCTCTTTTTTTCCGCCAGTTTTTGAACGTATCCTAGACCGACTACGACAGAAGCCGCTTCATGCTTAACCAATAAATTGGTTAAATAAATAATATCATATAATTTTAAAATTTTATCTAGCAAGATTTATAATATCGTCTTTATAAGTAATTTTTATATTCTTCAAATCTCCCTGGATCGTTTGAATTTTATAAGATTTTCCTTCTAAAGCTTGGCAATCATCAAATCAGTTTTTATCAAAATTTTCAAATTCTTTTTTTATTGAAACTGTTTTAAAAGCTTGTGGCGTTTGACTCATAACAAAATCATCTCTATCTACTGTTGTCACTTTTCCATTTATATTTTTTAAACAGTTTGTAACTTTTAAAACAGGAACTACACAATCTAAATCTTTGGTCATTATTTCAGTACTAATGTTTTTTATTAAAGTTGTAGAAACAAATGGTCTTGCTCCATCATGAATCAAAACAAAATCCGATTCTACTTTTTCCAAACCTTTAGAAACAGATTCACTTCTTGTTTCTCCCCCGAGAACAAAAGTATATCCTTTTTCTTTTATGAAATCTAAAATTCAATCTTGATTATTTTTATTTCCCACTATTATAAATTTTTTTATTTCCTTTGTATTTTCGAAAGCAGATATTGTCATGGTTAATAATTTCTTACCTTCAACAATTTCTAAAAGTTTGTCGCTTCCAAATCTTTGACTTGTTCCTGCTGCCAAAATAATTACATCTATCATACTTACCACCTACCTAATGATTATAAATAAAAAAACAATCACATTTTGTGATTGTTAAAGTATTTTTATTTTATTGGTCTCACAGTAATCTATGAACTCTTGATCTCATATTGAAGAGTGAACTTCTGCAATATGTTGTTTTTCTAAAGTTCCTATAAGCATTCTGTTGATAAAAATTCCTGCACTAATTGTTAAAGGTAATTCATTTGATTTTACAAGGTGATTATATTGTGTTTGACTTTTTTGAGTTTCTTTCAAAATGTTGTTTTGTCTTTTCAACATTTCTCTATCAACTTGAAAAGAAACATAACCTAGTCCCATAACTTTTTCACAACTTTTGTTATAGTAATAAATTTTTGAATAAGTTTCAAAATCAAAAACGTCACTTGAGAATTGTTCAACATCATTTTGGTTAAACATTTTTTCAACAAAGTTTTGTAGAACAAAAGCTCCGTTATCTTTTCCAAACTTTGTTAACCTTTCTTTGAAAGTTAACAAAGGATACAAGTCTCTTAATTTTTTATAAGTAATAAAAGTTAATGTCTCACCAAAATGTTTATCTTCAAGAACATCAAACATTTTAGAAACTTTATAATCAACTCGAGTTACTGTTTCAAAAATTTTTACAATAATATCTTTTATAACTTCAACATCATATTCAGACTTTACAATTTCCATTCCAAATTCTTCAAATGTCAAAGAAGTTACATTATTAATTTTTGCATCCCTTGCAACTGTTGTAAAGTCTGTAAAAATTCCTTGATCATTTTCTGACATTTCTGCTTTGTATAAAAAATATCTTCTTCATTTATTATTGGTTTGTAATAGTTCACCATATTCAAAATTTGAAGGTGCATCAAAATCTATCGGTCTTCTTGTTTGTTGAGAGTCATCATTTAATCAAATGTTTTTCTCTGTGACAATTGAAGAACCAACTTCAATTAAGTTAAAATTTTTTTTCAAAGATTCTTTTAAAAGATTTTTTGTAACACTTATTGCTTCAACTGTTTCTTTCAAGTTTAACTTAGAAGTGTATCCTAGTGAGATTCCATATTTCATTTTTCATTAACCCCTTTGTTTTAATTGTGGGAATAAAAGTACATCTTTAATTGATTCAGAATTTGTAAGTAACATAACTAATCTGTCAATTCCAATTCCAATTCCACCAGTTGGAGGCATTCCATATTCTAGAGCTTCAACAAAATCAATATCCATATCATTTGCTTCATCATTTCCTGCATCAGCTTCTTTAACTTGTTCTAAGAATCTTTCAAATTGATCAATTGGGTTATTTAATTCTGAAAAGGCATTTGCATACTCTCTTCCAATTATAAATAATTCAAATCTATCTGTAAATCTGTTATCTTCTGCATTAATTTTTGCTAAAGGTGAAATTTCAACTGGGTGTCCGTAAACAAAAGTAGGTTCCACAATTTTATCTTCAACAAATTCTTCAAAGAATAAGTTAATGATGTGTCCTACTGACATTTGGTGTTTTTCAACTTTGATTCCTTTTTCTTTTGCAAGAGCAGCTGCTTGTTCAACGCTCATTTTTTCTCAAAAATCAACTCCTGTGATTTCTTTGATTGCATCAACCATGTGTCATCTTTTGAATGGTTTACCTAAATCTAAATCATGTCCACCATAATTTACTTTTGTAGTACCGTTAACTGCAGTAGCACATTGTCTAAAGATTTCTTCACTTAAGTCCATGATAAATTCCATGTTTTTGTAAGCTACATAAATTTCAATTGAAGTAAATTCTGGGTTATGTCTTGTACTGATTCCTTCATTTCTAAAGATTCTTCCAATTTCATAAACTCCTTCAAATCCTCCAACGATACATCTTTTTAAATGTAACTCTGTTGCAATTCTTAAATAGAATTCACTATCCAAAGCATTGTAATGAGTTGAGAAAGGTTTAGCAGAAGCTCCACCTCTAATTTGATGTAGGATTGGAGTTTCAACTTCCATATATCCTTTTTCATCCAAAATACTTTGGATAGTTCTAATAACTTTTGCTCTTTTAATAAATACATCACGAGTTTCTGGATTTACTATTAAATCAACATATCTTCTTCTGTATCTTTCTTCAATATCTGCAATACCTGCATGTTTGTCTGGTAAAGGTTTTAAAGCTTTTGTAAGTAAAACTGCTTTTTTAACTCTTACAGTTAATTCTCCATGATCTGTTTTCATCATGATTCCAGAAACACCAATTATGTCTCCTAAATCTAAATCTCTAAAGTATTCAAATTCTTCTTCTCCAAGTTCATCTTGTCTAACATAAATTTGAACACTACCTGAAAGATCTTGAATATTTGCAAAGATAGCTTTTTTTCCAGCTTCTCTAAATAATCTAATTCTTCCTGCGATTGAAATTTCTTGGTCTTGTTTTGTAGTTAACTCTTCTTTTGAAAAGCTATCAAATTGCTCAATTAATTGAGCTGCATTATGTGTTCTATCAAAGTAAGTTTCTCTAAAAGGATCTCTTCCTTCTTCTACAAGTTTTTCATATTTACTTCTACGGATTTGCTCTTGCTCCGTAAAACTTCTTTCGTAATTATCGTTCATTGTTTTCTTCTCCTAATTTTTTTCATATATTTCAAATATATTTTTAATATCGTTTATTGTTTGTAATTCTGTTGCGTATCTTTTCATTTCCAAAGTCTTTGGTGTTCTTCCAAGGACTGCGATGTATCACAACATTTGCTTCCGCATTTCTCTCATTGCAAATTCTTCTCCACGCATTTCAATCAAAAGATCTGAGTGTCTTAGAATTGTTTCTTTTCATTCTTCATAAGATGGTTTTTCAAGTTCTTCACCAGTATCTAAGTAATGTTGAATTTCTCTAAAAATTCATGGATTTCCTTGAGCTGCTCTTGCAACCATTATTGCATCACAACCAGTTTCATCCAACATTTTTTTAGCAGTTGGTCCGTCGACCACATCACCATTTCCAATTACAGGAATTTTTACAGCTTCTTTAACTTTTTTTATTCAAGTTCAATCTGCTTTACCAGTATAAAACTGCGTTCTTGTTCTTGCATGAATTGCTATTGCAGATGCTCCGTTTGCTTCTGCGATTTTTGCAAGTTCAACTACATTCTTGTTGTCTTCATCTCAACCTATTCTCATTTTAACTGTGACTGGTTTTGATGTATTATCTACAACAGCTTTAATAACTTCGCCAACTCTTTGCGGGTGTTTTAAAAGATTTGCTCCCGCTTGACTACGCAAAGCAACTTTTGGTGCAGGACAACCCATATTTATATCTATAATGTCACATTCTGAAAATTCTTCAACTATTTTGGCTGCTTGAACAAACGAATTTGCATCAAAACCAAAAATTTGTAAAGAAATCGGGTGTTCTAAATCAGAAACTTCTATCATGGTCTTTGTCTTCTTGTTATTGTGGACCAATCCTTCAGTACTAACCATCTCTGCATAAACCAGAGATGCCCCTTTTTCTTTACAAATTATTCTAAAGGCTGCATTGGTAGTTCCAGCCATTGGACCTAGAAATACTTTACCTTTTATATCAACATTTTTGATTTTCATCGTTTAGCCGACAACTTCTCCGTTTAAGTATAAGAAGCTGTTAACCTCAGTAAATTTAATATAGATATTTTTTGAATCTGCGCCGAAAAACTCCTGAATGTGTTTAGCTACGGCGTCTTGCTTCAATGGTCTCCCCATTCAATCTATTGAAATAAAGATTGCATCTTTTTCATAACCATTCCCAATTAATGTAACTGGTTCTGATCAGAAAACGAATTGTTCAACTTCTGCGTTGATTAATTGAGCAAGTTCTCCTGTTTTTTTAAAATATTCTTGTATCCTTGCGTCAGATACGCCTCTAAAACTAAAAATTGGCATTTGTTTTCCCACCTTTACAAATTGATTATATCTCTTTTTTAAATTGATAATTTAAAATTAAGTAATAACTCTAAAATGATTTTAAACTTTTTTTGTAATAAAAGCAAAAGAATAGACAACAAAAAAACAAAATCTCATTAAGATTTTGTTTTTTTGAAATCAGAACACAAGCATATTCCTTAACTCTTTGCCTTTAAGGCAATATCTATAAGTTTCTTTTTTTATTTTAAACCTTTAAAATATAAGGGAAAAGAGAGGAGTAAATTAAATGTATAAAATAAATGACAAAGTAGAACTAATAAAAAACCTAACATCTAGAAACAGAATAGTTTTACCACCAATGGATACTTTAATGGCAGATGATGGATTTGTATCAGATTTTCACATTCAACATTATGGAGCTAGAGCTTATGGGGGAGTTGGAACTATAATAATTGAATCGACTGCAGTATCAAGTGAAGGTAGAATTCGTCCAAGAGATTTAGGTCTTTGAAAAGATGAACACATAGAAGGTTTTAAAAGAATTGCAAAACTTTCTCATGATGCTGGAGCAGTTGTGGGTGTTCAATTAAATCATGCTGGTGCAAAAGCTGAACTTGAAGGAAAAATTTATGGTGCAACAAACTTTTATCAAATTTCATTGACCAGTGATTATAGTTTGGTAAATGAAATAGAGTCTGAACGAATAAAACAAAGTTTTGTAAGTGCTGCAAAAAGAGCAAAAACTGCTGGTTTAGACTTTGTAGAAATCCATGCAGCTCACGGATATTTATTAAATCAATTTATTCACCCCAAACTTAACAATGTAATTGAAAGTGACAACATTTTAGAAAGAGCAAAAATTATTTTAGAGATAGTAAAAGAGATTAAAGAAAATATTTCAATACCAGTTGGTATAAGATTAAGTCTTGGTGATGATGTGGAAAACACAGGTTTTCAACCAAAAGAATTTGAACCGTTAATAAAAGCATTAGATCCTTTTGTTGAATATTTCCATATATCAAGTGGTGGTACTATTGGTGTAAAACCACCAAGCGAAAACAATAACATTGAAAGCAGACTTTATAAAGTTCCATATGCTGAACTAGTCTTAAAATGAACTAAAAAGAATGTTATAACAGTTGGAGAATTTAAGACCAGAGAAGATGTTGAATATGCTTTAAATAAAAACATTCCCTTCATAGCAATTGGAAGAGAACAAATTTTTAACCCGAACCTTGTAATTAATAGTTTGCTAAAAAAAGAAGAGTTAGAAAAAGGTACTTATCATTGAAATAACAATCCTTGATTTAATCCCAAAGATTACTCAAGCAACTAAAAAATCAGACTCAGCAACGAGTCTGATTTTTTAGTTTTTTAAATTATTTTTATCAAATTATAATAAAATTGTTTTGTACAGTTTTATATTAAGGAGTTGAAAAAAATGTACAAAATTAACGATAAGGTAGAACTAATTAATGGAGTAACATCTAGAAACAGAGTGGTTTTACCACCAATGGATACTTTAATGGCAGATGATGGATTTGTATCAGATTTTCACATTCAACATTATGGAGCTAGAGCTTATGGGGGAGTTGGAACTATAATAATTGAATCAACTGCTGTATCAAGCGAAGGTAGAATTCGCCCAAGAGATTTAGGTCTTTGAAAAGATGAACATATAGAAGGTTTTAAAAAAATAGCAAAACTTTCTCATGATGCTGGAGCAGTTGTGGGTGTTCAATTAAATCATGCTGGTGCAAAAGCTGAACTTGAGGAACCAACATTTGGAGCTACAAATTTTTACACATATTTAGCAAAAGAAAATTATTCACTTTTAGATGAAGAAAATTTAAAAAGAATTGAAGACTGTTTTGTGAAAGCTGCACAACGTGCAAAAATTGCTGGTTTAGACTTTGTAGAAATTCACGCAGCTCATGGTTTCTTAATTAGCGAATTGATTCATCCTCAATTAAATGACTTAATTAAAAGTGAAGATATTTTTGAAAGAAGCAAAATGCTGATAACTGTTTTAGAGAGAATAAACTCAGAAGTTAAAATTCCAGTAGGAATAAGATTTAGTATTTCTGATGATATGAAAGATTCTAAATTTGACATTTCTGAATTTAAACCACTTGTTGAAAAAATTGAAAACTTAGTAACTTATTTTCATCTATCAAGTGGTGAAACCATTGGGAGAAGAGATATTGTTTCTAATCCCTCAAAACCAGAAACTAAAATGTTTAGAATACCTTATGCTGAAACAGTTTTGTCATGAACCAAAAAGAACATTATTGTTGTTGGGGAATTTCAAACTAGAGAGGAAATAGAATTTGCTTTAAACAAAGATATTCCTTTTGTAGCAGTTGGAAGGGCTCAAATTTATAACCCAAGTCTTGTGATGACAGATTTATTAACTGTCGAAGAAATGGATAAAGAATTATATAAATGAGCTGTGAACCCATGATTCCATCCAGTGGATTACAAATCAACTTTTAAAAAATAGAAAAAAACAGATTCAAATTGAATCTGTTTTTTTTGATATTAAGATCAGTCAATGTCTGATGGTTTTTTTGGATTTGGGTTATTTTTAACAGAATCAATAAGTCCGTTTTTAACATGAATAACTGTATCTCCAATTTCAGAAATGTTAGGGTTGTGAGTAACAACAATAACTGTTGTATTGTAAGTATCTTTAACTTTAACTAAAATTTCAAGAACTTTTCTACCCATTTCTTCATCAAGAGCTCCGGTTGGTTCATCTCCAAATAGAATTTCTGGGTTTTTAGCAAGCGCTCTCGCAATAGAAACCCTTTGTTGTTGTCCCCCTGACATTTGGTGAGGGTATTTGTTGATTTGTTCTTCCATACCAATTGTTTTGAAGATATCTTCAATTGACATAGCTCCATCTTTAGTTCTACTTAAGTTTTCCCCAACTTCTGCATTTTCTTTTGCAGTTAGGTTTGAAAGTAAGTTATATTGTTGGAAAATAAACCCAACATTTTCTCTTCTAAATTTTGTTAAGTGAGAATCTTTTAAAAGTGTTAGGTTGTTTCCTAAAACGAAAACATCCCCTTCATTAGCTTTATCTAAACCTGAAATTGTGTTAAGTAAAGTTGTTTTCCCTGATCCAGATGGTCCAAGAATAACGATAAATTTACCTCTTTCAACTTGTAAATCTACACCTTTAAGAACTGGTGATAGGATATCTCCAGTAACATAGTTTTTCTTAACATTTTTAAGTTCAATAACATATTTGTCAACATCTGGTTTAGCACCAGTTGTAGAAATAATGTTTCCACCTAAAATTTCTTTTGAGTGTTTTGATGTAAATTGTCTTTGTAATCTTAATTTTTGTCTATGACCTTTTACACCTTCATCAGTAACTGGTGGTAATTCAATATGTTTGAATTCTCTCACTAAAGGTTCTGATGGTTCTTTCACTTTTTTGTCTTTTTTAGGTTTTTCAGCTTTTACTTTTTCTTCCTTTGCAGGTTTTTCTTTCTTAACTTTTTCTTCTTTAGCTGGTTTTTCTTTCTTTACTTTCTCATCTTTTTGAGGTTTTTCATCTTTAACCTCTTTATTAGCATCAACATTTGCTGCTTCTGTATTAGCTTCTTCAGCTAATACAATATCTTTTTCTTCCATAATTACTCCTTTATGAAAGTTAAATAACGTCTCTAAGATTATAACACTTTTTAATTTAAAAGTGTTTTTAATTCCTCAGGTTTAATAAGGTATTGTTTTTTACAGAAATCACAAATAACTTCAACTTCTTCTCCTTCATTGATTGCTTTTGTGATTTCTTCTGCTCCAAGCATTTTGATTGAATCCATAACTTTTTTTAAGTTACAAGTACATTCAAATTTCAATTGATTTACCCCTAAAACTTTTGCATCAGGACAAATTTCTTTCAATAAAGATTCATAGTTTGTTGAATCTACTAAAGTTTTTTTCAAGTGATCTAATGAACCAATTTTTTCTTCAATATCATCAATTGCTTCTTCTTTGAAATCTGGCAATAATTGCATAATAATTCCACAAGCTTTTTTAATTGAACCATCATCATTAATTTCCACAGTAGTTGTAATTAATGAATGAACTTGATCTGATTGTTGTAAGTAATACATGTAATCCATATTTACTTCACCAGAAATTAATTCAACTCTTGAAGTATAAGGTTCACTTCCGCCATTATCTCTTGATACTTGTAAGAATCCATTTTTACCTACTACTTGAGAAAGTGGACTTCCTTCATCTTCAATAATATCTGCTATGTCAAAGTTTGGATTTTCAATGTAACCTCTAACTGCATTATTTTGGAATTCTGCAATTATAGTTCCTCCAAGTCCCATACCATTAATGTTTGTTGTCATTTTACTTCCATCTTTTACACTTAAACTTAAAAGTGCGTTTGCCACGATAGTTCTACCTAAAGCAACTGATGCTAAAGGATTTGTTTTTTGTAATTTTATTATTTCATCAAGTGACTCACTAATATCTACAACTGCCATTTTAACGTTATAGTCGTCACTTATTGCTCTAATTTCCATATCCATAATTTGGACCTCCTATTTTGCTTTTCTAATTATACTTTTTTTACAAAATAAAATCACCTATTGGTGATTTTATTTTTCTTATTCTGAATCTGGTTCAAATTCTAAGATTTCCCCAGCTTCTTTTTTCTTCTCTTCGTTTTCTTTTCTTGATTTTTCAACAAGAACTTCATTTGGAAGTTTCATATTTGTGTTAATATAATCAATTTGTTCAGCTGTAATAGTTTCAAGAACTCTTAAAGATTCAGCAATTAATTCTAACAATTCTTTGTTTGCATTAATTGTTTTTACAGCAACTACATAACACTCATCTAGAATGTCGTTAATTTCGTTATCAATTTTGTATGCAACTTCATCTGAGTATACACCTTTTGTTTGACCATATGACTCTTCTGCCATTGTTAGGTATTTTGTAAGTCCAAGTTTAGACATACCAAATTGTGTTACCATTCTTCTTGCAATGTTTGTAGCCTTATCAAGGTCATCATGTGCTCCTGTTGTAATATTATCTTTTCCAAAGATAATTTCTTCAGCAGCTCTTCCCCCAAGATATCCAGCAATTGATGCGAATAGATCTTCTTTTGATGAGAAGTTTGACTCATCTTTTGGAGTCATTATTGTATATCCTCCAGCATTACCACGAGGAATAATTGTTACTTTTTGCACTTTTGATGCTGATTTTAATTTTAGACCAATCAATGCATGTCCTGCTTCGTGGTAAGAAACGATTTGTTTGTCTTGTAAAGTCATTGCTCTTGATTTTTTAGCAGGACCTCCAACAACTCTGTCGATTGCTTCATCAATATCAACAAGTGTAATCATTTTTCTTTTTTCTCTAACAACTAAAATTGCAGCTTCATTAAGAACGTTTTCAAGTTGAGCACCTGAGAAACCAGGTGTTCTTTCAGCAATTCTTTTTCAATCAATTTCAGGAGAAACAGATTTGTTTCTTGCGTGTAATTGTAAAATAGCTTCTCTTTCTCTAATATCTGGTAGAGAAATTTGAATAGTTCTATCAAAACGTCCTGGTCTTAATAGAGCTGGGTCAAGTACGTCAACCCTGTTTGTTGCAGCCATAACAATAACTCCTGAGTTAGTTCCAAATCCATCCATTTCAACCAATAATTGGTTTAATGTTTGTTCAGTTGTACCTGTTCCCATTGAAGAATTACGTTTTCTACCAACAGCATCAATCTCATCAATAAAGATAATACATGGCGCTGCTTTTTTTGCATCTGAGAATAGATCTCTAACTCTACTTGCTCCAAGTCCAACAAACATTTCTTCAAATTCAGAACCTGCCATTGAGAAAAATGCTACTCCAGCTTCTCCAGCAACTGCTTTTGCCAATAATGTTTTACCAGTACCTGGTGGCCCTTCCATAAGAACTCCTTTTGGTACTCTTGCACCCATTTGTGCATATTTATTTGGGTTTTTTAAGTAGTCAACTAACTCAACTAATTCTTGTTTTTCTTCGTTTATTCCAGCAACATCTTTAAATTTAACATCAGATTTAGTTTCACGTGGACGTTGTTTGGTTTGACCAAACATTCCTCCACCCATTCCACCTTTTTGCATTGATGAGAACATTCAAACATAGAATGCTACCAATAAAATCATTGGTAAAAATGTTGTTGCTAGAGTTAATCACATTGAAGTGGTTTGAACCAAAATATAAATTTGACTTCCAAACTGTTTTTGCACTTCTAAAAAACCTGCAGCTGTTACATTAGCTTTAAAGTTTAATAATTTGTCTCCAACTATATACTGTCCAGATATCACTCATGTGTCACTGGTTACTTGTTGAGCAGATAGGTTTCCGTAAATCGCATAGTTTCCACCCAATAACTCTTCTTGGTTCCATTGAGCTGTTGTCCCGCTTGTAAATTGTAATATTACTATCGCTATGACAATTATGACAGCTACAAAAAGAACTCATAATCATAACGTCTTTTTATTTTTCATTATTTCACCATTTTCTAAGACATTCTATTTAATTTTACACTTAAATTATATTATTAATAACATTTTTATTGTAATAATTATAAATAATTATTACAAATTTTCTCTCTATTTCAGGTATTTTATTCCTATTAAAAACCTCAATTAACGGATAACCTTTGTAAGTTAACTGATTTTGTAATGTCTCAAAATTGTTGCTTATTCTTAAGTCTTTACTATGATCAATCTTATCAAAATCATTTAAATTCAAAATAAACGGATATTTATCCTTATCAAATTCTTCGATTTTCATATCAAAGAATTTGAAAACTGCTTTGTTATAAATATAGGCATATTTATTATTTTTACATATCTCTAAGTCTTCAATTTGGATTATTATTTTTGACTTATTTGAGACCAATTGCTTATATATTTCTTTTAATGTAGATTTTTTTCTTTTATAAAACAAATGACCCAAACCACATTCTTCAATTTTTTGAAAAATCAATCTTTCACCAAATTCACTATTCTCTTTAAGTAGTTTTATTTCTATTCTTGTTGGCCCTAATTCTTTTATTAAGTTATTTAGAGTTTCTAAATCAGAGTTTAGTTTTTCTTTTTCTCCTTGTAAATCAAAGAAATCATCTTCTTTTAATTCACTTCTAATTTTGTTTCTAGTATATTTGGTATCAGAATTTGTAGTATCAACTGCATAAGTTATATTTTGTTCTTTTAAAGAGTTTAATATCTCACTTTTTTTTACCTCAATTATTGGTCTTATTATTTTCAAATCTTTATAGCTCGAATTTTTGTTTATTCCATAATATTTTGGTTTTATATTTTTTTGCTTTTGCATTAGAAAAGTTTCAATATCATCATTTAAATTGTGAGCAATTAGAATAGTGTCAATTCCATTTTCTTTTCCCACTTTATAAAACATGTCATACCTTTGTTCTCTAGCTCAAGATTCGAAGTTTTCTTTTAACTTATCATAACTTTGTTCGATGTTTTTTATTAGTAATTTTATTCCTTTTGCTTTGCAAAATTTTTCACAAATTTGTTGATCTATATTAGAGTCACTTCTGTAATTGTAATTAACATGACAAGCAATTATGTTTTGATTGTCTATAATTTTAGAAAGTTCATTTAACATATAAATACTGTCAGGTCCCCCAGAGAGTCCAACTATATATTTTTTACTTGTGTCGATCTTCATTTAATCACCAAACATTTCTAAAACTTGTTCTGTGTAATCACCGTTATCTTTATGAACGTAAAGTGGAGGTAAAAATTTCATTCCTTCATTTCCATCATTTATAGCGTCAATTAAAATTTTCTTAGCGTCTTGTTTTTCCTTTGAATAAACTACTTGAATATTTTTTACTGCAAAATTATTTTTTTTAAGTAAGTAAATGATCTCATCCATTCTTTCAATTAAATGAACCATAACAAACCTTCCGCCATTTTTTAGAGCAACTTTTGCACTATAAATTAATTGCTCTAGCTTCAAGTGTGTTTCATGTCGAGCAGGAATTAAAAAATCACTTTTCTTATTTAAATTAGAATCTTGTTGTACTTTGAAATAAGGAGGGTTTGAATAAATTACATCAAAAAAATTATTTTTATCTTTAACATATTCGTTAATATCTTGATTTATTATTTCAATTTTCTCTTGTAAATTATTTAACTCAACATTTTCTTTTGCAATTTTCACAGCTTCTTTTTGGATATCGATTCCATAAATTTTTGAATCTTTATTTATGTAATTTGAAACTATCAAAGGAATGATTGCATTGTTGGTACCAAAATCTCCAATTATTTTTTCTTTAGATTTTGGTTTATAAAACCTGGCCAACAAAATAGAATCTAAAGAAAAAGAAAACATATCAGTCTCCTGATATATTTTTAAATTCTTATATCCTAAAACATCGTTTACAACTTTCATTAGAGCACCTCAAAAATTTTAATGAAAAGATTTTCTATAGTTAAATTTGTATAGTTTGAATTTTTAATTTCTATTATCGTGTCCAAAAACAATTCTGATAAATTTGGCATTTCTAATTGAATAAAATTTTTAAAAGTGTATTCTAAAATTTTTACTTGATCAGCTTTATCTAATTTTTTGAACTTATCAGAATATAACAAAATAAAATTCTTATTTTTTGATTTCATTAATTCAAAAAATTCTTTATCTTCAATTTCCTCATCTACCTTATGAGTTAAGTTTAGTAATTTACATCTAGATTTAATTGTTTGCAAGATTTGGTTTTTATCTTTAGTTTGCAAAATAGCAAAAACATTCTTTGGTGGTTCTTCTAAAAATTTTAAAAGTGAGTTTGCTGCCCTATCACTTAAATTTTCTGCGTTTCTAATTATGTAAATTTTTTTATCACTATCTTCAATATTTGAAGAAGAAAAATTTATTATCAAGTTTGAGATTTCTTCTTTTTTGATATTTGAAAAACCGTCACCTATAAAAAAAATATTTAAAGCATTCATTGAATTAACTTTTTTACATCATCTACAATTATCATTTTCTATAGATGAATTTTCACAAACTATCATTCTTGTAATTTCTTTACAAGTAAAATCTAATTCTTCTTGATTTGTACAAGACACAATTAGTGAATGATAAAGTTTATTTGAAAATATTAATTCTTGAATGTTTTTAAATATTTCTTGTCTAACCATTTTTTGCTGTCATTCTTTCATTGATTGCGTTTTCAACTAAAAAGTCAACTTGTTGCAATACTTCATTAATTGCTTTTCTTGAATCTACAACTTTAATTCTATCTGTATTTTCAGAAATAAGCATTTGATAACCTTCATATACTGCTTCATGGAATTTTTGATCTTCTTTTTCCAATCTGTCTGCATTTCTTTTTCTGTTCATTAATCTTATTTGAGCTTCTTTAGGAGTTATATCAAAGAATATTGTTAGGTCTGGTTGTGTTAAACCTAAAACAATATTTTGAAGTTCATCAACATCAGTCATTCCTATATTTCTACCATATCCTTGGTAAGCAGATGTTGAATCCATAAATCTGTCACAAATAACAATTGTTCCCTCTTTTAAAGCTGGAATTATTATTTTATCTAAATGTTGTTTTCTTGCAGCAACATATAATAAAGTTTCTGTTCAAGGAGTAGGATCACTTTCAGTGTCTAAAATCATTTTTCTAATTGATTCTGCCAATGGTTCACCACCAGGTTCTCTAGTTAAAAGTACGTCATACCCTTTTTGAACTAATGAGTCCTTTAACATTTTTGATATTGTTGTTTTACCAGAACCATCGATTCCTTCAAGTGTTATAAATAGCATATTTAACCTACTCTTTTCTATTTAAGATTTTTTCTATTAGTAATTGCATTTTCAAGTGTTTCATTATCGATATAATCGATAACACCACCTAAAGGAATTCCTCTAGCTATTCTTGAAACTTTTTTTACACTGCTTTTGATTTTGTTTCCAATGTAGTTTGCAGTTACTTCACCCTCAAAAGTTAAATTGAGAGCAAGAATTATTTCCTTATCCTTATTTATTCTAGCAAATAATTCTTCCATTTTTAAGTTTTCAGGGTGAATATTTTTATTTAAATTAATTTCACCATTTAGTACGTGGATCAAACCTCTATAGTTAGATTCCAAAATTCTTTGCGCATCTGTTATATATGAAACCACACAAATCAATTCTTGATTCCTTGTAGCGTCATCACAAAATTTACAAAGATTTTCAAATCTGTAAAAATAACATGTCTCACAAATTTTATAGCTGTTTGATATTTTTTCTATGGTTTCAACTAATTTATCTTTTTTCGACTTACTAGTCATAATTTCAAAGAATATTTTCTTTGCAGCTTTATTACCAATTCCATCAAATTGTTTTAATAATTCAATTAGTTCGTCCATATTAATCCACTACCTTTATCTCAATATCTAAAATTTCTCTTGCTCTTTTTAAATATTCATTTTCGCTTTCAACTTCATTTAAACTTTCATAAAAGTTTCCTAAATCAATTGGTTCGTAAACATTATTTAAAATTCCAGATTGTTTTCTAAACATGTATTCTTCTTTAATTTGTTTTCATCTTTTTTTATCAATACAAATTATAGCAACATTAGCTTCAAGAATTGAGAATAAATCATTTCTAAAAATCTCATTTTGTAATTTGTAATTTATTCATTGTGCGATTCCACTATCCTCAACGATTAGAATTAATGACTGATCATTTGCAGCACTAACCTTTCCGTTGTAGAAACAAATATATTTTTTTAATTCCTCTAAATTATTTTTATTACTAAAAACCAAATTTTGAATTTTCTCGTCATAAGTTTTTCTTAAATCTTTATCAACGTTAAGTAAAGAATTTAAAATTTGGTTATCAGAAAATTCTATTTCAGAACTTGAACCTGTCATGTTTTCAACCATCAAATACATTTGAAGTTTTAATAATTTTTCTTCTTCATTAGAAATATCTAAAATATTATTAATTCTATTTTCATCACTGATATTTTTTTCGTTTGTAGATTGTGATCTAGTTACTGTTTCCATTTTATTTTCATCAGCAACAACATTTTGAATATTGTTGTTTTCTTCTTGCAAAGTTTCGGTTCTTAAATTTTGTTCTTCAACTTTTGGTTCTTCAACTTTTGGTTCTTCAACTTTTTTTATTTGATTAAAATTTGAAATATAAGGTTGGACATTTTCAATCTTATTATTTTCATTTAAGTCATTTTTCACTACTACACTTATTGGTGTAGTAGTGAAACCCTTAATGGTTTTTAAAATATTTATAAGAATGTATTGATAACTTACATTTGAATTTTTTGTTTTTGTATATGCTTCAGAAATGTTATCAGCTAGAGAAAATATTTTTTCTATTTGAACTGATTCAAAATAATTAAATTCATCTTGATCTAAAATTTTTAGGTAGTTAAAGTTACCTGTCATTTTTACTGAAACTATTTCTTTCAAAATATTTAATAACCCAAGTATTGTAGCTTGAAAGTCGATTCCTTGATCATTTGAATTTTCAAAATAATTTATAATTTCATTTGCTTTGCCATCAAAAATATTTTTTAGTACTTCAACTTTTTCTTTCTTTGTTGCAATATAAAATATTTTTTTAAGTTCGTCTGTTGTAACTTTTCCTGTTGAGATAGTTAATGATTGTTCCAAATAATTTAGAGCATCTCTCAATGATCCATCTGACATGTAATAAATTTCTTCTAAAGCTTCTGAATCAATTTCACTTCCTTCAGAATTACAAACCTCTTCAACTTTATTTTCAAGAGCTGATTTACTAATTCTTTTAAAATTAAATAACTGACATCTTGAAATTATAGTTTGTGGTATTTTTGAAAATTCTGTTGTTGCTAATATAAAAATCACATGCGTTGGTGGTTCTTCTAAAGTTTTTAATAATGCATTGAAAGCAGAATTGGTTAACATATGAACCTCATCAATTATATAAACTTTATATTTTGAAATACTTGGTAATGTAGAGACATTTGCTTTTATGTTTCTAATTTCATCTACTCCATTATTTGAAGCAGCATCCATTTCAAAAATATCTGAGTGAGCATTGTTATTAAATTCTTTACAACTTACACATTCATCACAAGGATTATATTTTTGTAAATTTGTACAATTTACAATCTTTGCAAATATTTTAGCTATAGATGTTTTTCCTGTTCCTCTTTGACCAGAAAATAACAAAGCGTGAGGATAATTATTACTTTCAATTTCTGATTTTAATATTTCTTTTATTCCTTCATGACCTGCAACTTGATCTAAGTTTTTGGGTCTATAAATTCTATATAAAGATTTTTTATTATCCATTGTTATCACCTCTCGCTAGTATTATTTTACCTATTTATTTCTTAGATTTTTAAAGAAATGTTTAAGTTCCATTTCTAGTTTATTTTCTAAATCTTCTAATTTAATAAACTTTATATTGTTTTCAAATTTATGATAATCACATTTTAAATTTTCTAAGTAATAATAAACTTTTTTTATATTAGCGTGTTGAATAGCTCCGATACACATAAAACAAGGTTTTAAACTGACAACCATATTAAATTCTTCTAAATTTTTATTACCTATTTTTTTAAACATTTTATTTATGACTTTTATTTCTGCGTGACCAGCAATGTCTAAATCTTTTTCTCGAGTATTGATTGATTTTGCTACAATCTTTTTATCTTTAACTAAAAAAGCAGCAACAGGAACATCTTTGCTCTTTTTGCATTTTTTTATTTCTTTAATTAAATTCTCGTAATATATATCTGTCATTTCAAATCACCTAAAAATAAAAAATGCCATTGTACAAGGCACTGGATTCTTATGGCTGCTACCTTCCGGTCCTGACCAGCTTCGAACGTCACCCTTACAATGACATTTATATATTATCATATTATATTGAAAGTAATACTTTTTTTTACATTTAAAATGTTTCACGTGAAACAATTCTTATATATTTTGTTCTAACTTAAATGTTTCACGTGAAACAAAAAACCTGGTTTTTTGTCAAAAAAAAATGTTTCACGTGAAACATTTTTTTTATTTTATATATTCTTTATTATCAAAATAAGGTCTTAATACTTCTGGTAATATTAATTTTTCACCATCATAATGATTTTCTAACATTGCTGCAAATAATCTATCTATTGCAAGTCCTGAACCATTTAATGTATTTAAATAATTAACTTTACCATCTGTGTTTTTATATTTTGCACCCATTCTTCTAGCTTGATAATCACCACAATTAGAACATGAAGAGATCTCTCTAAATTTATTTTGATTAGGGAATCAAACCTCTAAATCATAAGTTTTTTGTGATGTGAAACCAATATCTCCAGAACAAAGTTCTACAACTCTATATGGTATATTAAACATTTTTAAACAATCTTCTGCATCTAAAACCATTTTTTCAAGTTCTTCATATGAAGATTCAGGTTCACAAACTTTAACCATTTCAACTTTATTAAATTGATGTAATCTAATCATTCCTTTTGTATCTCGTCCAGCACTTCCAGCTTCTCTTCTAAAACATTGTGTGAAAGAAGTTAAATAAGTTGGTAATTCTTTAACATCAACAATTGTATTTCTGAATACATTTGTTAATGGAACTTCAGAAGTTGGAATTAAATATTGATCATCAATTTTATATGCATCTTCTTCAAATTTAGGAAGTTGACCTGTTCCAAACATATTTTCCGCATTTACTAATAATGGAAGGAACATTTCTTGGTATCCATGTTTCTTGTGTCTATTTAATAAAACATCTGCAATAGCTCTTATCATTTTTGATCCTTCGTTTTTATAAACTAAGAATCTTGATCCAGATAATTTTGCACCTAATTCAAAATCTACTAATCCTAATTTTTGTCCTATATCTCAATGAGCTTCACCATCATTTTTAATTCCTGGTTCAACTCATCTTCTTACTTCAACATTATCCTCATCATCATTTCCAAGAGGAATATTATCGTTAGGAACATTTGGTATTACAGCTAACAATGAATTCATGTTTAGTTGTACTTCTTTTAAATTTTTATCAAGTACTTCAATTTTTTCATTCATAGTTGTTACTTCAGATTTTAATTTTTCAATTTCATCAAATTTTTTATCCTTAGCTAAAATTCCAATTTCTTTTGAAATTGAATTCTTTGTAGCTTTTAATTCTTCAACTTCTTTGATTATTTTTTTTCTATCAGAATTAAAATTTAAAACTTGATTTAATTCTTCTGAATAATCTTTATTTCTTTTTTTCAATTGAACTTTTATATGTTCAAGATCATTTTCAATTCTATTTATATCTAACATTGTTTTATTCTCCCTTATTGAATTCCAATGAAACAGTTGTAATGTATTCACCTTCATCCAAACTAAATCCAATTACTCCAGTAGAAGTTCTAGATTGTAAGTTAACATCTTGAGCTCCAATTTTGATGATTTTACCTTTTGAAGAAATCATAAGTAAATCATCTGTTTCTCTAACACCTAACATGTTTTTGAAACTTCCAGTTTTATCATTTAGTTTCATACCTAGAACACCTTTAGCACCTCTACCAAAAATGTTATATTCACTTATAAGTGTTCTTTTTACTATACCATATTCTGATATAGTAGCAACACTTTCAACTCCGTAATTACTTACAGCTGAAACTACTTGATCACCTTTATCAATGTTCATACCTTTTACACCTCTAGAAGATCTAGACATTGGTCTGAAATCGTTTTCATCTACTTTAATAATTTTTCCTTTTTTAGAAGCAATTAGTAATTCATTGTTACCAACAGTTGGAACAACTGAAACTAATTTATCTCCTTTATCTAAGTTGATTGCTATTTTTCCATAATTGTTAATTCTATCAAATTCTTCAATAGCAACTTTTTTTACAACTCCATTAAGAGTTATAAAATTTAAAAATTTAAATTTCTTATCTTTATTTTTTAGAGATAAGATTGATGTAATTTCTTCAGAGGAATTTATTCCTATGAAATTAATTATTGGTAGACCACGCGACGTTCTAGTAAACTGAGTAATATTGTATCCTTTAACTTTGTAAACTTTTCCTTCGTTAGAGAAAAATAAAACATCATCTTTTGTTTTTCCAACACAAGAAATAATAATATTATCATCTGGATAAGAATTAATTATAATTCCTTTTCCACCACGTTTTTGAGTTTTAAATTCTGCTGGACTTAATCTTCTAACATAACCATTTTCAGTTAGAGTTAAAATCATTTGAGTATCTTGAATTAGTTCTTCCTCTCCAATTAAAGTTTGTTCTTCTTTAATTATTTGAGTTCTTCTTTCATCACCAAATTTAGTTTTAATATTTTCAAGTTGAGAAACTAAAACTTCGTTTTGTTTTTCTTTTGAATTTATAATTTCATCTAATTCAACTAATCTAGCTTCAATAGTTTTTATGTCTAATTCAATTTTTTCTCTTTCAAGTCCAACAAGTCTTTGAAGTCTCATATCTAAAATTGCTTTTGATTGTTGTTCATCAAAACCAAATTTTTCATTTAACATTTTGTGAGCTTCTTCTGTGTTAGCAGACTCTTTAATAATTTTTATAACTTCATCAATATGATCTAAAGTTTTTCTAATTGCATTTAAAATATGTAAACGTTTGTTCAATTTTTTTTGTTCAAAAATTGAACGTTTCATAATAATGTCAATTTGATGTTTTACATAAAATTTAATTATGTCTTTTATATTTAGAACAACAGGTATTCCATTATTTAATGACAACATGTTAATTGCAAAATTAGTTTGAAGAGAAGTATACTTATATAATCTTTTAATAATTAATTGTGCATTTGCATTTGTACTTAAATCTAAAACAATTCTAATACCTTGATAGTTTGATTCATCACGAATATCTGTTACACCAACAATAATTTTATTTTTGTAAAGATCTGCAATTTTTTCAACTATTCTAATTTTATTTGTTTGATAAGGAATTTCACTAATAACAATTCTTTGTTTTTTATTATCAGATTCAATATCAATTTTTGCTCTGATAGTTAAATTACCTTTTCCTGTTTTATAACCATCAATCATAGATTGACCGTTTGTCATTAAAGCTCCTGTAGGAAAATCTGGTCCTTTAATAAATTCTAAAATTTCATCAATAGTAATATCATTATTATCAATGTATGCAATTATTGCATTTGTAACTTCTGTTAAATTGTGTGGAGGAATATTTGTAGCCATACCAACAGCAATTCCTGTAGCACCATTAACTAAAAGATTTGGAAAGTAACCTGTTAAATATTTTGGTTCTCTTTCTGAAGCATCATAGTTATCTGTGAATGGTACTGTTTCCATATCAATGTCTTTCAATAACATATTTGAAATTTTTGAAAGTCTTGCCTCAGTATAACGCATCGCAGCAGCTCCATCACCATCGATTGATCCAAAGTTACCATGTCCTTCAACTAAAGGATAACGATAAGAAAAATCTTGTGACATTCTAACCATTGCTTCATAAACTGATGAATCACCATGAGGGTGATACTTACCAATTACTTCCCCAACAATACGAGCAGATTTTTTATGTGGTGAATCTGCTGTAATTTTTAAATCATTCATAGCATAAATTATTCTTCTATGAACTGGTTTCAAACCATCTTTTAATTCAGGAAGAGCACGACTGACAATAACACTCATTGAGTACTCTAAAAAATCTTTTTCAACTTCATTTTTAATATCTACTTCTAAAATTCTACCAATATTATTTTCAGCCATTTGTACTCACCTATTTCTATATATCTATGTTTTCAACAAATTGAGCATTCTCAGTAATAAAGTTTCTTCTTAACTCTACACTCTCACCCATTAGACTTGAAAAAACTTCATTAGCCATGAAAGCATCTTCAACTTTGATTTGAATCATAGTTCTTCTTTCAGGGTCCATTGTAGTTTCTCAAAGTTGGATTGGATCCATTTCTCCAAGTCCTTTGTAACGTTGAATTACATATTTTAAATCTTTGTATTTGTTATTTTTTAATTCTTCAAGTTCTGCATCTGAATATGCATAATCAATATTATTTTTTCCTGCATCAATTTTATATAATGGAGGTTGTGCAATATAAATGTTTCCATTATTTAAAAGTTCTTTCATATATCTATAAAAGAAAGTTAATAATAAAACTCTAATGTGAGCTCCGTCAACATCAGCATCAGTCATAATAATTATTTTTTTGTATCTTATTTTTTTGATATTAAAATCTTTTTTAACACCAGTTCCAATAGCAGCTATAATAGATTGAATTTCATTGTTTTCAAAAACTTTAGATTGTTTAACTTTTTCAACATTTAAAACTTTACCTTTTAAAGATAAGATAGCTTGGTTTTTTCTATTACGTCCAGTTTTTGCACTACCACCCGCAGAATCCCCTTCGACTAAATATAGTTCTGAAATATCTGCATCTTTAGATTCACAGTCTGCTAATTTTCCAGGTAAAGAAAAATTATCAATAGCAGATTTTCTTCTTGTGTCTTCTCTAGCTCTTTGAGCAGCTTTTCTTGCTTTTTGTGAAATTAAAATTTTCTCAATTATTTTTTTTGCATCATTAGGATTTTTTAATAAGTACTCTTTAAAACTTTCAAACAAAATATTTGATACAGCTTCTTTTGCATCAACGTTTGAAAGTTTTGCTTTTGTTTGTCCTTCATATAAAGGATCCACATGTTTAATTGAAATAACAGCACAAATTCCTTCACGTACATCATCAAAAGTAAATTTATTTCCTTTGAAATTTTTTAAATCATTTGTGTAATTATTTAAAGCTTTAATTAAAGATAATTTAAAACCTTCTTCATGTGTTCCACCTTCACTTGTGAAAATATTATTACAGAATGAAAAAATATTTTCGTCATAAGTGTCATTATATTGAATTGAAACTTCCACTTCAATTTTTTCAAATTTATCACTTATGTAAAAAATCTCGTCATTAATTTTTTCTTTACCACTATTAATTTCTTTTATATAATCTTTAATTCCATCATCAAATCTATAAGATAAAAATTTATCATTTCTTTGATCATATAAATCAATTTTTAAACCTTTGTTTAAAAAAGCTAATTGTTTTATTTTAGTTTTAACAACTGCAAAATCAAACTCTACAGTTTCTTTAAAAATTTCAGGATCGGGTTTAAATTTAATTAACGTTCCATTTGCATCTGATAGACCAATTGTTTCAAGTTCAGTTGCTTTTGTACCACCATCAAAAAATCTTTGGTAATACATTTTATTATCTCTTAAAACAATTGCTTCAACATATAAAGATAATGCATTTACAACAGAAGCTCCAACTCCATGAAGTCCTCCAGAGATTTTATAAGTTGATTCATCAAACTTACCACCCGCATGTAGTACTGTAAAAATTGTTTCTAAAGTACTTTTTTTAGTTTTAGGGTGAATAGCTACTGGTATTCCTCTCCCATTATCTTTAATTAAAATTTCATTTTCATCAGTTATAACAATTGAAATTTCATCACAAAAACCTGCTAATGATTCATCAACAGAGTTGTCTAAAATTTCTCAAATTAAATGATGTAGTCCTACTTTATTTGTATTTCCAATATACATACCAGGTCTCTTACGAACTGCTTCCAATCCTTCTAAGACTTGTATCTGATCTGCTCCATAATTATTTCCCATAATTTACCCACTTACTATTTTTAAATTATTAATTAAACACTAAAAAAATTAATTTGAAGACATTGGTAAGATAATTTGACTCAATGATAAATCTTCACTCGAAGAAATAACAATTGGTTTTTTAGCATCAATAAAATTGATCTCAATTGTTTTAGTTTCAAATGTTTTTAACGATTCTAAAAGATATCTAGAATTGAAATAAATATTTTGTTCGTCTAAACCTCTTAATTCAAATTCTTTAAATTCTTCTTCAAAGCTACCAACTAGTTGGATGTTTGATTTTATAAAAATTGATTCTCCTTGTAAAATTAAATTAACAACAGTTGATAAATTTTCTTCACTAGGAATATCTGCTCTCGAAATTAATTTAACAAACTTTTTATTTTCAACATAGATTGTACTGTTGAAGTCAGTTGGAAAAACAGAATTCACATTTGGAAATTGTCCTTCTAATAAATTAACTTGAAATATAGTTTCATTAATAAGTACAGATAAATAGTTATCTTGTAATACTAATTTACATAATCCCTTTTCACTTAAAATTTTAATAATTTCATGAACTCCTTTGAAAGGAATGTTAGCTTCAAATTTTTCTTCTAAAGGATAATTTAAAGTTATTTGTTTTCTAGAAACTCTAAAACCATCAGTTCCTGTTACATAAAAAATGTCATTGTCGACACTAAAATTTAAACCAGACAAAACAATTTTTTGATTTCATTCGTTAACAGAAATAATTGTTTGGTTCAAAGCTTTTTTTAATTCTGAAGAATCTAATTCAACAACAGTTCCTTTTTCTCTAAATGCTATTAAAGGATAATCAAGATGATCTAATATGTTCAATGTAAATTCTGATTTTTCTCCAGATAAAGTAATAAGATTAGTTTCCACTTTAGAGATGTTAATTATTTCATCATCCATTCTTCTTAAAATTTCTAAGAAATATTTACCCCTAATTAACATAGTTCCAGCTTCTTTAATTTCTAAACCATTTTCAAAATTATTTGTAGATGTTTTAATTGAAAAATTAGAGTTAGTAGAAATTAAAGAAATTTTTTCAGCTGTAACTTCAACTAAAATCCCAGTCAAGTTAGGGCTTAAAGATTTATAATCTATAATCCTATTACATTTATTAATTTCTTCAATAAAATAATTTCTGTCAATCTTAAAAAACATAAAAACCCCCTATTAGATTAATATTATTATTTATTATTATTATGCGGTTAAAATGTGGAAAACTCTTATATAACAAGTGTTTATAATACTTTTTACCCTATAATAATAACATTTTAAAGCACCAATTAAAACCTTTAAGAAACTATTTCTTTCTTTATTTTGTTCAAAGTCTTTTTAAAAATCTTGTCAGATTCTAGGCTTTCATTGATTTTTTTAAATGCGTGCATAACAGTTGTGTGATCTTTACCACCAAATGACACACCTATTTCTGTGTAATTTTTCTTTAAGATTTCTCCAGTTAAATACATAGCAACATGTCTTGCTCTAACAACTGCTTGTAATCTTACTTTTGAATCTAACGCTTTTGCAGTAACTCCATAATTTTGAGCTACAACATTTTTTATTTTTTGTATTGTAATATCTCCACCAGGAGCAAAAGAATAATCCTCTAAAAATAGATTAATATCTTCTAAGTCTATAGTTTTACCTACTTTTTCTTTGTCTTGAATTATTGCAAATTCGATTTTATTAATTACTCCTTCGATCTTTCTAACGTCAGATCCATAATAAGAAGCTATATATTTTTTTACCTCTTCTGTAAATAAAAGGTTTGCTACTCTTGATTTGTAATCCACAATAGCTGTGGCTGTGACAATATCTGGTGTGTCTATTTTCACATTTAATCCCTGATTAAAACGAGAAACTAGTCTTTTGTCAAAACCATTTAAATATTCAGGTGCTTTATCAGATGTGATAACTATTTGTTTGTTATTTTCTACACAACTGTTAAATAAGTTAAAAAATATTTCATTTGTTTTTCCACTATTTGCTAAAAATTGAATGTCATCAATTAAAATAACATCTAAGTTAGCAAATTTTTCTTTAGTAGATTCAATTTCCTTGAAACCATCTTGTAAAGAGTCTAAGATTTCTTTTCTAAAATCTGCAGATGTATAATATTTAATATTAATATCATTAGAATCTTTACTTAGTTCATTTAATATAGCTTTTAAAAGGTGAGTTTTACCAAGTCCTGAGTCTCCATGAATGAATAAAGGATTTCATTTAGTACCTAAATTGTTAATAATTGCCTTTGATGCATTATATGCATTCATGTTACTTACCCCGGAGACAAAGTTTTCAAATGAAAATTCTCCCCCATTGATAATTTTGTTCTTTTTAATAACTTTTAAATATTTCTCTTCTTTTTTATATTCCTCTTTAGTCAAAAATGTTAACATAACATCTTTTTCTAATAGTTCACAAATTTTACTTTTGATGTCTATATCAGAATCTAAATTTTCAAGATAATATTTTGATAGATCAGAAGAAACAACGATTGCTACATTATTTGGAGATAGTGATTCTAGTGATGCATTTTTTATATAATCTTCATATATATTTGGCTCTATTAAATCTGATGAAATAAGCCATTCTTTTATTTTTTTTCACAAAACTGTGTTTGTCAT